>JAHQVL010000140.1 GCA_019634345.1 Rhodothermaceae bacterium
ATGATCTTTTGAGTGAGCGGCTCCCAGCGAACGGAATTGCCCCACATATTCTGGTGAAAGCGAATCGTCAGGTCTTTGGTTTTGAATAGATGATAGGCCGAAGCACTGATCGAGCTCTTGTGCCCGTTAAACGACTGGCTTACATCATACCCATCGCTCGTTGCCAGATCAATGAATGCGTCGGGATTGTCTTCGTCGATGAGTTCTGCCAGGCCTTCCAGCTTGATGGGTTCTTTTTTCTTTGCCTTATCCATCATATGATTCATGGCTTGCTCAAACCGATCGTTGTACTCGGCCGCGGAAAGATTGAGTGTGCTCAGGTGATCCCTGGTTGCATCAATGGCTGCAAGCGTAAGGTCTCCGGTTGATATATTATCCGTGCATCCAATGAATGACTTGAAATATCGAGATACATCCCCCGATGTATTTAGAAAAGAGACGTAATGATTTACATAGCTGCTCATCTTCCACACGGTAGCGTTGATTCGGCTTGCTACTCGAAGCTGGTCGATATCGAGTTGTGGGCTATCCTTCAGTAATAGGGTATCTGGATCTATCGTAAATCCATGTTTGTCCTGGAGGATAGCACAAATGACGAAATCCATCTCATCCTCAATAAAATGGACAAAGATGATGTATCCCCCCGTTGCGAGAGGTGTATCATCGATTTCTTTCTGGAGATGCTCCATAGCCCGCTTAGAGAAGGCGACAAATGCGTCTGGCGATAATTCTTGAAGGTAATCGTCCAGCATGGTTTGGAAGGGGTAGCTGTCCGAGTTATCATCAAAGAAACCCCAGAAAATATTCGACTTTTTGTTGTAGGCACTCGTGATCGCTTCGACGAATTGCATGCTCTGCGGGTTTATCGGAAGCACGTCGTCTCTATAAGCAACGGTGGATTGCTCGCCTACGTATTTTTCTAGTTTGTGGAAGATCAGGTTTTCTATATGCATAAGAGGCAGTCATCTATTGAGGCCTAAGTATATTGAGAAGAAAGCGGATGGTTTCGAGCAGTTGACGGCGATGTATTGCTGAGCATATCTATGCTCGACGTCATTCGTATCTGTGCAGGCCAAGAGGTAAGTTCGTAAGCAAAAAGAGTCTATATTTTGATATCTTATTAATACAAATGCTTATTTATGGCAAATAATTGTTGTACCTAAGAATATAGAAGCAGTAATAACGGACGATAAATCACGGTTTTTTGCTTAATATTGTGGGTACTAAAAATTTAACATACGGATGACCCATATTGGTATATATATTGTTTTTGTTTGACAAGAGTGTGCTAAACAATACGTACTTACCTTAATCGGATCCCCTTCCAACCGATACTCCCTTCCCACTCTGGCTCTCTCTTTTACCTGTACAAGCCCCCCGCTTTGTAAAGATCCAGTTGATCTTGTCGCCCCCCACCTATAGACACAAAAACTTGTCGATCATGAATCAAACGACCATGACAGGGATTGGTCTTGAGCCCTATGTGCCAGGCCCAGATATGCCCTGGAATTATCAACGAGCTGCCCATCTCCTACGCCGTACACAGATGGGAGCACCACGTCAAAAAGTACTTGAGTTATTATCCTTAACTCCGGTGCAAGCTGTAAATCTTTTAATAAGCGAAACGCTTTCGCAGCCTGCTTTTGAATTACCCGAAATGGACCCGGAGGAGAACAATCCAGATTACCGAATCAATGAGCGCTGGATTTCATTCCTTCTGTCCGCCGGCATGCGGGACAAGGTGGCCCTATTCTGGAGCAACCTGCTCATCGCATCGCTCAATGGATACAACGATGATTATTACTTCGACTACCTGAGCCTGCTTCGCAACCATGCTCTGGGCAACTACAAAACTCTTGTTTCTGAGCTTGGCTTGAACACGGCCATGATCGAGTACCTCGATATGGACGGAAGCCACAAGGATGGTCCTAACGAGAATTATGCCCGCGAACTGTTGGAATTGTTTACCATGAGCCCACTTAATAAGAATGGTGAGCCAAACTATTCCGAAGCGGACATCCAGGAAATAGCGCGCGCTTTTACGGGATGGCGAAGAATAAGTGGTGTCGTTGGTTTTTATCCTGGCCGATTTGATAACGAAAACAAAACGGTATTTGGCCAGACTGGGAATTGGGGATACACTGAAATCATCGACATCATCTTTAGCGAACGTACGGCTGAAATTGCAGATTACATTTGTAGAAAGATGTACGAGTTCTTCGTTTATGAAACGGCTGATCAATCCGTTGTAGACGATATGGCGCTTACGTTCATTCAGTCTAACTTCGAAGTAATCCCCGTTTTACAACAGCTCTTTACAAGCAAGCATTTCTACGAGGGCAATATAATAGGAGCTAAAATAAAGAGCCCCACTGAGTCCATACTCGGCCTGATGACCGAGATCGACCGAGGTGTTACTGCAGGGGATGAAGCTGAACAGCTTGATACCACACGCAACCGCATTCGCTATCTGGGGCAACCCCTTGGTATGCCGCCTGATGTATTTGGCTGGCCTGAAAACGATGCCTGGATCTCTGTACAATCCCTTCCATCTCGCTGGGATACCAGCACGGGCATTATTTATTCGAATGAAGGGTTTCCCGATTACGACCCTATTCCACTTGTTCGGTCCATCGAAAACCATGATGATCCCTATATGCTGGTTGATGAATTGGTGAATACGGTTCTTGCTGTGGCTCCTGGAGAGTATACCAATCAACAACTCACAGAAATTCTTCTCGATGGGATTCCTGATTACGAATGGAGCATCGAGATCGATGAAGCAGCGACTCGTATTCAGTCCTTTATCGCATTCCTGACAAGCTTGCCTGAATTTCAGCTTATTTAAACCCTTCCCTTGAACGTACTGACAGCCAGAAATTCGTAGGAAAATCTGTGCAGGGTGCATCTGGCATGTCGTTCTACTTATGGCATCCTCATTATGAAACGTACATCTAGAAAAAATAGAACCGGAACCTCTCTTGCGGAAGGGTCCGCGCATCGGGCCGACCACGCTACCTGGTCTCGCAGAAGCTTCTTGCAACTGGCCGGCATGGGAGGCATTGCTTCCTCGCTGGTAGCCGGTGGCATTCCGATGCAAGTATTTGGGCATCATGCCCTCTTCCCGTCGTCATCACTTATGGACAATGATCGCACGGTCGTGATCATCCGCCTTAATGGTGGAAATGACGGCCTCAATACGGTTATCCCATTTAATGACGACTTGTATTATCAGAAACGTCCTAACATTGCTATCGCTAAGGAGGATACCCTGGCGATCAGTAACGACTTGGGTCTCCATCCCTCTATGACAGGGATGAAGGCGCTCTGGGATCAAAACCTGATGAGCCTGCTCACCAACGTGGGATATCCAGACGCGAATAAGTCCCATGCGACATCCGGGCAGATCTGGGAAAGAGGCGATCGTGAACTAGTCAGTGGGGGTTGGGGCGGCCGGTATATCGAAGCCAGCGTTCCTGATATTTACTCCGAAATTCCTGAGCATCCGGTTCTTACTCAAGTCGGAAGCTCGAATGCACTCTTTTTTAATGGCAGTTCAGGCCGGCTAGGTTTTGGTATTCCAAACGATCAGGTCCTTGACCGCCTCGCCGAAGGGAGCATTTTATACGATACTGAAAACGTGCCCGATACCCTGTGGGGCGCTAAGCTGTCCACCGTTCGCCGGGTTGCAAACAGTGCGAGCGAGTATGGAAAAATAGTGGGTGACATTCTCCGTGCCACAGACAATACCGTCGAATATCCTGATACCTCTCTCGGGCGGCACCTTTCAAGTATTGCTAAGATGATTCGTGGCGGCATGCACACAAAAATGTACCTGGTTCGTGTTGGTGGATACGATACACACGAAAACCAGGTAGCACGTCATATTAATTTGTTGACGGATCTTAGTAATGCGGTCAAGGCTTTCCAAGATGATCTTGATAGTGGAGGGCATAGCGAGCGCGTTCTTACCCTGACCGTTTCAGAGTTTGGCCGGCGTGTTCATGAAAACGGAAGCTTCGGCACGGATCACGGTGAAGCCGCTCCTCTTTTTGTGGTTGGCAAGAATGTGTTACCAGGACTCATTGGGGCGTTACCTGACCTCTCGGACGACAACCTGCCGTATGGATTGGACTTCCGTTCCGTATATGCCACCATCATGGAGCACTGGCTCGGGCTTGATAACGTAAGTGCACAAAATGTGCTCAACGGAGCCTATGAGTACCAGCCTTTCGTTGCGTTTAATCCAGTCGAGCCCGTCGAAACGAGCAATGAACCCTTGGACGTTCCTGGATCATTCACGCTGGAGCAAAACTACCCCAATCCTTTTAATCCTACGACGAGTATCCGGTTCGAAGTGGACCAGTCTTCTTTCGTAAGCTTGCGCGTGTTTGATTTACAAGGCCGGCTTGTCGAGACCCTCGTTAGCAAAACCCTCCCTGCAGGACAGCATACCGTTTCGTTTGATGCTAAGAACCTGGCAAGTGGGATGTACCTTTACCGGCTTGAAACGCCTAAAGGCATGCAAGCGAAAAAAATGATGCTCCTCCGATAACCCGAAAACCCGCTTCATCATGAGATTGAGTCGTTTCGCCTGGCTGTTCTTCTTGCTGGGTGTCACTCTGACTTCCTCACTAAGGGCACAGTCTCCAGTTTTGGAGACTGTCGTCCTTGAGGGTGTATCAGAGTCTTGGACCCCCGTTACCCTTTCTGCCGCGTACACCTCGCCTGTCATTGTATGCTCTGCATATCAGTCAACAACCGACGTACCTAAAGTAGTGCGCTTGAATAATGTGACTGCCTCTGGGTTTGATGTCAGGTTGCAAAACCCCAGCGGTGATGCGCTACTCGCTGAGCGCGTGTATTGCCTCGTTGCTGAGGAAGGTGCATGGACGCTTTCCAATGGCCTTGCTTTCGAGGCGTTCACTCATACCAGTACTGAAACAGGGGGTACTGGTCAATGGGGCGCTGAGGAGATTTCTTATGCCCAATCTTACATCGATCCAATGGTATTTGGGCAAGTGATGAGCTACAACGACGATCGATG
>JAHQVL010000141.1 GCA_019634345.1 Rhodothermaceae bacterium
CCTTCATCTGGTTTGAGGAGAGATATAGATCAGCCAGTTGAACGATCGCCTGTAGGTCGGGCTCCTTATCTGAGTTGTCTGTTAGATGGATGGCTTGTAAGTAATAGGCTTCTGCGCTTTTGTCATCATTGCGGCGCTGGTGCCAGTCCCCGACGGAACGAAGCAACATGCGATACGCGTCTCTGGGCCACCATCCGTCGTCCGGATCTCCGTAACGATCTCCTTTGTCGGCCCACCAGGATTGGGCAGAGAGTTCAGGAGAAGAAGGAGCATCAAATGCGGACAAAATCTCTTTCACTCCAGGGCCTATATCGGCATCGCCGGCAAGCTTCTCCAGCGTCCGAAATACCTCGGCTTGCTTGCCGCCTGATTTAGACTTACTGGCAGGACCATAATTAGCCCGGCTCATCCCGACTGCTACACAAGACAACAACTCTTCTTTCTGTTGGCTGATCTGGGGGCGTACATCCTCAGCCGGCAAGTTAGCCAGCGCCTGGAGAGATGCCGTGGTTGCCCATACATCACGGCCTTCGTCTATCTGATCCCAGATAAATGTAATAAGCCGTCCTTGATCGATGCGTTGATACGCCTCTAAGAGACCTTCTCTCGCTTCCGGGTGATCCGGATTCTCTTCGAGCGCTTTCTTGTAATAGTTTGCCGACTCACCCCATGCCCTTCGGTCTTTTAAAAACTCAGCATAATTAAAGGCATAAAAGCCCACCATCTTGTCTTCGAGGGCTACAGCACGAGCAAAGAGCTCACTGGCTTCTCCTTCACGGCCGAGCTGTGTGTAGATCTGGGCGAGGTTGTTCAATGCACTCCCCGTCTTCGGCCTTAACCTTAAGTACGATTCATAATGCCCCGCTGCTTCGGATAAGTCTTGCGCAACCCTTCCATTTACAGACCGCTGTTGCAAGGCCACGCCCAATTGGAAGTGATAGCGGGCTTGAAACTCCTTGTCGTTGCTCTCAAGAGCAATAGAGAGCCCCTCGCGCAGCGTAGGGATAGCTGCCTGAAAATCCCGGCCCCTCAAAGAGACCCGCGCTTCATCCAACTGGTCACTCAACTGATCCCGCAACGTCCCCGTATTCACCTGCCCCTCTGCTTCCTCAACCCCAGCAAATAAGCATATGAGTACAAGAGCCAACACATAGCAACGCTTCGTCTTAATAGCTGCTGAAGCAATATATGTTGATAATGTCTTTGTCATAATACAATTACATACAGATGATTCGCTAACCCTAATTAACCCGAAACGCGAAACCAAACAGATCCATCTGTTTGCCTACGGCAACGGTTCATCGAGGACCAATCCATTCGATGTATTAGCGAAAAAGGCGGGAATGTAGTTTTCCATGAACAAGGAGGCCTGGGTCAGATTTTCTTCGGCAAGGACATCCAGGATCCTGCTCCATTGATCCAGAACAGCTTCAGCAGACGAAAACGTGATCGCCGGGTATTTAAACGAGGCAATCTCGCAGTCTAACCCATCTTCTTCAAAATGGGGCAGCCGTCCTTTGCCAGCGAGGTTCAGGCTCATGGAGCCGTCGCGTGGATCTCCAATTTGCGTAGATGTAAACTCCACGCGCAGTGTCGATTCCTTTTCCGGGTTGATGGCTGCAAAGCGTAGCGGAATGATAAGCCGCCGTCCGTTTTCATCCACCTCGATCATGGTCGTGAGGCGCACGTTCCTTAAAAATTCCTCTCGCAGCGCATCAATAAAACTGTCATTCATCAGGCCATCCAGAGCGCGTTGCAATTCAGTGTTTAGCCGATCCGGATCTTGTGCAAACTTCTGAGCGAAGACGTCGAACACCATCGGATTAAAATGTTCGAGGTCTATGTTAGAAAGATCGGTTTCGACACCGTCAACCGTTCCAAAGAACCGGGCTCGAATTTCTGGTCCGAGGCCGCTCTGTTCCTCTTCAATGACGACGCGCAAGATATTCGACTCGTCCCCTTCACTTACAGTCCAGCGGAGAAAGCGTACCGCCGTTTTTTCAGCAAAAGAGTCGCGAATAAAAACACCCAACTGCTCTTCCACCCCATTCAAGGCATCCCCAAGTTCGTTTGTGTACAGCGGCGCCTCAATGCTCACTGAGACCCCCACACTAGGCGGATCACTCTGCGCAAACGCAGAGACTGTGAACAGCAGCGATAGGATGATGAAAAGGGCTCTCATGGGTTACCGGTTAATAGAGCGTGTTTATATATAGTATCCCTCAAGGATCAAACACAAGTATGTGTGTAGTCACCGGGCTCTCTTGTATTGTAAGCGGTTGGCTAATTTGGGTTCTCGTTTCATTACCCTCTTCTTCCAAAAGCGAGACCGTGACTGCGTCACCGGCTTTGAGCTTCGGTGACTCAATAAAAGCCAGTTCCAGGCTCATAACCTGGTCGATAGCAACGTCCAGTTGTTCGGGCGGGATGGCTCCAGAGTTATTCAGGTACGTCCGAACAGCGCCTTGCCACACGTCTTCGTTTTTTCTATAGACGCGTTCGAGCACGCCGGCTTTTCCGCCTACTACATAGATGCGTCGAAACATGGTATCAACCGTCACGTCAGGTCCGGGAATCTCGATATCTAATATTCTTGGGCTGGAAACCGTCCCATCAACGTCTGGCAGCACATTGCGTACATCAAGTCCGGGAATGATCACAACGGCCTTCGTCGATCGCTCCTCGATGACGGGCGTGAGAAAATACGTGCCGGCGACTGCAACCACGATAAACAGAGCAATCATTGGGAGAACGCGCCTCAGCAAAAAGGTTTTCTGTTTCCAGGGTGCTGTGCCGAGCGCATTTCTGATGGCTGTGGACGCGTCAACCAATGCTTTGTCTTGATCCGCTTCGCTCAGACTGGCCAGCGGTTGCGCCGGATCATTGATTCCCTGGAAGGCAGCGATATCGTTCATCGCCCCGACATTGCTGGACGCCAAATAGAGGGGCAGTATCCGCAGTTTGCCTTGTCCAGCCGCTTTCAGAAGGGGAGGTAACTCGTGTTGAGCAATAAACTCAGAAGCCAGAAAATTCGGACTGATTAGCAGCACCGCTACCCGAGTCTCAGCGATGGCCTGTTTAATCTTCGCAAACCAATCGTCCCCCGGCTCAATATCCTCGTCAAACCAAAAGTCCAGCAGCCCCTCACGTTCCAACGGCTCCAAGTGCACCCGCAACCGCTCCATCCACGCAGCATCCTTGTGGCTATAACTAATAAATACCTTCTCGCGTTTAGTGCGGGCCATCGTTGGCTATATAATAAGTGGGTTCAGGAGAGGTGGGTAATATACAAAAGGGATTGGTTAACGATCTATTCGTTCGATGTATCGTTATTTGAATTTCAATTCATGTGGTAAAGAAATGTATATATGGATAGATTGTAGTACCCACTAACAGGCAGCCTATTGTTTTAGAAAACCGCCATGAGTTCTTTTGAATATTATGAGTTCCGAGCCATAGACAAGCCGCTTTCTGAGAAGGAGCAAAAAACGGTCAGCAATTGGTCCAGTCGAACAACCGCTACGGCGCGTAGGGCAGTCTTTACGTATTCATACAGGTCCTTTCCACGTGATATAATCGAGACCGTTGCCACTTACTTCGATGCCATGTTCTACATGTCGGATTGGGGCTCAACGCGTTTAGTATTTCGGTTTCCAAAAGAAATCGTTTCGTTAGAGGTATTGGAGCCCTACTGCACTGAATATGGAATGGTGCAATGCGAACAAAGAGGCGACTATGTGATCCTTGATATGATGGATGAAGAAGCGGATATATACTGGGTAGATGGAGAGGGGCATTTAGACGAATTCCTGGCGTTGCGTGAGGAAATAATGGAGGGTGATTTTCGGGGGCTTTATCTCGGTTGGCTGAAGAATGTAGAGTACCTAGACCCAGATGAACTGGAAGGTGTTGAGCCTCCTGTTCCGCCTGGTTTGAACGAGTTGACATCGGCGCAGCGGTATTTTGCCAACCAGTTCAGAGTAAATAACCTGTTAATCGAAATCGCAGCCAAAGTAAGCCCTTCTCTAGACCTGCTTGCTTCCTTTGATGTCGAAGCTGGAATCCAAGGGTTATCGGAGGCGGAGAGGGTCGATTTTCTGGTGCGCTTCGTGAAGGGGGAGCCGGCACTGCGACCTGCGCTAATTAAACGACTCCAGTCCCAGGCGCAATCCGATCCAATTGAGTTGACCAGGTTGTCTGCGTTATACTTATCGGATGAGGCAGAAAAACGCGAAACCCAGGGCCGCTTAAAGGCAGAACAAAAAGCTGAAGAAGAGCGCATCGCAGCATTAGAAGACCTGAGCGACAGAGAGTTTGATGAGTGGGAAAAGATAGAGGCCTTGATAGAAAAACGGGTAGGGAAGTTTTATAAAGAGGCCGTAGAGCGGATGCTGAAGTTAAAAGAAGTGTACGTGTATCGAAAGGAAGAAGCCAAGTTTCAGGAATTGATCAACGAGATCTATGCCCAATACAGCAGGCTCAGTTCATTAAAACACATAATGAAATCAAAAGGGCTGATAAAGAAAGAGTCTTCCGAAGAGTGTTCATAGTAGAAACAAATTCCTGCTATGAACAATCCTCGGAAAAAGGGCTTACCTAGTAAACGACCACCTTCCTTGTCTCCCTTTGACCCGCAACATCTAGCTGCACGAGATAGACACCAGGGGCGGTATTAGTGGGGTTCCAGTTTGCCTGGTGATTGCCTGGGGCATACTGAGATGAAGTGAGTGTGGCCACGGTGCGTCCGAGCAGATCGTATACGGTGATGTGTACTGGTGAAGACTCAGGGACAGTAAACGAGACCGTTACATCGGATTGGGTTGGGTTTGGATACACGCTCCACTGGGCGATTTGAGGGACTTCCTCAGCGTGTATACCCGTAGAAGGGACCCCGTTATTTTCGAAGGAAAGCGCCAGTCGCTTAGGATTGTTGAGTCCTGAAGTGATGACTTGTTTCTCGGATCCATCCAGGCGTGCCATGCTGATCCTGCCAGAGTCTGGTTCGACCCAGTACATGGTGTTGCCATCCACATCCAGTGCGATATCCGAGGGGTTGTTTAATCCCTCAAGGACCGTCTCCACTTCTCCGCTATTAAGAGGCATCCGCTGGATCTTTCCATTTCCTTCTGTGGAGGTCGTCCAGTAGATCATGCTTTGTTTCAGATCAAGTGCAAGGTCTGTGGCCGAGACATTTATTAGTGTCGAAGTTATAGATGTCGTGAGGTCAGTAATCTGGATTGCCGGCTCAAAAAAGGAGTCCGTCCAATACATCTGATAGTTCAGTGGGTCAAGCGTCATCCGTCCAGGTTCGAATGGGATAACTGCGATGACTTCTCCTTCTTTGTTTGACCCATCTAACGTTGCCCTTTGCAGGTCTCCAGAGCAATCCGAAATGATAAGGACGTACATCAGGTTGCCGGTCACATCGAGTTCAAGATCAGTCACACCGCCTAAGCCACATTCAAAAAAATCCAAACCTACGATTTCTTCTCCGTTGAAATCAGATCGATATACGTTAGGGGGGAAAGGATTATTCTCCGTGTCGCGTACTTTGGGACCACCATGCCAGTACAGCATGTGATTCACAGGATCTATGGCAAGCCCAAAGCCTGTTTCCCATTCACTCGTATCTGGCAGGAGAGCCATCGGGCTGCTTTGTGCATCGCCTGTGTCAAGATCTAACCGGTATATGTTTGAGTCCTGTAGCCAAAACAGCGCTCGATCCTGGGCTTGAGCATCAAAGAGGTGTAGGTTTGTGAGAAAGAGAGCGAATAGTGGGATAAGGGTAAGCGAATGATGGTAGCGTGTTCTCATGGGTCAGGGCAATGTATGTGGGTGAAAAACATCCTCCTGTTTTTCAACATACATGCCAAAAGGGAGGTCATGTAGAAATCGCTTAATATGGGCTATCCAGGCGCTGTTTGCTTCACAGAGTGTTCGCGTTATGAACATAGCCTGTTCATGAATTGAACGCAATAAGTACAGTCTCGATAAAGTGGAATGGATATGCTTTCCGGTCGTCCCTGGAAAGCAGGAATCCGTAGAAGGTGGAGGGTAGAGGTAGAAGAATCAGGCTGCTTTATATTCCTTAATCGAAGTCAGAATATCAGCTTCGCTTTTCTGCGCATGATAGAGATCCCACCGCATCTGCAACTTCATCCAGAAGTCGGACGAGTTACCAAAGAATTGCGCGAGCCGAAGGGCCGTAGCCGCAGAAATCCCCCGCCGCTCATTGACGAGTTCATTGACCCGCTGGTAGGGCACATAAATCGCATTCGCCAACTGCCGCTGCGTAATCTGCATCGGCTTCAAAAACTCCTCCAACAAAATTTCTCCCGGATGGATGGGGGGTCGGTGAGTTGGGATTGTGATCATATCTTTGAGGAGGTTAGTGATAATCTATGATTTCAACGCCACAATAAAATGGGCAGCGCACGCCTCGCCTCTTTTGTGTCCCTGCCATTATAGATGTCTGCGGTTCCTCTGTTCGAGAATGATAGAATCATGTAATGCGAATAGCATGGACTGCATGCTATTTGCGAGGAAGCTGAAAAGGTGGTTTCAATAATAGACGGGCGAGTGCTGCAGAAATAACCTTTGTGCAAATACTGTC
>JAHQVL010000012.1 GCA_019634345.1 Rhodothermaceae bacterium
GATTTTAACAAGATTCGGGAAGACATTCATGTCTCTGTTGTTCAGCACTTCCTCACTCCATCGTTGTTTTTCATTGCTGTAGTGGGCATTATAGTTGGCCTTGGAATATTCTCAGGATTCTTTTTGTCCTCATGGCTGCTCGGTGGAGGCATTTCAGTAGCTGGGCCTTTTTTAGCCGGGCTAGTCAAATGGGCCAATGAGAAGCGGAAGGTGCTGAATAAACCGCTCGAAGGGGACTTGGCCAAATATGTGAACAAACCCGACTACGAGAGCAAAAGAGGATTCTTTTCGGAAGTGGAGGACGATATCCGTCGAGTATTTGCATTACTCGTTAATCCTGAAGAACCAGCGGTTGTTTTTGTGGACGATTTGGATCGATGCTCTCCTGGAAAAATCGCCGAAGTCATCGAAGCCATCAACCTGTTTCTCAGTGGCGATTTTCCGAACGCCTACTTTATCCTTGGTATGGATGCTCAGGCCGTTGCAAATTCTTTGGAAGTGGCGCATGAGAAGCTGGCCGCGAAAATGCAAAAAACGACAAAACGGTACGGGTCCATGGGGTGGTACTTTATGGAGAAAATGGTTCAGCTTCCGTTTGTGATTCCAGGCATTACAGACGATCAGCGGGATGACTATCTCTTTGAGTTGTTTACAACCGAAGATGATCACCCTCAGGCCAGCGAAAACGAGGTGAAAGAAATTGAGCAACAAGCGAATAAACTCATCGAGGAAGAACCGGCCGACTTAATCATCGAAAAGATCTCCGCCCAAGTACCGCTTGAAAAGCTGGATCGTTCAACAAGACGTGAATTGGAAGAAAAAGCCATAACTAAAGGCGCTGCGTCGTTTAGGGATGATTCAACCGAGATTCGCCGGCATTTAGAACGGTACGCACCGTACCTGGGAAATAAGCCCAGAACCATCAAACGATTTGTAAATCTATATCGATTTTATAGGATGGCACAGTGGGCGAGGCAATTGCAAAAACTAGATATAGCCGATCCTGCAGCCCTCGGCAGATGGATCGTTATAATGCTTCGGTGGCCTCAGCTGGTGCGGTGGATTCAATGGGAAGGCGAGGCCGGCTTGCTCTCAACGGACAAACCAGAAGACAAAGCCAAAAACATAGAAGAGCTTGCTGAGAATTCTAAAGCGTTCTCTGACTGGGTCAACGCTCTGGATGAAAGAGGCATCACTGAAATGCATTGGATTCGAGAAGAGGCGCTATACCGATATCTGCGCCTGAAGCTGGATGATAACGAAAAACTGTACAAGGCTGTGAAGGTGGGGGTTTGGTAGTTGAGCGTATACGTTACTTTTACCTCTATCGTCTTTTGCTTATCCAAATAATTCTTTTAATTTACCGTTAGCTTGCATGGATCCCGTCTCGAGGCCGTGACGACCGAAATTAGGTCACATTTATTGTTCTCCACAGCCTCGTTACTGGGCTTCTTACCATTCTCTTTGATCTCCTATCATTATTGAAATGTCTGAACCAGGAAACGCACAATCTGAACTACATAATAATCCTTTTATTGATGTTGAAGAAGTCCAGGAAATTGAAGTCTCTGTTTCACGAGGAAGTGGGGCGGCGTCTGAATTAACCGATGTAGAGAATCCCGACAAAGAAATCGTGCAGCTCGAACTTGAAGATGGGATGACATGGATTAGCAGTCCTTCTCAATATCAGGAAGATTATCCTGAAGCGGTAAACGTGAAGGATGGGAGTACCTATTCGTTTGATGTGCCCGAAGGCTCTCGGGTGGATGCGGATAGAGGGGTGATAAAAAATGTGCTGAGTAAACTGGTGCGTGTCAAGCTGAAGGATGCGGCTGAGAAATCGGCATTGAAGCTGACACAAAAGCTGGAAGATCGGCTGAAACCTGAAGCCGGTATCTATAAAATTGAAAACCCTGCACGATTCCTTGCGCCGGCTGAGAAAAGTGACTTTAAGTCCGGAGAACCCTCGCTGCTGCTTATTCACGGGACGGGCTCGTCTACGGAAGGCTCGTTTAAACCGTTTATTTTACCGTCGGCACAAGAAACGGATATTGAGGACCTGGCTTATTGGAATAGTCTGACTGATCAATACAACGGGCGGGTCTTTGCCCTGGAGCATCGATCGTTATCTAAATCCCCACTAGAAAATGCGATCGATTTTCTAAAGGTCGTTCCTCATGGTTCTCGCATTCACTTGCTTTCCCATTCACGAGGAGGACTGGTTGGTGAGATTCTGAGCCGGGCGAATATCGACGGACAAAGCAAGGCGTTCAGTAAAGATGAAATTGGAGTATTCGAGAGGGCATTTAAGGAAGCGGAAGACAAAGATCGCAAGGCTGCGCTTAAAGAGGAGATTGAAATGCTGGCGCATCTCAATGCGTTGATTGGGGAAAAGGAGTTAAACGTCGAGCGATTTGTCCGTGTAGCCTGCCCTGCTTCTGGTACAAACCTGATGACTGAACGAGCCGATGTATTCCTTAATGTGTTGTTGAATGCTATCGGGCTTATTCCCGCGCTTAAAACGAGCATGATCTATAATTTCTTGAAGGCCTTCTTGATGGAGGTGGTCAAGAATCGATTCAAGCCGGAGGTTTTACCTGGTCTTGCTGCACAGCAACCTACTTCACCGATCGTTCGCGTGCTTAACAACCCCAACGTGAAGCTGAACGCAGAACTCGCCGTTATCGCGGGCAACTCGAACTTTTCGAGTGTGCTGAAGAAACTCGTTGTTTTCGTTAGCCGGTTGGTGTTCTGGGAGCACAATGACCTTGTGGTGCATACCCGTTCAATGCTTGGAGGCGCGGAGCGTACAAAAGCATGGGTGTACTTTAAGGACGACAGCCCCAATATCAGTCACTTTCGGTACTTCAAAAACGAGGACGCTCGCAAGGCTATTCGAAGCGCGTTGATAGAGGGAGCACGGCCTGATGCACCGTTTGCTAAAATCGATGAAGATGTGCGCAGCCGCAAGCGAGGTGCTGTGAAGCAAGGAGGCCGGCCTATCGATGAAGCGCCGGTTGTATTTGTGTTACCCGGCATCATGGGGTCCGTGCTCTCGGCAGAGAACCAGGAAATCTGGGTCAAAAAAGGGGCCTTGATGTGGGGCGGAATTAGCAAACTCACGATGAACAGCGACTCTATTGTGGCCACGAGCCTGATGGAAAGTCATTATGGGGACCTGGTAGATTATCTAGGAGACCATTATCACGTTATTCCTTTTGCTTACGATTGGCGGCAGTCAGTCAGCAATGCGGCAAAGAGATTGAGTGAGGCGGTGAGGGACGTTCTGGAGAAAACAGAACATCGAGTTACCTTCATTGCGCATTCCATGGGTGGGCTAGTCGTTCGTAAAATGATTGCAACAAGGCCGGATTTGTGGAAACAGGTTACTGACCGAAGCGGCCGGCTCATTATGATGGGGACGCCAAATGAGGGGTCGTACTCTGTTCTGCGGACGTTGATGGGCCAGAATAAGAAGATCAAGTATATGGGTATGCTTGATGTGAAGAACACCGCTAAGGACATTCTTAAGATTATCCGTGAGTACGACGGATTCTTGGAACTATTGCCCCGTAAAAAAGCGATTGAACATAGTGCACAAGAGATCGAAGTCAATTACTTCGATAGAGCGAACTGGTCCGACTTCGAATCAATCCAAACTTCAGACGTGTTCCCCAAAGTTACCCGGCTCAAAGCTGCAAAGAAGCTGTCCGATGGGTTACGAAATAACGACGCAACGCTGGATCCGCAGCACATGGTCTATGTGGCTGGACAAGGAAAGGCAACAGCAGCGAGCGTAGAGATTGAGGACGGCACTGCACAGTTTATGTCTACCAAACAGGGTGATGGCACGGTCACCTGGAAAAGCGGGATCGCCGGCAGATTGGAAGATGTAACCTATTACATGGCAGCTGATCACGGGAATATGCCGCGAAGTAAGGCCGACTTCCCCGCTTTGTTGGATCTTCTGAACTCGGGCAGTACCGCTCGTTTGCCAAAACAACCAAATGTAAGCCGAGGTGGCGAACCGGACCTGTTAGAACTTCTCGCTGAGGAAGATGTCGAGTTCCTACCGGATGAGTCCTGGTTGGAAGATGCGATGCTTGAAGCATCGAGCGAAGAAATCGAAGAAGCCCAGAGTGAACCCGTCGAGGTATCCGTTGCACTGGGAAATCTCGCACATGGTAAGTATCCAATTGTCGTCGGACATTATGCCGGCGACGCCATCTTGCACGCGGAACACGTGTTGGACTATCAATTGGACAGAAGGCTTTCAGACTTTAAAGATATGGGACTGTATCCGGGTGAGCCGGAGACGTCGCTCGTCGTTCTCAGCGAAGGAAATACTCCGAGCGGAGGAATCATCGTGGGGCTCGGTAAATTTGGAGAACTCTCTCAGGATAAACTCATTCGGTCCCTTCAGCATGGGTTGATCTCGTATGCGATGAAATGGTGTCAGTCCGGCACAACAGAGGATGATCTGGACAACGATGCTTCAAGTGGTGAGGGCAATGAAGGACAACAAAAAAAGCGCGCAGCAGATGAACCGCTAGGAATCAGCCCTTTACTCATTGGTGCAAGCACGTTTAGTGGACTTTCCACCCGAAGTTCTATACGGGCCGTGTTGATGGCAGTTCAGAATGCCAATGAACGCATCAGCGAATTTAATAGAGACAACCGGAATCGTGTTCTAAAGCCTATTACCAAAGTTGAATTTATTGAGCTCTATGAGGATCAGGCGATTCAAATCATGCATACGCTCAAGACGGTCCTTGATAAGGAGCTTGAAGGGGTTATGAGCCTCAAGTACCCTCATGTCAGAGAGTTAGAGGGAGGCCGCCGCCGCTTGCATGATTTAAACATGGACTGGTGGCACCGCATTAAGATTGCCGAATTGCCCGATTATGTTGAACGAATCAAAGCAGCCGTAGAGGCAGAAAACAACCAGTCGCCTGATTTTGTAAGGCTTTCGAAGGATATAGAACCACCGCTCCAGTTCACGCTGCTGACCGGTCGTGCACGTGCCGAAGAGTCCACGACCCTTGCCAATCGTAAAGCCATTCGTTCGCTCCTGGATGGTGGTGAAATTGTCTCGGGCTCCAACGGGTCTATCTCGAAAGCGCTCTTTGAGTTGCTGCTGCCCAATGCGTTCAAGGAATTCCTGATGGACCGCCACAACCTGGTCCTTGTGCTCGATGATGCAGCTGCAGTGTATCCATGGGAGATGCTTTCCTCAGGTGAAGGAGACCTTGAGGATCCGATCGCACTTCGGGGCGGCATGGTTCGTCAACTAGTGACCGAGCACTATAGGGAAAAAATCGAAGGCCCCATGAAACGGACGGCGTTTGTTATTGGGAACCCGCGTACCCATATGGTAAACTTGCCAGCTGCCAGTGATGAGGCACGAATGGTTGCCAATATGCTCGAAGATTATTCATTCAATGTCGAGTCCCTTTTTGATGCTGATGCCACACCGCAAGCTATCATCTCTACCTTGTTCAACTCTGAATACCGCATCTTGCACCTTGCGGGGCATGGTCTGTTTGAGTATGGACCGGAGAAAGAGACAGGGATGGTTATCGGTGAACATCTTATCCTGACTCCCGGCACGATCAAGCAGATGAGGCATGTTCCTGATGTTGCATTTCTGAATTGCTGTTATCTGGGATCGGCCAAGGAGGATGAGAAGCGATCTGATCGGCATCGTATCGCCGCGAACTTGGGGACGCAGTTAATTCGAATGGGCGTTCGCTGCGTGGTTGCTGCGGGTTGGGAAGTGAATGACCGTGCAGCCAAACGATTTGCCGAGGTGTTTTACGATAAGATGCTTTCAGGGGATTCCTTTGGTGAAGCAGTGAAAGGAGCCCGAAAAGCGACGCATGCGATCGCTCCGGAGTCAAATACCTGGGGAGCCTATCAATGTTATGGGGATCCGAGTTACCGCCTCTTTAATCAGGATGGAGGAAATTCCACGGACCAAAGAACGTTTGTATCTCCAGAAGAGCCCATTTTAGAACTCAGTACGTTAGTGAGCAGGGCACAAGACGCATCAGAGAGGTATTTCAAAGTGTTGCAAGGGCGTCTCATGGAAACGATCCAGGACATCCCTGAGGCATGGAACAGCCAGGCCCGAGTTGTAGAAGCGATTGCTAATGCCTGCGGCGAGTTGGAACTGTTCGAAGAAGCCATCGAATATTATAGTCGCTTATCCGGCATTGAAAAGGCAACGTATACCCTCAAATCGTTAGAAACCAAGGCGAATCTTGAGGCACGTGTTGCCCTGGCCAAGTGGATCACCCCTGATGCCGATAATGAGAAAGAAAAGGATGAACTGCGGGCACAAGCTCTTATAGAAGTAGGATATGCCCTCGACTTTTTGCACTTTATCACCGATACCCATGAGCAATTTTCTACCGCTGAACGTTGTTCGCTCGTTGGGAGTGCTTACAAGTGTTTGTCTGTAATGCGTTCAGAGAAAGAAAAAGACGAAAAGCAGAAACGATCTACCCAATTGATTATGGCTGCCGAGTACTATGCAAAAGCATACAAGAAGAAGTCGGGAAGCGGTCCGGATATGTACTCAGGGTTAAACTGGTTGTCGATTGAGCTTCTGCTAAAGACCTTCTATTCAGGCGCGAAAATAGAAGGCGTCGAAAAACGCAACACGTCGAAAAGCGAATTGAACCAGATGCTTGAAGCCATCAAAACGGAGGCCCTTGAGGCAGGGAAGAGAGATCCTAGTTTCTGGAATCTTATTGCTGAGGGCGACTTTGCTTCGTACCAATACCTGGAAGAACTGTTGAGAAAAGGCGAACCGATGGGAGAAGAGGAACAGCAAGGACACCAAGTAAAAATCATCAACGCCTATTCCAAAGCCTGGAAACGAGGTGGCACGTACATGAAACGGAATTCCATCCTGCGGCAGTTCACCTGGCTGATCAATATTATGGAGGAAATTCAGAAAGAATCGCCGGGCACAACCGCAAAGAATGGTAAAAAATCGACCGTGTTCTCAAAGGAGAAAATGGAATCGTGCGTGGCCAACCTGAAGTCAATCAAAGTTGCACTGCAGGCCCGGTTGAGCGATCAGTAAGTAGCAGGGAAATAGTTTAATTGGTGCCAGATTCGGAATCAGATTCTACCACTTCCTTGAACCTGACCCCCCACTGTTGCATCGCGCTCAGAATAGGTAGGAGTGTCTGGCCTTCTTCTGTCAAGGAGTACTCTGTCTTAGGAGGAACGACTGGGAAAAGCTCGCGGTGGACGAGTCCGTCAGCTTCGAGTTCACGAAGTTTCTCTGAGAGCATTTTGTGAGATACATTGGGAAGCCGCCTACGCAGTTCACTATACCGCAAAGTTGCGTTTCGCAGGTGCCACAAAATTAACACTTTCCATTTTCCTTGCAACGTCCCAAGCGTTAATTCAACAGGGCAGGGGTAGGTGCGATCTTTAAACGTAAAATTAAAAGCCATCTCTTTAGCTAGTTTGCTCTAATCTAACCAGAAGGTGAGTATACTACTTTTTGGTGCGTTCTTGATTTCTGGAAAGTACTTATAGAAATTCGATAAAGACAATAATTAAAACAACTCTTTATCACGACTATGAGTGCAGCTTTAGATATACTTAATCCTGATAATCCTAAACGTGTTTTGATGGTAGTTGCAAATGGTGCTACCTCTTCTGTTACAGGCTGGCCAGTTGGTTTTTGGTGGGCCGAGTTAACTCATCCGTACTGGGTGTTTGTCGAACACGGCTATGAAGTCGACATCGTTAGCCCTGAAGGAGGGGCATTACAAGGCGATTCCTGGAGCGATCCGCGCGATGAGAGCGGCTATTCAGCACATGATCTCATCTCATTAGGATTTATCAACTCTTCCAATCACAGCAAGTTGGTTGAAAACACACCAGCTATCGACGCTGTAGATGTCAGTAAATACGATGCGGTCTTTTTCGTGGGGGGACAATCGCCCATGGTCACATTTTATGATAATAAGCCTGTGCATGAACTGGTTGCGAAGTTTTACGAGGCAGGTAAGGTGGTTTCGGTTGTGTGTCACGCGACGTGTGTTCTCCTCAAAACAAAACTCTCCAATGGGTCTTTCTTGGTCGATGGTAAGACATGGACGGGATTTGCGGATAGCGAAGAGCAATTTGCAGACGACTTTGTAGGCCAGCGCATCCAACCCTTCTGGATTGAGGAAGAGGCGAAAAAGATGAGCAACACCAACTTCATCGTTCAAAGCCGATTTAAGGCCCACGCGGTTCGGGACGGCCGGCTTATTACCGGGCAACAACAGTATTCAGGTGCTGCTGCTGCTGAGCTGGTTGTTGAGGCTCTAGGGGTATAATGTTGCCATGCAATCTGATACACAACAAGAACCTGTAACCGTGATTGTACGACGAAGAGTGAAAATAGGGCATCAGGAGCGGTATGAAAAGCTGGTGCACGAGCTCACAAAGGAGGCGGGGTCGATGGCAGGGTATCTAGGAACCAATATTTATCGGCCCGAAAACAAAGGTCAGGAATACACAAGCGTTTTTCGGTTCGATACCGTGGAGAACCTCAAGCAGTTTGAAGTCTCTGAACTGCGTAATACGTTCTTGCGTGAAGTTACACCTCATGTGGAAGCTGATGCTATTTGGGAGCGTATGACCGGCCTGGAGTTTTGGTTTTCTCCACCTCCAGATACGAAGGTCCCACAACCTTCACCTTTCAGAATGGCCATTTTACTCATTATAGTTGTGTACGGGCTCGTCTTGTCTATCGGTTGGTTAGTTGGGCAAGTACTTATCACATGGCCGTATCCGCTACGATTACTCGTTACCATTGCCATCGAAGTTTTTCTCATGACCTACCTCCTGATGCCTAGACTGACTCGGTGGTTAGCTCGTTGGATATATCCTGGCTAAGTTCAAAGCAGCTGAGTACTGCTCGGCGGCTTTCTCATATTTTTATCGATCTGCTGCGTGTACTGTCGGGTTTATATTTATAGATTACGCATATCCTAGTATATTGCACCTTGCACCTTGCACTCCAAATGGAAGCCGCTGTAGCCCTACTCTTTACGACTATGATCCTTGCCCGAGTGGCATGGGAGGTGCTAAAGCATGGACCAAGAAATGACACAACCCCCAAGTTGCCACCGCCCAGGCGAATTGCAGCGCACAATGCTAAAAAACTGATACAGAACTGGCATTTGATGGAGGATGAAGGAGCAGGCAAAAAAATTGCAATCAGGCTTGATTCTGGGCCTGCTATATCAACCAATGCGGGGTTGTACTGGCATTTCTTACGTGGAGAAAAAGATGCTATTGGATTAACTGATCGTTTCGTTAAACGCGGTTTGTCAACGGATCACCTTGCCTTAGCGAAGAAAGACCATGCGATGCTCTACTTCAAAGACAAGGCCCGTCTTTTCTATGCACTCAATGTATTGGAGCAGCAGATGGAATGGCGTCATTTGGGTTTATTGCCAGACTATATCCATTCTATCAAAAAGGTTGAGTCGTTTGGTGAAAACTATCATGACGACATTGTGGAGTTGAACAGAGCGATTTGGAATACATTATTAGATATGGGCAAGCGATTGATATCCGATCGTGAAGCATTGTACTGTACCCGTCATCTACGTCGGTTTATAAAACAGAACGTACAAGAAATCAACATGGCAGTATGCCCGGTATGTGAGAAGGTGATAGACAGTGTCAAGGTTGATTCCGTCATAGCATGTCTCGATCGTACTTCCTCTTGGACAACCCGCTACGATGAGGATACATGCCGTGTCAACGTATTCAAGTCTGACACATTCTTTGACTTCGAAGAAGTTGAGATAGGCCCTTGTACTAGTGATGACATCGATGCCTTCTGTATAGAAGCTGGCAATGACCCTTCAATGAGCCCCAACTTAGACAAAGTCACCATAAGACTTCTTCCAGGAATAGAACTGGAGGATAGAGCAAAGCGCAACCTGCAGAAGGTGTTCGGGGGGAGGTATAACGTATAATTTTTAATGTTTAAGGGGGAAGAAGTCCATTAAACATTGAACGTTAAACTCACAACGTGATAAATATTGGATTGGAATAAAACCAAAGATCAGCCCAAGGGTCCTCGCCTGTTGGGTCTGGTTCTGGTTCTAGTTCTTCCCCATTGGTACCACGAACGCGGATGTAGCTGTCTGATTTGACTTTTTTGATGGTGTGGGTGATAACGGTATAGTCGCCGTCTTTGGTCCAGTCGTCTGCAGTGAAGCGTGCAATGACCTTGGTAGACTTGTTGGAGTCTGCGTCTCGTTTTTTGGCCGGGCCGCTCACCTTACCCATGATCAGATCAACGCGCTGAACGGAAGGATTTTGGCTCCAGGGGTTTAACGTCTCTGGGTCAACGAAACGGATGGTCACTGTTACATCATCCCCTTTTTCGATTGTGAGTTCTCCGCCAATGTGTGTAGACTCTCCTGCAGTTACGTACAGTTCAGAAACTAAATCTCCCAGTGTGACGAAAACGCGGCCGTTGCGAATACCGTCGATAATGTCGTCATAGTCTTTTTGGGCCCACACATAGGTTTTGGAGTACTCGCCTGGCCAGAAATCAGCACCGCCTTCGCGCCAGTGTACGTGGGAGTCTGAGTTTGAAGTGATCCACCATCGCCGGCCTTCACCGAGCAGAGAGTCCCATAATCCGCCAACGCGAGCCGTCATGGGGTCGAACCCTCCCATAGTGTGGTACCGCCCGTAACCGCCTCTGGGGCCCAATTTGATCGAGCTATCCGGTGCAATGGCAATGGCTTGATGGCCGGGTGCGCCCGCCATACCTACCGCAATTTCGGGAGCCGTATCGTTCCAATCTCTAAATTCCGCCGGATCATATAAACCGTATTGATCTGGGCCTTGTGCAGAACGGCCCGGATGATTGGCAATAACGATAGGTTTGGGTGAAAGCTGCTGCATCGCTAGCAATGCTTCGATCATGCGCGGTTCTGTATTCCAGGTTTCGTCGAGCGGGAAAGGTTCTCGCCTGTTGTAAGTCGATTCAATATGGAATAAGTGATCCGCTTCGTTGTGTGAGTGCGGGATGATCAGGCTGGAGTGGTCTGCTCCGGGCGTGTCGAACTCCATACCATAAAACTGTATGACTTCCGGTACTACAATGCGAGACATCTGAAGGTCGGGGTACGCTTTATCCCTATTGACTTTACTGTGATTAGGGCCCCCATGATCTGTTGTAACCATCCAGGATAATCCATAATGACTTGCCATCAACGCATTAAGCGCAGTGTGATAGATTGCATCGCCACCTGTGATAGGAGTAGGTGGATTCCTTTCCATGTTCCATCCAACACTATATCGAGAGTGGATGTGATGATCTCCCGATAACCACGACCTGCTTGAGTCCGATGATTGTGCCTGTAATGATTGAGGAATAAGGAGCAGAATGAATAATATAACGCATAAAACCGAACGTAATACCATGGTTAACAGGGGTGAGGTGGATGATGGATACTACATACTACATGATAAACATCATTGGGCTACAACATAGGTATTCCTTACCATTTTAGGTAGAGGATTACGCATTTATTCTGTTTATCAGTGGTTTGTTGCAGAATGCAACTCTCAATCAAAAATACCGTAGCGAATCACCACTGAGAAGACTATATTAAGCAATACGTACTTTGAAGAGTATATTCTCAGTTCAGTGAGAAGGGTGCTCTTAATCTTGTCCTTCCGAGCTTTTACGTCCCCTGTGTGCTCCCTATAGTGTGCCGCTTCGTTGGGCACATTACATGTTGTTCTACCCCCCTTTGATAACCCCATTTTGTGGAGGTCGTATTATGAATAATACCGATTCCGACTCTCGCGTATTGGATGAGTCCCGAAAGTTTATTTCGCCAATATTGTGGGGTTTTGTCGCATTGGTAGGGACTATCTTGGGCACCGTGTATTTTAATGCGAACACGGCCGAAGCTCCGGGATCGCACATGTCAATGATGCCTCCTGAGATTAACCGGGTTACTGATGCTACTAGAGACTCTCTGTATGGGAGTGTTCGCAACTCAATGAAAGAATCCCGGAGAACGGCCCAAGAATTCGCTGAGTCTCGAATGAACGACTGGACAGACCAGCTAAAGATGCGAGTAGATGGGGATTTTCTGGATTGGTATTTTGACTATGTTCAGCAGCAGAAAATGGGGTTGATGTATCTAGGAAATAAAGCAAAAGGAGCATGGACAGGCGAAGACGACCTTGCTGAAAATGAACTCATGAACTACATACAGTCGGAGTTCTCGGACCAGGTCATGCGCCCCGAAATTGCCAGGTATGAAGTAGAGCGCATAGCAGAAGAAACAGCGCAAGTGTACATACAGACATTGCAAGATCGACTCGTGCAAATTCCCATCGAGTACAACTTGACAGACGAAGAATGGGGGCAATACCTGGATGATATTACAAAAATAACGTACAACACCGAAGGAAATCGGGATTTCCCCTTTGCGCTTAAGACCCTTTATGGAGCAGGTGCTTTTGGAGCAGTTACTGTCACGAGCCGGGTTGCTAGAGGTGTAGGTCGGAGTACGGTGAATGCAGGGGGGAAAGTGATTGGGAGAACAGCAGGTGCTGTTGCTGTTAACGCTTCGGCTAAAATGGGGAAACAGGCTGGACGAAAAATTGCCGGAAAAGTATTAGGAGCAGCCATCGGAGTAGGGCTTATTATCTGGGAAATATGGGACTATAACGAAACAGTTGCTGTTGAAAGACCCCGATTAAGCCAGCAATTGAATGATTACCTTGAAGAGGTTGAAAAAGAACTCCTGTACGATTCTGAGGCGGGAATACTTACCGTTTTGGATGACCTCGAAAGTGAGGTTCGGGCAACCATGAGATACTAGCGCCCTGGGAAGGATTCTCTAGTTCGTTGTGGTTTGCAAAAAGCCAAGGTAGTCGATTTCGTAGATCAACGTAGAGTTGGGCGGTACGCCTGACACACCTTCTTCGCCGTACGCCAAATCAGGAGGAATTACGAGTTGACGAACCCCGCCTGGATAAACACCCATCAGGCCTTCTTCCCATCCTTCAATCACCTGTCCGCCTCCCAATACGAAAGTGATCGGCGTTCCTCCTCCAAAGAAGCGAGTACTTTCTATCATCATGCCATTCTCAAGCCATGCATTATAATGCACGACTAATTCCTGCCCTATTTCAGAAATAGGGAATGTTGTGTCCCCTGGAACGAGATCGAAATACTTTAGGCCGGAGTCGGTCACGATGTAATCATCTTCTGCGACGACTTGTGGGAGCGGAAGTTGGACGGTTTCTGGTTCTTCAGTGCTGTCGCATCCTGCCAAAACGAGAAGAATGAGTGTGAAAAGGGAGAAGGTGTAAATCGAACGCATAGAATGTCGTGTAAAGTTTACGGCTTAGTAAGTTATATGTCGTTGAGAGCAGGGCGAATGTTACACTAACTGCCCGGCTACAGGCAAGTTGCACATTTAAATATGATGCCAATCTCCATGTCGTCAACACAGTATCGCGACTTTGTGTCTAACTTATGTTACAATTCTAATGCGGAGTACGCCTATTGGATTACGTGTTTTAAGATACTTGCGCCAGTAGCTCTTTTGTTGAGTTCATAATTGCTTTATCTAGTGTAGGTATTTTTGATCACCGAATCTGTCAACGAATCCTATCGCCCTAAACCGGCTTATGCATACCTCTGGCATAGAAGATTTTGATAATGCAAATCCGTTTTTCACGGAGGAAATCCATGCTTTAATAGAGCAATTGGGGGAGTGCATTATTGATGAGATCTTGTTTAGGGTGAATCAAGAGCTGGGAAAACTTGAGGGAGCTGAAACTTCAGAGGCAACTTATGATGCTTCTCAACTCTTAGGAGGGGACATTCCTCGTCCGGCTGAGGGCTACACCCTTCAAGATCCAGCCAGGTATGATGATTCCCTACCGAAAACATTGCTTCAAGTGACTGAGCTCCCTAAGAAGGACGACAGTACTACCAATGTAGATGCCGTTTTTGGGCCTTCGCCCTGGATGCAGGAGCATGAAAGCGGGAAAGGCCAAAAATCAATAAATAAGCAGTCCAGCACAGCTCGCCTTATTTTTGAAGCGCCTGCTGAGAGGGTCGAATCTGACGAGAGCAGTGAGCTCTTTCTTCTAAAAGAACTACTGAAGAAGAAAAACAAACCGCTTATTTTTGAGCCCGTCCCCAAGCGTAAAAAAGAAGGGGGAAAAACGAGTGAGAGAAAATTCTCAAGCCCATCTGAATTTGATCTGGACCCGGTTAAGCTTATTCGAATGAAACCTGGCGGTTCAGTGAATCGCTAGATAATTTGGTTTTATCGGTCTACTTCAGGACGAACTACGGTTTTTTTTTGAGAGACGTTGTATCATGCAGGTGTTTATGTAGCCATGCTCAATCAGTCTCTACATGTTAGCGAACGAATCACACACTGATGTTCCTGAAGCCTTGCTTGGCTCCAAGAAGAAGAAGAAGGGGATCACCAAGAAACCTGTTTGTCCGAATTGTGGGCACCACTTTACAGAAGTAGATAACTGGTGCCCTAATTGTGGTCAGGCTAATCGGACACATAAGAGGCCGGTTCGATATTTTGTCCGAGAATTTTTTGAAGAGTTAGTCAGCCTTGATGTTCGGTTCTTTGGGACGTTTAGAGATCTCGTCATTAAACCAGGGCTTCTGACCAAAAACTATAACGCAGATCTGCGTGTGCGTTATACGTCTCCACTTCGGTTTTATGTCATCGCCAGTGTGTTGTTTTTTGTCACCGTTTCTTGGATGACAAATGAGAGCATTAAAAAAGCGGACTCCCAGTTACAAAATGCCTATTCAGAGAATGATTCTCTTCTCACGGATATGAATTTCAATATGGGGTCTGGGTTTGAGTTAGAGCCAGAAGATTTGCAGGCATTAGCAGAACTAGAGGCCCCAAATATTCAGGATGTTGATTCCTTGCTCACAGCAAGAGGAAAAGAGTCAAACTGGTTCACAAACCGATTTACCCTTGGAATAATACCTTTATTAAATGGCGAATTTAGTCTGCAGCAATATTACAGCCGCCTGGTAAGGAATTTTTCCTACTCGTTATTTTTCTTTATGCCGGTCTTTGCGTTGATTTTAAAGATGCTTTATATCCGCCGGCATCAATTCTACACAGAGCATTTAATCTTCTCCATTCATCTTCACACATTTGCCTTCCTTAATATCTTCTTTTTTCTCTGGATTGATTATTTCCAGGATGTGTTTCCAGTGACCTGGATGTCCTCGCTTATAATCCCCATATACCTTCTGATTGCAACAAAGGTGGTTTATCAACAAGGATGGATACGCGCTGTGATCAAAAGTACGCTGGCATTTTGGTTATACATATTTATCACCACAATTGGTTTTGTATTTGTTGTGGTCCTGAGTATTTTTTAGGTTTTTTTGAGGTGTGAGTTATTTATTTTGATTTTTAAATCTTATTTTGTATTATAAAATAAGGTGTTTGATGTGTATTTCCTTCTTTGGTGATTGGTGAACA
>JAHQVL010000142.1 GCA_019634345.1 Rhodothermaceae bacterium
TGCACCTTGCACCTTGCACCTTGCACCCTACACTATCGTTATTTCGTTCTAATTGAATCATTAATACACTTTTATATTCGACAGCTCTCCTTGTAATATGCCTTGAGAGCCTTCTTCCCTATCGGCTGGATGTAATTCCTGATATTGATTTTAGCCGCTGGCGGATATGCAGGGTTTCTGCTGTATTGCCGAGGCGTTCGTGAGCGATGAGCAGCCCTTGAAGGGCATAAACGTTATCGGGGAATTGCTCGAGGATATTTTCATAGATAGCGACCATGTCCTCAAAGCGGTCTAATGCGAGATAGGCTTCACCGAGCATAAATCGGAGTTCAGCTTTTGGATCACCGGCTTGTGCAAGGTCCTGCAAATAAGGAACAGCCGCCTCATATCTACCGGCATTAAAACTCATAAAGGCGTAATCACGAACGGCATGATTTCCACCTGGAAGAGCGAAGTATTGTATAAAAGTGCTGTCGGCCAGTGCATACTGCCCGGCAAACATAGCTCCGTAGGCAAGCCGCTTCATAGCGTCCATATTTAACGGATCCAGCCTCAGGACGTGTTGGGCATCGGAAATGGCTTTATCGTAAACCTGGCCCCTTAAAGACAACTCTGAAAGATTTAACCACACTTCAATGTCCTCAGGTTGCAATCGCACGGCTTCTCGATACGCTGTTTCAGCGCCTTCTGGATTTGCATTCACTGCATAGGCATTGCCAAGCCCCTTGAAGGCCATTGCGGATGACGGAGCCACCTGGGTTGCATAGGTGAATTGCTCGATGGCCCTGTCCAACTCGCGCTCATCAAATGCTTTAACCCCAGCATGCATGGTTTCGCTCAACCGATTATCTAACTCATACTGAGCCGGCTCAGCAAATCGCCCGGATAAAGCAATTGCTTTTTCTAACGCTTTTCGTCCCTCAACATGCCGAAGCTGTTTCAAATAGAGACGGCCCAAATGGTAATGGGCTTCTGCGCTTTGTGGCTGGGATTGAACTTCGCGTTCCAGCATTTGAATGGCTGAATCGAAATCCCTGACCTGTTCAAAGTGGGCCATCTGCCTTTTTAAGGCACTTTCACACCCCATGCTCATCAACACGCATACGACGAGCATGGCAATACTTAAATGGGCTTTCAATGATTACTTCCGTTCTGAGGGGCAGTGATAGAAATTGCGAAGCCAGTAGGCATATTACTTTCTTCACGCCCATCCTCAAAAACAGAGCCAGAGTGGAATACCGACACAAAAAAAGTGTTTTTTTTGTGTGTTTCGGTTTTAGTGTTTCGAGTTTCGGGTTCGTTGATGAGCCTTACTGACTACAGTATAACACGCAACCAACCCGAAACACGTAACACTAAACTTGAAACCATTGACTAGCGCACCACAGCCATAACATGAGAAAACATCGTATCCCCATACTCAATAATTGCAATGTAGGAGCCCGAGGAAACTGGTATGCCGGCATCACTTAGGCCGTCCCATTCGATTTCAACTATGCCAGGGCCGGTGATGGGTACTTCCAGAGTGCGGACAAGCCGGCCTACACTGTCGTAGATGCGTACTTTGACCGTTGGCGCATCGATTCGTTGTATATTTACCTGGAGGCGAGTTTCGTTTCGAAATGGATTCGGATAATTACCGATTACC
The DNA here is from genome assembly GCA_019634345.1 of Rhodothermaceae bacterium. Taxonomy (GTDB): domain Bacteria; phylum Bacteroidota; class Rhodothermia; order Rhodothermales; family JAHQVL01; genus JAHQVL01. The sequence continues at coordinate 1,649 of JAHQVL010000142.1, forward strand.
TCAAATGAAGCACGCACACGTCCCGGCATTTCGCCTTCAATCTCTTCTTCAACCGATGTCGCATTCACATCATCTTCCTCTTCGCCCCCCTGGAAGCTGGTAAACGGGGTGACGATACCATAATTAACACCCAGCGTGATCACTTCATCCCTGAGTGCTTTCGCTTCTGATGAGGAAGCGTTCAGGCTAAAGTAGGCAACCAGCAATTGGTCGATTTTCTGCTTCGCCCAGATCTTCGGCAAGAACTGGTATTGGGTGACGGCTGTATCTGAAAGATTCAACGTATAATCAAACGAAATAGGCTGCCCAAATGCACTCCCACTCAGCGTAATATTCAACGGACCGGGAGTATCATACCGGCCAGATACAATCATCTGCTGCCCTTTATATAGACTTGGCAGCGGTGCTGGAAATAGTTCAACGATCCCTGTACGATCAAAGGCAATTGAGGTATTTAACAGGACAGGATTTCGAATGCGTAAGTAGAAATCAGTAATACGGTTTTCCAACTGATCGTTACCTAAAAATTCGACCAGCCCATTATTATCTCGAGCCAATAAAGTTAGAAGTTGGGTATCCACATCGTTTCCAATGCCGAAGGTGTATATCACCGGTTGAGTTTCCGTAACATTTACTTCTTCCGCAACGAGATCAAGAATACCTTGCGTATCGGAGACGCCTCTATTCGCCTGCCCGTCGGTGAAAAAGACAATCAAGTTTGCTGTATTCCCACCTTGCAACATCGCAAATTGAGAAATGGCCATTTGCAAGGCGCCGGATATATTAGTAGCTCCTGATGCTCTAATACTCGCTATATAGCTTAAAGCCGCATCGCGGTTTTCAGGTGTAAACGGTACGTGCTCAGGTTGAAAACTTTGCACCTCGCTACTGAAATCGACGATATTGAACAAGTCTCCCTCATTGAGATTGTTCACAATGAAATCGGCAGCTTCCCTTGCCTGATCAATCTTCGTTCCCGTCATGCTCCCTGATCGATCAATAATCAGGGTAAACACCTTATCAATGACTTCGGTATTCTCACTCGCATCCGGCTCAGCCACAAACGTAAAAAACCCTCTGCCGGCTTCATCCACTACCAATGAATCAGGGAACCATGTACTGAATCCAAATAGCCCCAACTCATCCTGGCTCAGTGTATATTGCACCCTGTAATCCGATGTAAGCGGTAGCTCGGACCCTTCATAACTCAACGTTGCTGTATTGCCCCCGTTTTCAACTGTACCTCCCGAATGGCTCAGGAGCACAACATCAAGGACCGATCGCTGAGACGACAAATTAAAGAGCAACTCTTGCTCAGCGACCGGATCGCTCTGAATAGCGTCATATTGGTTTGGGAACTCAAAATCCACATTGCCAAATTGATAAGGCAGTAACTGAACGTATTGGAGTTCAACGGTTACGGATGAGTCCTGGCCAAGGAATTGCTCTATGTCGAACAACAACGGCGTTTCTCCTAAATAGTCATCCAATGGCACGCGACCTCCTCCCCCGCCATCCCCGGGTAAAGTGGTGTCTTGAGGGACTGGTTCTATAGCACCTCGATACCAGACATCATTGATCTGCCAACGGATACTAATCGGGCTGGCATCCTCCGCTAGAGGAAAAGCAAAGGTAAACAGGGTTGAGTCCGGCGTAGTGTTGCGAAAGCGCTGGGTAGACGTTACGATAGCAACCTGATCCTCCACCTGAACATCAATCCTGTTTGCGTCCAGTAATAAATAGTTTTCAGAACTTGCGTCAACAACACCAACACCCTGGGCCCACCCAAGATCAGAGGTAAGTCCCATACATAAAGCCATAAAAATGGCTGTACCAATCAATCGAAAACGAGTAGTAAAAAAGTTCATGATGCGTGCTTAATCAGTCAAGGCAATGCGTAAAAGAACTCCTCTTTTCAACATCCATGCCCGCCTGAAAATCGCCCTTAAACACGCTAAAAAAGACGATTTACACGTTGAAATGCGATTTGATTGTTAGGGATATGTACACCGTGTGCGTAGCTTGAACACGTGCGTTAAAGCTCGGCCTATAGCTACCGGACTCCAGCCTATTGTCTCTGGACCCAAAGCTACCCACCCTGCTTTGGTAGCGATATCAAGAAATCTGCTCCTTCACCTTCCTTACTCTCAAACTCCAATTGCCCTCCGTGCCCTTTGACTATGATCTCATAACTCATACTGAGGCCGAGACCCGTTCCACTTCCGGGTGGTTTTGTGGTAAAAAAGGGTTCAAACACTTTATCGTGTACCTCTCCAGAAATCCCCATTCCATTGTCTGCAATCTGGATCTCAACTGTATTCTCAACTCGCCTGGTAGCTACAGACAACCTGGGGTTGAAGCTGCCATTAATGCTAGACTTCTTGTCAAGCATAGATTCAAAGGCATTGTTCATCAAGTTAATCAAAACCTGTCCGATTTCCTGCGGGACCAGATCTACCACTCCCACTCGTTCATCAAATTGACGGTCGATATCCACCTTTAGCGACGTATGCGCAGCGAGCATTCCATGATAAGCCAGGTTGACATACTCATCCACAAATCGATTTAAATTAACCGCATTTAATTCTCCATTGCCAGCATGCGTATGTTGCATCATAGAGCGGACGATTCGATCAGCCCGGCATCCATGCTCATGCACAATCGTTTCATTGCGCTTCAAATCCTCTATGAGTTGCTTCGCCTCTTCATCTCCGAACGCTGGGATTTCCTTCAGTTCTTCGATCAATTCCTTGTTCAACTGGGAGAAATTGTTTACAAAATTGAGCGGATTCTTGATTTCATGCGCAATACCGGCCGTCAGTTGCCCCAGAGAAGCCATCTTCTCCTGGTGGATTAATTTGTCTTGGGTCATCTTCAAGCGAGCATGCGTTTCCTCTAGTTGAGCCAGCGCATCTTTTTTATTTCGATACCCGTTGTATCCAAGGAAAGCAATCACACTTATGAGTATAATGCCTGAAATGAGGCCGCCTTGCCATAAATGCTGAATCTCGCGTTGGCCTTCCAAAATCTGAATCTGCTGTTGCTGCTCTATGGTTCGATACCGCTCTTGTAATTCAGCCATTACAGATTGGCTCTCGGAGCTAAACAAGGAGTCTTCTACCGTTTCATGCGCTCTGTATGAGCTTAGGGCCCCCCTGTAATCTCCCTTGCGCTCGAAGATTGCGGTCCTTTGTTCATGAATATCACTCAACTGGGTAAGCGCACCAATTGAATCGGCCAAGAATAAAGCATCTTCAGAAATAAACAGCGCTTCATCAAAGCGCTCCAATTCCAAATACACCGAGCTGATACTGGAATACCTGGACACAATTCCTGCTTTATTTCCAAGCTCTCGGTCCAGCTGCAACGCCTGAAAAAAATAACGCAACGCTTCTTGATATTCATTTTGCTTGAGATAGGCTTCCCCTAAATGACCAAGAGAAGAGGCCATTCCCATTTTGTTGTTTAGTGCCTCACGTATATTCAAGGATTCCAGGTAATGAGAAATGGCCTCTGCATACTCCTCTTTTTGGGCATAAATATCGCCAATATTATTTATCGCAGTGGCAACACCCGACTTATTTTCTAACCCCTCATTGATCTCCCTAGCCTCTTTATAAAAAGACAGTGCATCGTCGAGAAGACCCTGATTTTCATAAACGGAACCAATGTTTATAAGAGCTGAAGCTTTCCCCTTTGGGTCATTCACCTCCTCTTTAACCGCAAGCACATTAAAAAAATGCGTAAGTGCAACGTCGTAATTCCCTTTCTTGAGTTGTACAGAACCGATGGCATTCTGAGAATTAGCTATGCCGTTTTTATCTCCCAGTTCTTCGTCCAGAGCTAATGCACGATCAAAATAAGCGAGCGCCTCATCGTAATGCCCCTGATTGAGGTGTATCTTGCCGATATTTAAGGCCGAAGAGGCAATGCCTCGCTTGTTACCCAATTCTTCCTTAAGCGCTAAGGAGCGCTCATGATACTCAAGGGCTTCTTCATACCTCCCTTCAAGCTCCATGATCACGCCTATGTTATTCAACGACGTGGCTATATCTCTTTTATGGCCAATCTCCTCCCGAATGGTAAGGGCACGTTGATAATAGTCGAGAGCCAAAGCATGGTTGCCCTGAATGCGATTGACGATCCCGATATTATTCAAGGAAGCAGCAACACCTACTCGGTCCCCAATTTCCTCTCTAAGGACAAGCGCTTGTTGATAATAGGAGATCGCCTCATCGTAATTTCCCTGGAAGTCATGCATGATCCCAATATTATTCAATCCGTTAGCCATCCAAAGGGAATCGCTCAACGATTCAAATAATGCATACGCTTCCTTGTAATAAACCATTGCACCGGCAAAGTCGCCCTGATAGTCAAGCACGGTACCAATCTGGCTGATTACTTTTGCAAGATTGGAGCTATCATTGCCCTTTTCCAATAAGGGTTTTGCTTGTGTATACGTGGAATACGCTTCGTCGAATTCCTCATTATTAAATAGGAAATTCCCCTTGGCGAATAGAGCACGTCCAATCCCTAATGAATCTGCTACTTCCGTATAGGAGGAGAGGGCATTTTCAAAAGCAAGCGATGCCTCTTCATCTTGATGCAATCGACCCAGGGCACGTGCTTTAGAGAGCAGCCCATTGGCCTCCATGTATACGTTATTTCTCTCCTGGGCATATCGAATCAATGAATCGGCATAAACCACAACCGAGTCATATTCCTTCTCAGATTCGAACGCGCTAATTTGCTCATAAAGAAGACTGTCAGGATAGACCTGCCCCACAGAAGTCACTGCTGTCATACTCGAGAGCAAGAAGAGGAGCAGGTATACGTGGGTGGTATGTGGCATATAAGTCATAATGAGACCTCATGCTTTTTAGATATCGCAGAACACGAACGAAATGCTCCAGGCAGGTAGTCTAAATAGAATCGAAAAAGTAAAAAATTGAACAATTAGAATGCTTAAAAAATAACTAATAAATCAATACTAGCATTCATTTATAGTCTAACTTCACTCACTACCATTCGGTGATCCGACCCCGGGATATCCAGGCTCCATGAATCGACCAGACTCATATCTGCGGCGGTCCATATATAATCGATGCGGGCAAAGGCGGGAATCAGAGGATTGGGCGACCAGGTAGGCGCCAGCCCTTCCGACTGATAATTAAATGCATCCGCCAGCCCTGCTTCACTAAATTGCTGGACACGCCTCCAGGAAGCTAATGCATTAAAATCTCCCATTACGATAGCTGCATCCCCAGGTTGCAATACTCCCAAAGACTTATTCACGCGTCCCTGTTCGACGGTGGATGCGTGGTAATTTAAGATGGTTGCATTGGAATTCCCACAGGCTCTAATGGGAGGTGGAGGATGGATAGCCTGAATACCTATAGGGTGCTCCCCTTCTAATCGGATGGTGACAAATGGCATGTTGCAGGGCCCTTCAACGGGTGCACGTTCTACTGAAGCCTCTAAGGGGAGCGGTGCTTTATAAAAAACACAAATTCCATGTACTCCACTTCGGGGCTCACAGGCCGATTTGAGGAACCCATGCTCCTTGAGCATACCTTCATTCGCATTCCTGCCGGTCCACTCTAACAAAACAAGTACATCGATATCCTGATTTACCAATACCTCAGCGACTTTATCAGGCACCCTGTTCATGTACAACAGGTTCGCTGTTGCAATACGTACTACATCGCCTTCAGTCGCCTTTGGAGGGATTGATCTGCTGGGACGGCTAAGCATGTAGATTGCTGCGACTACGATTAGAGACGCTACAAGAAGTCTAATTAACCACTGCACGATGATTGTAGAAAAGCCAAGAGTCAAAACACACTCATTCCCTACTACCCATCAAACGGAAATTCTCCAATACCAGTCAGAAAAGCATGAAAAGCTGCGATTTTCACATAAGCAGCACTTACGTTGTTTTTTCAGGAAACTCGATTTCTTGACCGCAATGCGCCAGCTTGTTGCTCCTCTCCCTCTTCTGGTATTTCAATCTGAGCCGTAGACGTTCCTCCCTCCTCCAAGCCTGCACTTGAGACGGTACTTAAGGGGACCTTACTCCCAAGGCGCGTGATCATCTGTTCAAAGGTTCTCTCCTTTCCACGTATATAGCTTGTAAACCCAAATTGTACCAAAAAATAAACCAGTATCCCTAGAGTTAGGCCGATGGCACCTCCTGCCCAGAACGGCAGCCCTGCGCCTATTGGTATGACAGTGCCTTGAAGCGTAAAGAACAGCAAAAATGGCAATAGCGCAGCACGTGCAAGCCGGGTAAAATTCCCATGCACCCGCACCTTAGTTTGGCCATTAACGGGTGTAAGTGACACTTTATATTGGACCAACTTACTTGTGTAGGTCCATTCCAACATTTTTCCTACCTGCCCGGAAGCTCCAATCACTCCCATCGCGTTTTCAATTGCAGATACAACCTCAGGCCATTGCTCCACCGAGACGGCCCCCGGTAGAACACGTTCTGTTTCCGCTCGCACAGGAAGGCCCAACCAGGATTGCCCTTTCTCTTTGCCCAACGTCGTTTCAAGCTCAGCAGCAACAGAAGCTACAATTCTTGGATCCAACCCAACCTCTCCTGCTATTTGCTGTATTTCTGCTAAAGACAGGCCCTGTGTCTCTTTTTGCCCCTGCTCCGCCTGCCGCTCGCCGGCACGCTTCAGAATCGTACTAATTTCTTTTTCTGTGTAGAGCCGATTGTTTGACATGGGCATTATTTGAATCCGTTATAAGGGTCGTTAGACGAAGATAAGCGCTACAGAGTTACAGAGCTATAGTTCATTGATAGCGGCAGTTGCCTCTCTGACCTGCTCAGAATCACCATCGACGGCGGCGGTTGCCTTTCTGACCTGCTCAGAATCACCATCGACGGCGGCGGTCGCCTCTCTGACCTGCTCAGAATCACCATCGCCGGCGGCGGTCGCCTCTCTGACCTGCTCAGAATCACTATCGCCGGCGGCGGTCGCCTCTCCGGCCTGCTACATGTATCCTGTTACGCTACTGATGAGAATGAATGCAAACGGCAAGAGACTACAGTCCCCTGCTTTTCACCTCGTTTGACAGACAGCTTTCCTCTAATCACGCTGGCTCGGTGTTTCATTGTGCGTAACCCAACCCCCTTCTCTTTTGGCAAAGTGTCTGGGATACCTATCCCATCGTCAATCACTTCAAGTATGAGCTCGTCATCCACAATGGCAAGCCGGGCAACGATCCTTCCGGGTTTACCATGCCGAACAGCATTGCTAAACGCTTCTTGCGCAATGCGATATAGATGCGTAGAGACCGCATTATCCTCTACTAGCACCTCTCCTTCTTCTTTAACGGTACATGTTATCCCATACGTCCTCTCTGTGGTTTCGGCAAGGCGATGTAGGGCCTGCCGCAACCCCCCAGGTTCAGGAGGTACAGGTACAAGGCCTCTTGCAATATTTCGAGCCAGATAATCCGCTTCTTTAACCTGCTCAGCAATCTCTGCGACATCGGATGCTCCAGGATGCTCCGCTTTTTTCAATTTTCTTGCCAAGAGCTGGCAAATCATACCGATACCCGAGAGTTGCGAACCTAAACCATCGTGCAACTCCTGCCCGATATTTTGGCGCTCATACTCGCTGATTCTGAGAATCTCCAGCTCCAATTGCCGGCGTTCACTGATATCACGGACAAGCCCAGTGAAAATACGTGTATGGTCAAGCTTTATTTCACTGACGGCCAACTCCATTGGAAAAACGGATCCGTCCTTGCGCCGGCCAACCACTTCGCGTCCTATGCCAATGATCTTACGGTGCCCCGTTTCGACATAGTTATGAATGTACCCATCATGCTCCTCATGGTAAGGGGACGGCATGAGGCTTTTCACATTCTGGCCAATGATTTCTTCAGCTTCAAATCCAAATATCTTCGCCGCTGCTTTATTAAAAGACAATACAGTACCCTGCTCACTGATCGTGATAATCGCATCAACAGTAGTGTCCAATATCGCCTTAATCTGTTCATAGTCTTTTTGATGCCTATTCTCAGCATGCTTTTGTTCTGTGATATCGAGAATAGTGCCCAGAATTTGAACAACCCTTCCTTCCGCATTCGTTATGGGTTCAGCCTTTAGCGATACATAGCGCAGCGCCCCATTAGGACGAACGATACGATGTTCAATGTCTAAGGGTACTGCATCTTCAATACTTTGAATAAACGCGTCACTAAAGCGAATACGATCCTCTTTATGAACAATTTTGCTTGCAATTTCAGTATGCGTCACAGGCCTGGTTTGTGATGACCGGCCAACTATGCGATACATCTCCTCTGACCAGGTATCTCGTTCAGGGAATAGAGTGTCGAATTTAAAACTCCCCAAATGAACTCTTTCTTGAGCCCATCGAAGAGTGTAAGCCGTTTCTTCAAGTTGTGCTTGCACCTTCCGCTGAGCGGTGACGTCTCGTGCAACGGCATGAAGTGTACCCGTTTCTGGATCCGACCGGCAAATCCAATTAAGCCACTTGTACGATTCATCCTTACATCGGTACCTGTTTTCGAGATGTATCTTTGCAACGCCCGCTTTTAATTTGCTGAATTCAGCCTGGGACGCCTCTTGATCGTCAGGATGTACGAATTCAAGGAGGGATTTCGAGAGTACTATTTTTTCAGCGTAACCAAGCGTTTTACTGAAAGCGGGGTTTATAGCCTGGATATACCCGTCTGCATCTGCAATGCAAAGGAGATCCTGAGATAAATCAAAGAATTTCAGCAACTCTTTCACTGAAAGAGACCAACTGGCCTTATTGGAGCCGTTATTTTCTTTTTTATTCATCGGAGTATGTTAAGCCTGTGGCAACACGATTGTTCTAATTGCTCATTTGATATTCTCCACAGTTCAGGCATGTAGGCCCTTTATACTGGGCGATCACTAAGTGCCTGAACCAAGGTTATCAGGGACGCTGGAGCAAATGAGAACACTCCCTACACGGATCTACTCCTAAAAGACATCGAATCGCACCTATACCGTCATCGACAAGATCGCATTTCTGAACGTAACCGCCGGCACCAGCATCGCGAGCTGCCTTTGCATACCGATACTTTTCATAAGTAGACGATACAAGTATAGGTAATTTAGGCCACAATTCATGCAGATACTTCGTCAATTCCAGGCCATTCATCCTTTTCAGTGAGATGTCTGTAATGACAAGATCCGGCGGCCCCGAATCAAGCATCATCTCAAGGGCTTCCAGGCCATTTGTTGCCTCACCACACAGAAATAGATCAGGTTCAACATCTATGAGCATACGATACCCTTGACGCATCAAAGGACTATCCTCAACGACGAATATAGTATATAATGATATAGGCAAATCTGTACTGCCATTTGATCGTACAGCGTTATTATGTATACACATCTGAGTGTCTGTTTTCTCTTCCCTCAATATCTAAAAAGACGAAGGGGAATGGTGAGAGGTGTATACAGTACTGTTTGTAGTAGGAAGCCTTACAGGGTACCCATTGATTAAAGTTTTTCCAGCTTATCCGGATTAAGCACAATCAATAGGTTCTTAATTTTCCCGTTTTCGATATGAATGGACCACGCAGCCTGAGCCTTCCCATCCTGGGAGAAAATGATTCCTGGTTCATTGTTGAGCCACACCTCACGCATTTCAAAGGCTGCCATATACTTTCGATGTACCCCTTGTAGGAAGTTCGACACCTTTTCAATACCCGTGAACGAACGACGCGCAGCTGCCACCTTTCCTCCCCCATCAGAATACACAGTAATATCCTGAGCCAAGAGGGCTTTGACTTGATCGAAGTCTCCAGAGCGGACGGCATCGCAAAACTGATTCATAAGTTTATCTCGCACTTCCAAGGATGTGTCAAACCGTGGAGGAGAGTCCGTCTGGATCCGTTGCCGTGCTCGATGTGCGATCTGCCTGCAGTTTGTGGCAGTCCGGCCAACCACACCTGCGATTTCGTCATAGTCTGCAGCAAATACTTCACGAAGCAGAAATACGGCCCGCTCCGTTGGCGTCAGTGTCTCGAGCAAGCGCAGAAATGCAAGGGATAAGGAGTCCGCGAGTTCCGTCGTATAAGCGGGATCGTTAGCCGGGCTCGTTTCTATGGGTTCAGGTAGCCAGATGCCGACATACTCTTGCCTTTTTTTGAGCGCCGACCGGAGCATATCAATACATAGATTGGTAGTGGTACGTGTCAGGTACGCGCCCGGGGACTGCACCTTCTCCGCCTTTTGCCAGCGAATATACACTTCCTGAACAACATCCTGGGCCTCCGTTTGGAGGCCCAGCATTTGATAAGCAAGTGCAAACAGACGAGGCCTGTATTCCTCGAAGAGATCGATACGATGTTGTCTGTCCATCATAGATGTACGTAGGTATAGGTGCTTATCTGTTGATTATTCTTCGATGTGTGTGTACTCCATTCTAAAACCAATGCCAAGGCGATTCCAGCCATTGATCGTGATAATTAATAGCGTCAGGTTTGCCAGCGATTCACCTTCAAAGTAGTCATTTACGGCTACATAGGCTTCGTCTGATGCATGGCCTTCTTGAATATTCGTGATGGCTTCAGTCCACGCTAACGCGGCCTTTTCACGGCCTGAAAACAACACATTAGTTTCCCATGTCGAGAGCGCATCAAGCCGTTCTTGCTCTTCGCCGCTGCTAACCGCTTCATGTTGATGCATCTGGATGCAGTAGGTACATCCGTTTAGTTGAGAAGCTCGTAACTTCACGAGGTGAATGAGAGACTTTTCGAGTCCACAATTCTGCACGTATTGTTCCATTTGAAGCATTTGTTTAACGATTCCAGCTCCCTCTGAATAGAGGCTCAGGCGTTTGATATGTTGTATTTCCATTGCTTTTATCCGTATTCGTTTTAGTTGCCAAAACGCACCCTTTGAGGGTGTGCAGCCTAAAGACGAGATGCCCGCTATAAATGTGACAATGTCTGATAATTTTTTTAATGGCAGGCTCAACTAAATGGACGGGCATTGGTTTATCTTATTCGTGATCACGTGACACATCACAACAGCAAAAAAACAAGACCAGCAACTTCGTTTATAGCTTTCCTCCACCCCCTTTCCAGATCTCATCTCATACGATCCCCTGGCTATTAGGAAGTGTTTCGGCAAAAATAATTGTATCGGTATCTAAGTTAATGCTTCAATTACGACAGAGACTACCGATACATCAAATACCTTTCAACTCAACGTACATATCCAATCCACAGTTCAAGGTATTATGGAGATAAATACACCTGTATCTCAACAGAACTCGTTACAACAAGTGCTAGAACAGGCGATTGATGGGGTAATCACCATCGACGAAAATAATTGCATTACCTTCTTTAACAAAGCAGCCGAGAAGCTGTGGGGCTACAGCCGGGAAGAAGTTCTTGGCAAAAATGTCAAAATGTTGGTACCGAGAGCAATACAGGCCAACCATGACGACTACGTCAATGCAAATCGAAGAACCGGTATTGATAAGATTGTTGGGACTTCTCGCGATATTAAGGTTGAACGTAGGGACGGCTCTGAATTCTGGGCAAACCTCTCTCTATCCAGGGTCACACTCGATGGAAAAACCACATATACGGCGTTCGTCAAAGACATTACGAAAGAGCGTAATTCTCGGGAAACGATCAATCAAACCCTAGAACAGGCGATTGATGGGGTAATCACCATCGATGAGAACAA
>JAHQVL010000143.1 GCA_019634345.1 Rhodothermaceae bacterium
ACCAGGTAACAAGCCCTGATTACCAGAGCCATAGGGCAAGGATTAACCCCCATAAGTGTATCATAAGACAACCCTCCAGCCCCAAAAAGCCCAAAAAGTATGAGCCCACTCATCAGAACCCATAAACCTGAAACCTGAAACCTGAAACGTGAAAGCATGTCCTTACTGCATCACAGGTGTCACCGTGTACCCGGCACGCTTCAATAATGCAATAACACCCTGGTCGCCCCCAAGATGACCGGCACCGACACCAAAGAACGTAGATTGCTTTTTAGCGATTGATTCCATCATAGGGATCCATTTCTGATTTCGCTCTATGAGAAGGATGTCTTTTTCATTGGGCCCGTTGAAATATTCATCCATCATTTCAGACAAGCCTTCCAAGTCCTCCTCCTTATATAGATCAACCAGTTGCCGGTAAATAGAACGCGTCTTGTCCATATCGCTGATCATTTCAACGATATCATCAGCCTGGTCTTCATAGGGAAAGCGGTCAAACATCGCCATTTGCTCTGCCACAGTCTCCAACCCTTCTACCTCATTCCCCTGTGCTTTCGCCATCGTCATGAGCGAGGCCTCAAAACTGGCTGGTTGCTCCCCAACGAGCTTTGCTACAAAAAATGCAGAAATCACAAACGGCTTGAACGTGTTAAACATCTGAAGGCTTACACCCATCGCCGTTTTCAATTCCGTGTCGATGGCTGCATACTCATCCGGTGTGAACAATTGATCGAGCGTTTGGCCTTCTTTCATGTTGGCATGTTTCATCGTTTCTGCCTGCAGGCCCGGGTCGTCCATATCGAGCTCTAGAACCAGCAGATCTGTTTCCATAAACGCATTCTCTACTTTCTTCTTAAGCAGGAAATCGGATTGCGGCAGCAAGTGAAGGGTCCCGAAGACATAGGACGGTTTTATATCCTTCCCCTCAACCTTCCAAAGTAGCGTGTTTTCTACATCCTGAGCCACACTTGAGTGAGTAAAAAGCCCAGCGATGGCTATAAAGAGGACTATTCGTATATGTAAGTTCATTGGTTTTGAGTGTAGTACAAGATAATACATTTGATACCCTTTCCTTTGTCATTCCGTTGGTGCGGAGCGATCGAGGGATCTACCCTAACAGACTTTTTTGTCTGCCTGGTAGTGCAAGACTGACCAGTTAGATCCCTCCACAAGGTCCGGATGACATGAGCAAGCGTTCAGTGTATATCAAATGACTTATTGACACTGGAGTAAATTAAACGATCAATACTGTGTAAACGGTTCAATATGCTGTCACGGTCCCTTGCCGTCAAAGAATAGGGCCGTCATGAATGATGACGCTCTCATTTTCCCCTCCAATGAGACCATCATCATTCATGACGCTCCTATTTTTTCCGCCAACTAGACCGTCAGCATTCATGACGCTCTCATTTTTCGCACTAACTAGACCATCAGCACACATGACGCTCCCATTTTTTCCGACACCAGAACCGTCATCAAGCATGATGCTCCCATTTTTTCCGACACCAGAACCGTCATCAAGCATGACGCTCTTATTCCTTCCAGCAATTAGACCGTCGCGAAGCTTAGCGGTCTACTTTCACCTATGAATCAAGACCAATCGTCTAATTCTGGTAATTGAAACACCTTCTCTACCAGAGAAACTAACGTTACACTTCTGTCAACTTTTTTCTTTTCTCTCATCGGATGCGAAAGCCAGCTTCCCGCTTTACACTGTCTGGAAGGGCCAAATTTTCTTGCAGCCGATAACCGGCGCCGACGAACCCAAACCCATTCTCTACATTGGATAATGTACCGGGTTGAACAAGAACATCAGGATCAAAAACCCCTCCTGGCGGCTGCCAATCGGCACTGGCGACGACCAATCGAAGCAACATGCCCTGCAAGTCGAACCCATAGGAACGATCGACCGGAAGACGGTCCTGAATGAAATCACGAATGGTCACAAAATCGGACCTGAGGTTGATTCGAATCAGCCACCCCTCTTCGGTTTTTTGGAAACGTCCTTCTTGCGAGATCGTCAAGTTGTCTATTTTTTGTCCGGCGGTCGTAAGCCTGTAATCAAACCCGTAACGTACTTCCACCTTAAAAATGTTCGGCACATCACCAGGAATGAGGACAGGCACAATGATACCCGAGATCAGATCCGTATCCTGCAATACAATCTCCGTTTCTGGCGGCACTCGAACGGACACCTCAACTCTCCGGCCGTCACTATCTTCGACCTCAACCAGATACGTATGATCAAACTCCGCTGTAAACGAAGACCAGAACATATGATTCACCTCTCCATTCGGTTGTGGCAGTATGGAGTCAGACCACACCCGCATATCCTGATTCGTCAAATCGGTCGATGTAAACCGGGCATCCAGTGCCTCATTCCCTAACAACTGAAGCTCTGGCTCGATGGGAAACACCAAAACCCTTTGCGTATCAAGTTGAGGAGAAAACAATCCAAATAGCGTAAATGGCTGATCGGTCCCAAGAACCGGATCCACATCAGAGTCACAGCCTGCTGAAAGGATTAAAAGTAGAAGCCCAATGATGATTATCTTTCTATTCATAGTGCCACCTTCAATCCTATGGATGGAATCACTGGAAGTTGATCTACGCGTTGCAGGGTGAACACGTCGAGGTAGAAGATATTGGCCCGATTGTAAGCATTGAGCAGACTGCCCTGCACGGTTACGTCTACAGAACCTGCTGTGAACACTCGTTCTAGAGAGAGATCCAGGCGGTGATAATGGGGCAGTTCACCACTAAAGGGGCGCTCATAAATGACGCGGCGAGAAGTCGGTAGTCGGCCGACGTCTACTATGTCATCAATGAGGGCAAAACCATCAAACCCAACCGCCCGGCTGTAGGGAAACCCCGAACCGAACGTCCATCTCGCAGACAGATCAAACCCTGCCACCGTCCCACCAATGAGCACATTCGCCTGGTGGCGGCGATCATGAGGAGGCCTAAAGTCCAGGGTTTCTTCGCCGTACCAAATCTCCAGGCTCGCTTGCTCTGCTTCATAGTTGGTCGCAGAGTAGGCGTAATTCAAGTGCATGTAAAAATTGTCCCGTTGATAATCGAGGCGCGTATCGAATCCCGCAGATGTCCCTGTGGCCGGTTGAAGAATGGTGGTAAATCGAGGAAAGGACGTCCATTCAGAGATAAAAAGATTCGACAGATCTTTGTAGTAGGTTTCGATGGAGAACTGAAGATTCGAACTCACCTCAAAGTTGTAGCCCAATAACGCATGAAACGCATCTTGAATTCGTCCAGCAGTAATGTCAGTTTCCGCTGCAGGGGCGTCTTCACTTGGAATGCTGGTCCAGGCTGTAAATACATTTGCGGCATCGCGCCGGTCGTTGAGTCCCAGTAATTCTTGATGGTAGATACCCGTACCTGCGCTAACTCGATGCCGGCCGCGCTCCCAGATCAAACGTATCCGTGGCTCCAGATAGGGATTAAATCGAACTTTATAGAATTGAGCACGAATACTGGGCTGTATGCGAAGATGATCACCAACCCGGTAGGTCATCTCCAGGTAATTGCCCCAATTTATCAAGCGAGCTATTCGAAAGTTTACATTTTGATATAACCCATCCAGAATAGTCCGGACGGTGATAGGCCGGAAATCTATTCCTGCGCTGGCACTCAGGGTCTGCCCGGGGAAGTTTGCCTCCAACGCTACATGCGTGTTCTTAATATTTGAAAGACGCAGAGGATTGGAAGCCACCCCGATCTCATTATTCAGCTCTGAATAGGATACCCGTAATTCGACAGAGCCGCCGAAGTTAGGCGGCAAAAACAGGAATCGCCCACCGATGACTCTATTTTCCCATCGAACCAGGTCGTTTTCTTGGACGATCTCATCTTTTGAGAGTGTACCTTCATCGGTTGTTTGAAGGTACGAGACCGACAATTTGCTCGTGCGGGTCACATCCAGGTTAATCTTAGCAAACAGGTCACTAAACTCGAAGGGGAGTGGGTCGTCAACGTATTGCCCTGCCAGGTCATCTAGCAACGATTGACGCGCAGAAGCCAGGAACGACATACGCCCTGGAATTAGAGGCCCTTCTAACTGAACAGCACCCAGAAAAGGAGAAACCGACGCTGAACCAGAGAACGCAAAGGCATTGCCCTCTCGAGTGCGCACATCAATGACCGAAGAAAGCCGGCCTCCAAATTTTCCTCCAAATCCACCCGCATACACGTCGGCCTTATTTACGATATCAGAAGGAAACGCCGAATAAAAACCTAAAATATGGAACGGTTGATAGACCACCATGCCGTCCAACAGGACCATGTTTTGCGAAGGTTCACCTCCACGAATAAACAATTGCCCTCCCTGATCCCCCGTTGAAACGATCCCTGGTAACGTAGTGAGATAGGAAACAAGGTCGCCAGATACATCGGGTGTGGGCACTCGCTCGATATCGGCTGGACGGATAGTCTGCAATCCAGCGATAGGAGCGGCGACAGAGGCTTCTGCTTGGGCTTCTACAACCAGTTCGCCCAACTCGCCCGTGTCTTCCTCAAGAGCAATGTTGTAGGTAAGTACCTGTCCCCATTCCAATTGCAGGGTATCTCGAAACACCTGGTATCCGATAAAGGACGCTTGAATACGATATTGCCCCTGAGCCAATCGTCTGAACTGAAAAACCCCGTCTGGACTCGTAACCGTCCCTACCACCTCTCCATTGGAATCCTCCAACAGGATATTCACCAATTCCAACGACTGCCCCGTCGCCTGCTCAGTCACAAAGCCGCGAATCGACGCATTTTGTGCAAACAGTTGGCTATTCAAAGCCAGAAGCAGAACTAAGAAAAGGAGAGTATGACGCAAAAGGTTCAGGGTTCAGGGTTCAGGGTTCAGGGTTCAGGGTTCAGGGTTCAGGGTTCAGGGTTCAGGGTTCAGGGTTCAGGGTTCAGGGTTCAGGGTTCAGGGTTCAGGGTTCAGGTGCGGGAAAATAGGATATTTGTACTCCGTGCGAAAGCCCTTTACTTCCCCCCATCGAAATAAAGCTAGCGTATGACTTCAATCTCAAAATTAGCGTTGGCCGATTGATTGGGAGGATTAACAACCAACACACTAAAATCATATGACCCAGTCTGTTCAGGAGCTTGCCAGCGAATAGCGTTGACCATGGTTACGGAGTCCTTTTCAGGCAAGGACCACAAGTAACTGGTATTTTCGCCTGTAGTATCAGCAACGGTGACTCGAATAACGACTGCTCCTTCTGCCTGAACAGGATTAGGATTAGCCGTCACACGAATAAAATCAGCTCCTGGTAAAGGGCTCTGATCATCCTCGTTGTTTGGAGTTGAATCACAGGCTGAGAAAACCAAAACCAACAGCAGAAGCGGGTAAATGCGTTTCATAGGTACCGATTACAACATGGATATAAGCATAAGGCGATGTCTTGATAAGAAAGAAAATATATCCACTGACCGCAACGTCTCTCCCATAAAAGCCCCTTCTAAGCGCAAACACATAACGCTAGCATCTACAATCCTAATTGATTTTCTCAGGTTCGACCGCCTACCATTCAATCTTGCTGCAGCGATTGCAAATTAGCAGGGTAGCTCTACGATTTGCCCAATCTAAATTCATCAATGTCATTAGCGTTGTATTTAGCTGTGCTCGCCCTTTCTTAAAGCGGTCATTACCACAGCGCAAGCAATGTACTTCCACACCATCTATAGCGTAACGATCAAATTCCATACTGTCCCTCAAGGCCTCTGATTGTTTGTACAAAAACCAGAAAGGCGATACGTCCGAGATGCCATAGGTGACAATGAAAACCGGTTGAACTTCTTTTAAAATATCCAAATGTGTAGGCCAGTACGACTGGGCGTCGCCGAGTTCCTGGACAAGAACGGGAGAGGGTAAACACGTAGACTTACTTTAGTTCGTGCCTGTATGCGACTATTTAGGGACTGCCACTACGCGGAAACCAATGTTGTTGTCACTTTTATATTCTCTGTAATACCGTCTATTCGAGCACGTAATATAGCGAAGGCTAAAATTAAAGGCTCCACCTCGCAAGACACGTGTTTCTCCAGTGGCAGGACCTGGTGGATCCACATCTGGACCTTCTGTATAGTAGCTTCTTTTATACCAGTCTGCTGTCCATTCCCACACATTTCCGGTCATATCATACAACCCCCATCCATTCGGCGAGAGGGATTTTACAAGCTGTGACTTGTTTTTTGAATTGCCTTTATACCACGAAAACTCAGCTACTTCTCTTTTTGATGGGTAGTAGTATACATTCGTTCCAGAGCGGCACGCATATTCCCATTCAGCCTCAGTAGGAAGCCGGTACACATATTCATCTCCTCGCTCATTAAGAGCGCTTATGAATTTATTAGCATCATGCCAAGAAACACTTGCTACAGGGAACGTAGTTCCTTGCTTTTTTGGGTTTGATATATGGTTCATAAGGGATTCCCACTCCTGATGGGTTACTTCTGTGACTCCCATATAAAAGGGTTGAGACACCGTTACAGCACGAACGGGGTGTTCGTCATTATTTCCATTTCTAGACCCCATATTAAACCAACCGGGTTGTATCAATTTAAATTCGATCCCGGTACTGTTGGTAAAGCTCTCTATTAATGCCACTGAGTTTGAAGAACCAGACGTTGTCTGATCAATATCTAAAGGAGTGATTTCTTCTACGAGCTCAGCGGAGACCTCTTCATCTGCTAGTGTGGAAATGGACGGATCTGGCTGAGGGATAGTATCAAGCACCTCGGTCAATGAAGCCTCAGGCTCTACTTGACCTGAGGTCGTTTTCTCGGCGATGATCGAGAGTTCTTCCGGTAAACTGCTTTCATTGGGAGCAGGTACAGAAACTATCTCTTCTGGCGAAAGGGGCTCCAAAACAGCGGCATCAGTGAGTGGCTGGGATTGTTCGGATTGGGTTTCGGGTTCTTCTGAGCCAGTAATTATTTCGGTGTCAGGTTCTTCTGAGCCAGCATTTAGTTCGGTGTCAGGTTCTTCGGGAATTGAAGTAATTGCAGTTTCTTCCTCGGTACCCTGCTCAACAGGAGATTCAGGAGGTGCTGAGAACGCGGCCTCAGGTATACTGTTGGCTATCTGCTCGG
Source organism: Rhodothermaceae bacterium (assembly GCA_019634345.1). Classification (GTDB taxonomy): domain Bacteria; phylum Bacteroidota; class Rhodothermia; order Rhodothermales; family JAHQVL01; genus JAHQVL01. The sequence continues at coordinate 7,108 of JAHQVL010000143.1, forward strand.
AGTCGACTGCGGGGGGAGGCTGATCGATGGAATCAAAGATCATGTTTCTGAAAACAAACAACAATAGCAGGATAGCCAGTAGACCTGATCCGATCCATATCCACGGTTTCTTATCCATCGACGATGCACCCGCCGGAGGATAATCCTGTGCCTGTTGGGCGGGCACTTGAATAGTTGCCACAACGTCAGTGTGCCCTTGCGAAGTTATTAGAGGTTCCTCGATCACAGGTAGGACAGCAGTTTTTGGGAAAGGGCCAGCTGAACTTCTCAGATTATTGTATGCCCGGCGGAGGGTTGCCTCGAACTCTTCCATCCTCTGGAATCTATTCTCGACATCTTTTTCCAGAGCTTTTTGTATGGCAGACTCCAACTCTTCAGACACTTCTGGGCGTTTGTTACGCAAAGGGGGAGGTTCGTGGTTGTTGATCATGTTGAGCACTACCACATCATCGCCACTAAAAAGAGGCTCTCCAGTGATCATCTCATATAACATTACCCCGAGCGACCAGATATCTGCCCGCCGATCTACCTTACCTCCCCGTGTTTGTTCGGGGCTCATATAAGAGATAGTGCCGAGTGTAATACCCGTTTTTGTTAATTCGCTACCCTGGATCTTTGCAATGCCAAAATCGAGGATCTTTACAAAGCTGTTATCGAGAAGAAAGATGTTTGAAGGCTTGATATCTCGATGAACAATGCCCTTGTCATGCGCTGCACGCAGCCCAGACGCAATATGAAGGATGATCGAAAAGACTTCGTCCAGCGATAGGAATCCCCTTTTTAACCTGGCTTGAAGCGTTTCTCCCTTATAATAGTCCATCGCGATGAACGTGTTGCCTTCCTCGGTTTCTCCGGTGTCGAAGATGGTACAAATGTTAGGGTGCTGAAGAGAAGAGGTAATGATGGCTTCCTGGATAAAACGCTGATGCATGTCAGCACGATCCGAGTGGATGGACATAAGGAATTTGAGCGCAACAAGTCGGTTGAGCTTGGTATCCTGAGCTTTATACACTGTGCCCACACCACCTTGTCCAATCCGGCTAAGTATGTGATACCGTCCGATCTGTTTACCAACCATGAATAATATCGCTGCTTGTAAGGACCCTCTACTAGGAAAAGAGAATAATCAAAATGCACCTCTACTCTTGAATAGTGTACAGAACTAAATCAGGAGAGTTCATTAAGTGTATGGGGGAGTACAAAGAATCATTTTAATAATCACAGAAGGTAAGAGTCAATCCTCTTTCGATTATAATACATGAATTTATCATTCTATTCATTCATAACCCAGTGCACGTAGAAGTCACAAAACTTAGGTTAATACTCATAATCTCTTCTACAACATGCGACTAAGAGAACATCCTTGAACATATTGGGCAGAGCAACTCTATACAAAGTTTGTAGAGGGAGGTGGAATGGTAATTGTCTGTCCCCATTGCGCAGAATTGGCCGGCATGGGCAAGGAAGAACTTCGAATGGGAAGTAAGATGGGCACGAAGGCCTTGATCGCACAAATGCTGTCGTAAAACTAGGGTTTATGCCCCCAACTCCATAATCCACTCCACAACATGCGATTTACCCGATAACTTATAGCGGCTCAAATGAGGCAGGCCAACCACTGGGACGCGCCGGCCGTTGTATTCACCGGTAAAGGTCTTGCACCGCCAGTTTCCCTGGCCGGCTTTTACCTGGTCCCAACTATCACCCAGAGCCTCTGATTGCTCATACATAAACCAAAATGGGGATACGTCCGAGATACCATAGGTAATGATGACCTCTGGCTGAACTCCTTTTAAGATATCCAAATGCGTAGGCCAGTACGGGAGGGCGTCTTCTAGTTCCTGGACTAGAACGGACGAGGGGACAAAATGGCTTCGGCAGACACGATCCAGCGAGGTGCCGAGTTCGGCACATAGCCACATTAAATTTTGCTC
>JAHQVL010000013.1 GCA_019634345.1 Rhodothermaceae bacterium
GAGTTGGATAAGCTGGTCGGAGCCTTAGGCGCAATCTGTGAAGGATAGCTAATTCGCTGAGGACGGAGGTGTCATTCCGTTGATGCGCATGTAGACGGTCAGCTGACCGTAGTGTTCGTAGTTATGCGTCGAGTTAAATGACATAACAGAGGCCTTCGTCATCTCTTGACGGCGTTCACCTCCAAAGAAAGTGACCATTTCCATGGACTCCTCGTCGGTCATCTCTGCGTAGACGGCTCTGCAGTATTTAAAGCTATCTTTTAAGCCTTTTACAATGTGCTCTTTGGTAGTTGCGATTTCTTCGTAGTTGCCTTCCGCTGGATTTTCCTTACCTGACGCCGCAGTACAAATACCAAATTGTGCATTGATGATATGCCCGAAAATTTGAGCGGAGGTCCGCACATTCACGCTGGGACGATACGCCAACATTTCTTCATCCATCATCTCTGCAGACGCAAGCAAAAAATCTTCAGTGATATCATGGATTGCTTCCAACGTATTCATCAGCGGCTCTGCAGCTTCTTCTTGCTGTGCCATAACTATTTGAGGAAGTGAAATTAAACAGGCGAGAAGAAGGATTGTGTAGCGCAGTTTCATGGATATATTGTTTTGTGAAACAAGACTCGGTAACTACCGATTTAGAACATTTATTAAGTTTACAATCCCTGGATCAAAGTGGCAAACTTAACCAACAGTGTACAAAACCCATGGAAGTAGTTGAGGTTGTATTGTTAGTGTTGGTATACACGGTGCTTACACTGGCCCTCTTTTTGGAAATTGTCTGCTACAAAAAGAACCTGGAATCGATCGAAACAATTGCGTTCACCTCCTCTCTCCTCCTTCTTATCATCTCACTTACGATCACCTACTTCCTTGAATTAGGACATCCTACTGAGGGCATTCACGTGTTTACGCTGCTAGCGATGTGCCTCATCGGGTATACGACACCACTCAATGTCATTCATGAACGCAAACATGCCCTTCCGCCCTGGTTCTCTCAAGGCATTCTTGTGATAACCTGTGTACTTGGGGCGCTGGTGGTTATAGGCCATTTTGCAGGTACCTTAGAACTCTTGCAATACCCCGTGGTCATTTTTCTAGGCCTTTCTGTTGTCTTCTCCATGATCTTGATACGTACCACCAAGCCCCAGGTCCGTATCGCCCATCGAGAGAAGCAAGAGCAGTACATCGCGTTGGCCTTTCTCATCTTTATCCCCATCGCTCTCTTCCTCGATTTCGCAATGCCGGCGCAATCTATTGCTATCAAAACCGGGTTTACGGTCCCGGTGCTTTTCCTCATCATGGGCATCAGCAAGCTCTGGGATGACATACAGCGGCTTGCGTTATTTAGAGATAAACAAGCCGTAAACGAGCAAAGCCTGAATAACTACGCGCTAACCAACAGGGAAAAAGAGGTGGCCGCTCTGCTAGTAGAAGGAAGCAGTTATAAACAAATCGCAGAACAACTCTTCATCTCCATCCCCACTGTCAAAACCCACGCGAGCAACGTCTACAAGAAATGCAAAGTGAGTAATCGCATGGAGTTGATGGGGCTGCTTAGGGCAAACAGATGAGGGTCATCTGTTTGGTTTCATGTTTCATGTTTCTGGTTAGGTCTGTGCTTGAATCCTACTTGACAACCAGAAACGAGAAACCAGAAACAGATACCCCCTCATACTTTTGTATGAATCACTAAATCAGGCGGATTTCATACCTATTCCCGATTGCACTCAGGCGTCAATCAACGGATCATTGTACCGTTCTTTCAACATGCACTTCTACTGTCATGATAAAACGGTTTTTGATCCTTGTTTTGTTTTCGTTTACGGTCTCGGTATATGGCCAAGATGCTCACTATCCACCGGGCAAACAACGGTTGGATTTTGCGAAGACGTACTTTGAGTTTGGAGCACGGGGGTACACGTCATTTACGGGTAAGCGTATTTCTGGGAATAGTATCTCCTCTTTTGAACATGCCCACTCTCTTCAGCCTTATCTGAGTTGGGGTGGATTTCATTTCTGGGGACACGCAGAGTTTTTTGTTGAGCTCCCCCTTGAGCAACTCAGGCTGAAGGGCTCCTCCAATGCTGATTTCCGGCTCAATCATAATGTCGTGACCGGTGTGCGGTTATTACCCTGGGTCTTTCAAGAACAGAAAGTACGACCTTATTTTGGAGCGAGCTGGGCCAGCCTCGAATTTAGTCAGACCCCCCAGGCAGAATCCAAGCAACCCAGTCACTTTAAGGACTTTCGATTGGTTACTGATTTCGGGTTCCTGTATGGGTACAAGGGGTTTGTCCTACGAGCAGGGCTCACATACTCGCCAGATAATACGTGGGAGTACCCATTGTCTAGAACCGTCTTTGAACAGATAGAGACACCAGCTTTCACTGCTCAGCTAGGCCTGTTGTATACGTTTGACTCCAGCAGAAATGAAAAGCCTGAGTCTATCGAGAAATGGAATACGTATCCACGCGTCTCGCCTCTTGGCTCAACGGCTTCCAGGGCGGGTGATTTTTTTGTAGGCCTGGGGCCATCGAGCTCCTTCTCTTTGTCGAAATCAGAATACAATCAGACTGTTTTCCCCTTCCTTCAAGATAAAATCAGTTCGTCGGGTTATTTCGACATGGCTATTGGGTATCAGCTTAACAAAGCTGGACTCTTTGCGGCGCTATCTTTTAGAAACCCAGTGTTTGAAGCTGAAGGATATGAGGTGCGTCAAAAAATCCAAAAGAACTCACTGGCTCTAGAGGTTAACAAGCATTTGTTCGACTATTCAGGTTTTGCGCCCTACATCGGGGTTAATGTTGCTTACGACTACATTGAATACTCGGAAGACGATCAAGGGATAAGCAGAATTGCTTCATTCGAGCAACTTGAGCCAGGCATTACGTTAGGTTGGGATATTCTCCCAGGGAAAACAGAAGAGTATCTAATCCTGAGAACCAATATACGCTGGTACCCTTTTTCCTCGTTTGATATCGAAGGGACAACCTTCAATTTCAGTCAGTTAGAATACAACCTGATTCAAGTCGTTTTTTATCCTGGGCGATTATTGAACGCACGGAAATAATGAACGAACGATAGCCGAAACATTACTGACCAATGTCGAAGCTTTTAGGGAAATGCTCACCAAAAGCCTGGTCCGTCAACTGGAAGGCAGCGGCTTTTTCGCCAATCGTTTTTAGCAACTCGATATTGGCTGCCTTCTCCATCTTGTGCAAGTCATTAGGCAGATCGGTTCCTACATCCGGCCACGCCTTCCGTATCGACATAGGGCTCAGCTCGATATCATACCGAACGTAATGAAAGAGCGGTTCAGGAGTAAGACACTCACCGGCTAAGTCGCCAATTTCACTATCGATGACTTTATTTGTGGGTGACTTCGATAGCCACTGAAGCATGATTTGATTGAGGGAGTCGGCATCATCCATCATCAGTTGCAAGGACGTCAACGCGTTTGTAAGCGATACTCTGTTTTTCCAGTCGTTCGCCTGGCTCTTCTTTTCGCGAAAGCCTGTACCGATAGAGGTGATTGATAGGTTATCTGCACCTGTACTCCAATTGAGTCCATATCCATTGATTGTAGCCAACATAAAGAGTTGCCAGGCCGGGTTGTTGTGCGACGTAACACCGCCGTCGACAAAGGCAGCTTCTTCGGTTGGTGTGACATCCATCACTTCCGGTTTAAAATAGCTAGGAGCCGCTGTACTTCCCCGTACTACCTGCCTGAGTAGGTACCCTTTTGTATACTTTTCGTAGTACTTATTCCCACGGATGTTGTGGAGCACCCAAAGGCTTCCCGTATCCCATCGCTTCAAAATAATCATCAAGCCCGTTTTGATGGCCTCATCTGCAAAGCTGATATCCCCGATATGATCCTTGAGCGCTGCCTCAAGAGCATTTGTTTTAAATCGAGGCAGCAAGATGCCGCGCCTCCACGACGTTTCAAAGATTGATTTACCCAATTGCTCATACAACTCAATGATCGTGTCTACATCATTCCCAAGCGACAGAGATGCTGCTATGATGGCACCGGTCGAGGTGCCTCCGATGAAGTCGTAGTAGTCCGATAAAACCAGGTCGTCCTTGTTGTATCGCAGACGAAGCAAGGTTTCGATCCGTTTCAGGTAACCAAGTGTAAGTATGCCTTTGATGCCGCCCCCGTCAAGGGCAAGCATGCGCTTTGGGTTGTCATCTACTGCGTGGCGTGCAGCAACGGCGTCGTGGGACATGGGGGCAATAGGTTGGTGTGCAGTTTACAGAGTATTAATTGGTAATGATAAGAAATTATCCCGAATCATCAATTTGTCTGCACAACATATAACGGATTATCTACATCGTCGGGCTCCCAGTGGCGGTGCCACGTTCCGAGGTTGGTGATGTTGCCTGAGGATGTCCCCGTAAACCCTCCAATGATATTCATGGCATTGTTATCCGCAGTGATCGTGGTGTTATCGCCGATATTGATATCCATTCCGTAATTTTGCGCGTTAATATCAGCAATTAGGTCATTCATGTCATCTTCGTAATCGTCTTCTTCATCCTGGCGGCGGTGCCAGTATAGAGACGCATCGTACACATGGTCTTCAACAACGCCATTCCACTTATAAACACGCAACGCAAACGACTGGAATCGATTGCTGTACGTCCCACCGACACAATCCGGCCCCTGGGTTTTATCGTTTACATTGGCACAACCCTGATAATCGTCTCCAGTATCCCATAGTTTTTTCAGCGAGCTAAGACGGTTTACTGAAATGTCCAGGTGATTGATATCCCCAACTCTTATTGGATTTGACTTGTATGGATTTCCTGACTTGATGAGATCATTGAATCCAGCTGAGACACGTGAGGCGGTAAGCCCTATACCTGTTATATCCATCGTTACCGTAGCCAAGCCGTGATTCGTATAGTTGAGAAACTCAAAAATCAATTCATCATTCGAGGCAAAAGCACCCAAGAATGAATCAAATTGCGTCTCATTGGAATGCACAATGAAACCAGGTGTCGTAGAGGTAAATCCGACCTGCGTTCCATAAGATCCGCTAAAATCATGGGTATGTTTTGCCCATGGTTGATTGGCTGAACCGCTTGCCCCCCATGGGTACAACCAGCTTGAAGCTAAATCAGCATTAATAGTAAGATCCATGTGTCCCGTGTTTGGAACGCCGTCTTGAGCTACAACCAGGCTTCCATTAATATTCACCAGTCCGCTTAGATCAATAAATCCAGATAAATCCCCTGAGGGCGGGGCAACGACCACCAGTCCAGTCCAGTCAAAGGTAATTCCCGTAGGTACTTTAAAGTCACCCTCAATGATCAATACGCCTTCCCCTACAAGATCACCGGAAAGTTCTACGTTGTCTTTGATACGCAGCACGCTCTCAGTAGACGCACCAAACGTACTCGGTAGGCTGGAATCATCTGAATAAGACAACTGGCTTCCAGGATGCGTATTCACGTAGTCATTGATCATTTGAATGACCTGGTCCGGGTAATGAATACCGTCCTGGCTGTTTTCAAATTCATTTCGCATTGCCTGATCGATAAGCACTACGGCGGGCTCGTCAGCCAAGAAACCAGCATCCGATAATTCCTGCTCCACGGCATCCCTCATATCCGTTGCGCCCAGGTTTAGAGATCCTAAGCTTGGTACCAGCCCCAAGTCTATCACAAGGGTCTGCTCCAGGTCATCAAGAGACTGGGTATCGAGGGCAATTTCATTCATATTCAACGTTGCCGTTGAGGAAACCGTCAGGTTTAAGTCGGGCACTTTCATCTGCAAGGGACTAGACAGGATAGAGCCCCAACGAAGCCGGCTGGTCACATCGTGAACCGCACCCTCATAGACCCCCCTGACGGTGAATCCAATTTCAGTACCGATCAAACTTTTTACTGAGTCCGATAACAGCGTAATGGTACCGCCCCCGTCATTGACCGTACCAATATCTCTTGCGCTGGCACCGTTGTTTTTGATCCAGCTGGACAATACCAATTTGCGGCCTTTCATAGCCAGTTCTTTGGCCATGAACCCTACCTGGAATTCCAGTTGTTTGTCGTTCGTGCTACGCGATATCGACTGCGTGTTTCTCAACGTTATAAGCGCCAAGAAAGAGAGGGCTATTACACCGATTAAAGCTCCTTTTCCCATGATGTGCTAAATTTTTATTCCCAGTTTGTAAGATGGACGGTTGTCCCAAACCGGCTAATATTGGTTTGACTTGTAGAGGTTTGCCCATCACCCGACGCGAAGTCAACACCATTCTGGGCCATTTTAAATTCAAATCGGACTTTCCTGAGATTAGCTGAGCAGGCTCCATCTATGACGTTAAAGGCATCGAAGTCGTCAAATCGATTGAGTGTCTCGATGCGAAATGAGGTCACGTTATCACCACTGCCACCTGCAAAGAGGCCGTTCACCAAACGGTTTATCCTGAAAAGTGGAATCGTTTGGGTCGAATCCCGGGTTGGCAGTGTTATGGTTTCGCCTGTATTGACCAGGTTGTATCGAACTTCGATGATCTCGCTATTTACCAGATCTTCAGGCGGCTTTCGTGTAGGAAAACTAAAGAAGGCCGTATGTTGGGCAGCATGAATACCACTTGTTGTTGTGTCATCCCCTATGCATAAAGTAACTCCCCCTCCTGTGTAAGTGGAATCGGATTGCGCATCTATAGCCTGTTGGTCTGTCAACATATTTTCCAGATCCCGTTTCAGAATTTCTGTCATATCCACAACATCGGTAAAGATAATGCTGTTGATCGTAGACTCTGCCGCGCTTTGTGTACCTCGTATTTGTACGAGAACCATGATCAATAGAACAACGGAGACGACAAGGATCGAAGCGAGATGGTCGAGAAAATATTGCATAGTCCTACTGCCTCTATCTAGAAGTCCTCATAAATGACTTTAGTTTTTGAAAATACACCTGTCAATGTATTTCCATACTTTCCAAAATCTTGAAGGGGTGCAATTAAAGCCGAGATCTCCTTAGCAAACGTCTTTGAAGTAGTTGTCGTATTGTCATCATCGATGTACGACACGTTGAAGGTGACATCAAAGAAAAAGGTATCCGCGCTGATGACGTGCATGAACGTATCCCTGTATGCTTCGAAGTCATCAATATCATCAAAGGTACTATCGGCGGTTTCACCGGGATCAGGACCAAGTATATCAGAAAGGCTACTTATGTTTGTTGGGATATCTGTGAGAGCCATGGTTTTTTCGTCAAAGCTCATTTCGTTTGAGATCCCTTCCAGTAAGCGAACAGCAAAATCATCTCGTGCTTGAGAGATTTCTCGAACATAGACCTGCTCGTGAATGTGGATCGTCGAACGCTGCTGATTGACGGCAATCAGCATAATAATCATTAAGGCACCGAGTGCCAGTAGGGTCTCCTGCATAGGACTTAAGAGTACAAGAGTGTGGTGTGGATAGCGTATGGAGGAGAGGGGCGCTCAGAGGATAGTCGATTGTCAGGCAGAAGGGGGTGCCTGGAAATGCATCTGAGGAATAAAACTAAAATTAATCGTTTACCTAAACACGCTTTAGTACTTTGCCATAACAGTATTGGCGCATAAGATTCAGTACTATTGGAGTATAGGGGAATTTACCGGCGTGTCTGTAAGAAAATTGTATCGAAAGATGTGCCAAAAAAAGAGGTTTTTGGATCAAGTAACGATAAGGATATACCCCACAACTGCACTAAAACATTAACCTTTGTTCGATGATTGAATCACGTCCATGTACTTCGGACCACAGCAAGTGCTCGATTGGAGGTCTGCTCGTAGAGGCCATGTATTAAAACGAGACCTTCTTTCTCGAAGCGAGATACGATGCCGTCTCCATACTTTGCTTCTGCCCGGAACTGCACCTCTAGAGCAGAGAGTTGCCTATCAGTCCTTATTTCATCAGGTACTGCCTCTAGCGCCCATCGGATGTAGTGCACACTGTTGGCATGTTGATTGATATCGAGGTCGTGATACCCCACAGTAAAGGACTTACCTGGTTCACTACCTTCAGGAGACGGTAACTTGTTAAACGGGTCATCAACGGGACGGGAAAGATCGGGTAATTCGATAGACGTGATAAAGTCCGGCATACGGATGGGACGCCTTCGTTTCAGATCGATCATCAACCACCCGCTGGTCCCCTGGCCAATTTGCTCTCCTTCGGCATCATACATAACAAACTCCCTCAGCGCATGCAGACCACTGTGATCGGAGGGCCAGGTTTTGAGAAGTATCTTTTCACCCCATACCGGATAGCGTTTCACTTGAATATGGAACCGCGAAAGCATCCAGGTAAGCTGCTGCGCATTCAGCTTTTCAATGGAGACACCTAGCGCGCTCGCATGGTTGCCGGCCACTTCTTGAAAGTAATTAAACAGATGCAGTATACCCAAATGTCCGCTTGCGTCCGCTTCAAACGCACGTATTTGAAAGGACTCGTTCCACACTGCGATACTGGGTTCAATAGATTGGAATGCATCCATCAACTTGAGGGGTTTGGATTTTAACAAGTTAATTCACGAAAATAAGGAGTAGCTACGTTTAAATCGCTCCCTGTCAATGCCAACCGCTCAAAAACCAGTCATTTTTCTTGCATTTGCAAATGACCGCCAGGAAGGCGTTCGGTACCTGCGTAACCTTCCTGAAGAGAAACGTCAAATCCTCGAACGACTATCTGAGGCTGAGGATGCTGGCTTATGTGAGATTGTTGTAAAAACCAACACGACTGTAAAGGAACTCCTGGATGTATTTCAGGAATACCGTGAACGCGTTGCCATATTCCATTTTGCCGGGCACGCCCATCCTGAGACTTTGTACTTAGAATCCAGGGAGGGTAACCCTTCGCTCGTCAATGCGGCTACGTTGTCTCATTTTCTTTCGAGCCAACCAGGAATACGATTGGTCTTTCTTAACGGGTGTTCAACAGAAAAACAAGTTGAGCATCTACTTGAAAATGGAATTGAGGTTGTCATAGCAACAAGCCAGGATATTGTAGATGAAACAGCCTCTCAGTTTGCTGCTCGATTCTACAATGCGATTGCGCATGGAGCCACATTAGAGTCCGCCTATAGCGAAGCCGTTCATGCTACTAAGATTAAGTCGGGAGAATCCAACCTGCACCGTGGAGAACGAGCGCCTGCAGAAGTTACCCACGGCGGGGGCCGATGGCCCTGGGCGATGTATGTGGCTGAAGGAGCTGAAATCAATAAAGGATGGAGTTTATCAAAGGAAGCAAACAAGCCGTTATTCGGAATCCCTGAGCCGGAACCGCATAGCCTTCCCGATAGCCCCTATCAGTACATTTTCCGCTATGATGAAGAGCACGTGGGCGTATTTTTTGGAAGAGACCAGGAGATCAGAGAAATATATGACCGTGTAACGAGCAAGGTCTCACGCCCTATCATCCTTTTCTATGGAAACTCCGCCATTGGAAAGTCTTCACTGCTTCGAGCAGGGTTGATCCCCCGGTTAAAACAGACGCACCATGTACGCTATGCAAGCCGAGATATACGATTGGGATTGAGTGCTACCATTGACGCAAGCATCAGTACACTCTTTTCCTCGACCGTGGACGCTTCACACCTGTCGAATTCTATACACGAAAAATGGCTTGCTATTGAAGAAACGTCCGGAAAACCTCTTGTTCTCATTCTCGATCAAATTGAGGAAGTATACACGGCGCATAATCATGAGTCAGAACTCAACGAATTCATTCAACTGCTGCTTACACTTTTTGGCAAGCAGTCGATCCGGCCAAAGGGAAGGCTTCTCCTCTCTTTTCGTAAAGAGTGGCTGGCAGAATTTGATGCTCTTCTCAAACAACATCGTTTACCCCGCTCTGAATTCTTTCTCAACAGGCTTAGTCGATCCGGTGTTATTGAAGTTGTTCTGGGTCCGACAAACACACAGCTCGATTACAATCTCACCGTAGAGCATCCACTGGAAGGTATCATTGCAGATGATCTTTTGGAAGATCAAGAAGCACCGGTGGCCCCCATGCTGTCAATCCTGATGACGAAGATGTGGGAGATCTGCAAAAATGAATCGGACCATGGACGCACCTTCACCATCGACGCCTATCAAGGCCTCAAGCGAAAGGGCCTCCTCTTAGATGACTTTTTAGATTCACGGCTTGGTGAATTAACACAATGGAATGAAGAGGTCATCGCCTCAGGCCTGATTCTAGATATCTTAAACTATCATACAACTGAGTTTGGAACGGCCGCCATTCATACCCTAAAGGACTTACGCTCCTACTACACGCACCGCCTGGATGTATTGGAGGACTTATTAGATCAAAGTCAAAACCGTCATTTGCTCATAAGAGATGAAAAGCAAGATGATGACGGTGAGTCTCAAACTGTTATTCGGCTGACCCATGACATCCTCGCTCCACTCATTCGGAAACGCCACAACGAATCAAATTACCCGGGCCAAGAGGCAGCCAGGCTCTTACAGAACAGGGCATCCGAATGGCAAAAAGGAAAGGGACAACCCCTGGACGAAGCGGGGTTGAGCGTTGTTGAAAAAGGCCAGCAGGGCATGCGCATGTGGACGGATATTGAGAAAAGGCTTGTAGAGGAAAGTCGCGTGCTGCGAACGAAACTTAAGAGACGAAGGAATATCGTATATGGACTACTTACCCTGATTATTGGGGGACTCGCCTGGACGTACTCCTACATAAATCGATTCAATATTTGCGAGTTTGCCGGTACCGAAACAGAATGGTGCCGAAGTTGCATCGATAAAGGAGGAAAATGGAAAGGGCAAGGTGACAATGATGGGGCAACCGATTGCGAGGGAGCCTCTTTCAACCCTCCCAACCTTGCAACTGACTTCGAAGAAATATACCCAGGATCCTTCATGATGGGCTCGGAGGACTATGAAGACGAAGCCCCAGTGCATCAGGTTGTTATTGCTGAACCATTCCTGATGGGCAAAACAGAGGTTACCCAGGCACAGTGGTATGCCGTCATGGGAACGAATCGAAGCGGTACAAAAGGAGAAAACTTGCCCGCCCAACGAGTCAGTTGGAACGATACCCAGGAGTATATTCACAAATTAAATACGCTTTCTAATTGCCCTGATTGTTTTCGCCTTCCTACTGAGGCGGAATGGGAATATGCATGCCGCGCTGGAAACGAGAATGAATTTGGGATTGATGAAGGAGAGCTAAGCGAGTACGCGTGGCATGAAGCACAGGGTATGGCCAGCATGCAACCGGTAGCGACATTAAAGCCCAACAAGTATGGCGTGTTCGATATGTCGGGTAATGTCTACGAATGGGTACAGGACTGGTACGCTCCTTATGATTCTACCATCATCGTCGATCCAAGGGGTGCTGCCGAGGGAGAGCGGCGAGTCATTCGAGGCGGTGCATTCAACGGAAGGGTCAGCCTGATGCGTTGCTCAGACCGCTACGGCTACGAACCCACGGACCGAGCTACTGTTCGGGGATTTCGGTTGGCAGCAAAGGTTCAACGATAGGACAAACAGAAGGCGTTAAACAATAAGCCGGCGAATCTTTGGGGCAAAGGAACGGCTGATTTTTACGTCTTTCCCGTTTATCAGCGTCGCGTTGTATCCTCCCTCTTTATCGCTTCTAATATGCTGTATAGCCGATATAGCGATCATAGAGGAACGATGCACACGGGCAAATTGAGAAGGGTCGAGTCTTTTTTCAAGCGCACCAATGCCCTGGCTGCATAGATAGGAGGTATGTTGGGTATGGATTTTTGCATAGTCGCCCGCTGCTTCGATCCATACGATGTTCTCTGTGCGTACTGGAATAATGCGATCCCCTACGCGAATCATGATTTGCCCGGCCAGCGAGTCCGTCGATTTAATCGCTTGCAATAAAACAGAAATATCCTTGCCAAAGGATTCTTTCTTCTCCAGACGCTCCAAGGCCCTCGATACGGCTTTCTCGAACCGCTCCTTATCATAGGGCTTCAGGAGATAATCAACTGCACCCGTTTCAAATGCCTGAATCGCGTATGCATCGTTGGCTGTAGAGAAAATAATGAACGGTGTATGCGTGATGTGCTCAAGCACTTCGAACCCGTTTAAGCCAGGCATCTGAATGTCCAAAAAAATGAGATCGGGTTGAAGCGATTGAATATCCGACACCGCCTCGCGTCCATTTTTGCTCATCCCAAGCAACTCGATATCCGAGAAACCAGCCAGGTACTCGGCTATCATTTTCCTCGCGAGGGGCTCGTCATCTATAATGAGTGCAGTTATTGGCATTTAGATCTATGTTAGACTGGTACAGAGAATGCGGATTCGAACCCGCCGTTAGGGTCTGCTGCAGCCGAAAAGGATGCCCTCCCCCCGTATCGTTTTTCCAGGCGTTTACGCGTATTTGTTAACCCAATTCCATTGGACTCCAACGAGGTAGAACCCTCTCCTATCCCATCGTCTTTTACTGAGGCGTCGATTGCATTCCCGTTCCGATGAATAGAGATTACAATCGTCCCCCCTGATTCGCGCGGAGCGATGCCGTGCTTGACGGCATTTTCAACCAGAGGCTGCAGAATGATCGGGGGAATTAATTCGTCTAACACCTGGGCATCAACGTCCCAGTCAATCGTAAGCCGATCGGCCATGCGCTGCTGTTCGATCGCAAGGTAGGCTTTTGTAAAGTTGATCTCTTCTTCTAGGGAAACCATGTCCCGCTTTGAAGAATCGATGGCATACCGAAGCATTTCTGCCAGGCGGGCAATCATACTCCGAGTCGCTTCTGGATCGTCCCCTGCAAGGGCATTGATACTATTGAGCGTGTTGAAGAGGAAATGAGGATTGAGTTGCGCCTTTAACGCAGCTAACTCACTTTCCTGGGCAAGAACCAACAATTCTGCCGCTCTTTGTCTCTGATATCTCAACCTGCCAATGGCCCGGACCGCATGCATGATGGAAAACTGGACGAGGTACAGCGTGATATTGGTGCCGACAATAAATGGATAGGCCTCCTCGATCGTGGCAGTGACACTTCCATCAGGTACAAGTGCACGGGTATAGATAAGAAGTAGTTCAGTACCCAACCAACCGAACAGCGGGGCATATATCAGGTGCATGAGGATACGCATCCACCAGCTCTTATCATCCATCCCTCTGAATATGAACCACCACGCTGGCATCGTCAATGCAATCAAGATGGCGTTCCCTATGCATTGCCCAATAAGTATGCCCAGAAACGACCCCTGTTGACCTGCCGCACCTATTGCAAAGGCATAGAGAACGGTATACACCAACCAGCACACAAGGGTTAGTGTACTTCCCAAAAGGGTGATTCGAGGTTTTTCTATGTGGTCGAGTTCGGGCATTCTTTTTCACTCAGAGAAGCAGAGCTTCTCTGAGTGGTTTCGTGTTTCGGGTTCGGTTTGACCGTCTCATTCAGTTGGAGGCCACTTGGGGCATGAGGCCGTATTTAACCCAGGCGAAGTCTGGATCTATTGCCAGGGCTTTTTCGAATGCGGCTTTTGCTTCGTCATTTTGATCTCTGCCCATGTGAATCATGCCTAGCCATGCATACGCGTCTGGATGGCCCCAGGAGGGTTCGATTTCATCACCGGCAGGTCTGTTTTCAAAGAAGGTGGTCGCCTTTTTAAACCCTTCCATTGCACGGTCTTTGTCACCTCCCCATTGTTCGGGTGTATTGTAGTCGCTGATTGATTTAAACAACATTACACGAGGATTTTCGGGATCTGCTTCCGTAGCAGCATTGAGCAATCGGTTCGAACGAGGGCCTAAGAACATGGCCTGCATTGGTTTAAGTCCTGCCTTCCATCCAACCAAACTCCCCAGCAATGCCGATCCTTCAACATTACCCTTGTCCATTTTAAGCATTTTTTCTAGATAATCAATCCCCTGGTCGATGTGATCGGCCATGTTCTCCTCATCAAGAGAAGCAAGCCGGTACTCAGCAAGGCCCAAGTAATAATAGGCATAGTGCCCCACTTCCTCATCCTGGCTGGCCCGTTGGAGAAGAGCCTTCACCTGCTTTATGCCGCCCAGGTTATTCTGATTCACCGCTTCGGCAAGGTCTGTTTTACCTTTTATGATCAGGGAAGAAGCATCCTGTGCCCATGCAGGCGTTACAAACAATAGAAGGAGTAAAAAAAGGAGTGATTTTTTCATGGTGCTATAGTGAGTTTGGTAATCGGTTTATATTCATGGAGACGCCAAAGTAGACGAACCGTTTATAGTTGGAGCGACGCTCAGTCCGCTGGCTGTAATCGGTCGAATACTCGTAGCCAAGTACGTTGACACGGTTAAGCAGATTGCTCACTGCAAAGTAGAATGTTGCGTTGTGGCCCTTCCCAAAGGGCAGGTAATAACTCAGGTTCATATCCAGCCGCTGGAAGGAAGGAAGCCTCTCCGATCCAACCGGGCCCTGGATCGGCAGGTAGTACCCCTGGTCTTCAGCCAAGAAGGCGCTGGTTACCGGGGTAATGGGCCGGCCTGTAGCATAGCGGTACGTGAATCCAGTGCTCCAAAAGCCAACAACTCGTGCCTTGGCCACCAGGGTCAAATTGTGTGAGATATCGAACGGAGAAGGTCCTCTTTCGAAAACAGCTCCCGATGAGGTATATCTTTGCTGGGTTCTATTCGAAGTCAGATAGCTATACGACACCCACCCATTCACACGGGTCATCAAAAAGCCGCCGTACTTAAAGAATGCGTCCACACCTCGTGCGATACCTTCTCCTTCATTGGTGTAATCGTTCTGTTCATTCTCCAGGACCAATCGGTCGTACGGCTTTATATATCCTTCGAGCCGAGCCTGCCAGCTCTGTTTATCGATGTGAAAGCCAGCAATAAAATGCTGAGAGCGTTGTGGCTTGAGATGTAGGGAAGCCGGAGAAGTAGCGTATTGATAGGGAAGCGCGTATTGATGATAGATCCCCCAGGCCATACGAAACTCTGTATTTGTATCAATGGCGAAGAGCAGAGAGGCTCTGGGATCGAACGTCCATTGGTCGCTCAAAGATAGCTTATCAAATCGCCCTCCAACACGCGTAGCTATTCGGCGTGACCATTTCCATTCCAGCTCTCCGTACCCTCCGAATCGAGTACCCAGGTCATTGCTTTGAACGCGGTAACTGGATGCATCAGGGTCCAGGATATCATTACGGGTTGGCAGAATGCCCGTAAAGCGATTCTCCAATTGTTCAACTTCAGCTCCTGCCAGAATACGATATTGGCCCTCTTCCGGGTCGCGCTCAGCATCAAGACGAATCTTCCCTGCCCAGTCTGTCTGTTCAAGATCAAGGAGACCAAGAGTTCTATTAGACTGATACCTGCTGGCTGAAAGACTGGCCTCTAAAAACCAGGGTCCAAATAGATCGGTCCAATGCACATTGTGCAACCGGCTAACAGACTCGCCTTGAAAAACGGCATCAAAGGAAGGCTCATTGACGTGAACACCCAGCCGATCAAACGTAGAGAAATTAAAGAACTTGACTTGTCCGGTTGTAGAATACGCATACTGGATACTCAGATTACCATCCCATCCTCTAGGCGTCTGGACGAACTCATCGGCGATGCGATTAACGTTCATCATCAATTCAGTAAAACTACGATTCCCTGAAAACCGAACGCCTAGTTTTCCCGGCACAATAGGTAGTGAAAGACCAACCGACGCTGCTGCCAGGCCGAGATTAACCGAGTAGGTAGTAGCCAGGGGCAGGTTTTGACTTCTCATCGCTAGCATACCCGAAAGTGCATTTCCATACTTCGCAGAAAAGCCGCCCGAGGAAAAGTAGGTACCATCGACCAGGAATGGTGGGATTGTACCGAACACACCGCCCGTTGGAGACTCGTACTTATAGGGATGAATCACCGTGGCCTGATCAAGATGCAATACCGTCTCGTTTACGTCGCCTCCACGTACAAATAAGCCGGCCCCCTCATCCACCATTGCCGTCCCAGGGAAGGTCTTAATTGCCAGAAGAATATCTGCCGCCGCACCCGGTGTCGTCACTACCTCCAGAGTTTGTAAGGTCGCTGCATCTTCGATGCCCGTGACATAACTACTGGCTGTAACAACGGCTTCCTCCATATTGATGAGCGTCTCTTTCAGCACGAAATCCAGCTCAATGGACTCACCAGGGACAAGTTCAATCGTTCTCGAAATTGACTCATAACCAATCATTGAGACAAAAATCGTATGTGCCCCGGCCCTTGACGTGGTAAAGGCATACATCCCCGCCTCATCAGTAGCAGCCCCTTCTATCGTCCCTTCCAATACTACATTTACATAGGGCAACGGAGTGCCTGAACCATCCACCACCTTCCCATAGACGCGAGTATCCGTTGGTTGGGCATGCGCTGTTGTCGATCCTACCTGGCTGAGTGCTAAAACGATAATAGCCAGGAATATTGTCCGTAGACGGTCTGTAGCTTGCATCATAAAACGCTTCTTTTGGAGTATCAATTATAGCGTTAGCTACGATGCCTTTCCCCAAAAGAAACGACGCAATCTACGAACTGCGGAACCAGTCGATAAGTACCAGGAGAGGATGGATAGAATGTGAGTACTGAACGACCTACCAACCAGTCCCTTTAGTAGGCAACCCGTCTTTGATGTGAAATGCGCCTGCTTCCAGTTCTTCTGCATAGGAAGAGAGAAGCGCTAGAAAGGAGTTTGCGATCACTTGCCATGAACACCCCTCCCAATCCACTTCGATTACCTGGCCTGGGGTATTCAATCAACCGGCAATCCGTCCGAATCGATGACACTTCTCTTGATCAGTTCACGGGCGGCTCATCAGCGAACACCTTTGGGACCATCCAATTAGGAGCAGGTATGGAAGCTGCGCTGGGTAACAGGATGGGTGCTCGGTTTTCCTTCAAGGCGCACTCAGGAGTTGATTTAGACGCCTCTGATTTTGGCTCGATTCCCATTGATGCATCGCTATGCCGATTTGATGTCGAGCCTGAATTGCTGCAGTTCTTTTTTGGGCTGGTCTATTTTTTTGATAGTTGAGAACGATCTGTTAGCTCTGATAGCATCAGGCAAAATATTATTTACTTCTTGTTGTATTATTACGTTCGTCCTTTAGCAGTTTATCATTTTGCTAAATTCTCCAACAGAAGTGTAATGACTCGGATCACCTCTTACCTGCTCTATGCCATCCTTTCCTTTGCATTCCCTGAACTCGGCTTCAGTCAGAATCAATGGACTACTGAGGAGATGACCGTTGAAAGTCGCGGAGCCCGTCTCGCGGGTACACTCTATTTGCCAACCGGACAAGGTCCGCATCCTGTCATGATTGGCGTTCACGGTTCTGGCTACGTAGACCGATCTGATCTTTATCAGGGCGAGGCAGCGCGCTACTTTGCTGAGCGCGGTGTTGCTTTCTTTATGTATGACAAGCGTGGAGTTGGAGAGTCGTCGGGCACCTACCCGGGCAGTTACAGCAGTTCGATGGTCATCTATGCAATAGACGCTCTGGCTGCAGCAGACCTCATGGCCAGTAGGGATGATATC
>JAHQVL010000144.1 GCA_019634345.1 Rhodothermaceae bacterium
GGCGGCTTCTGAGTCCGGATCCAACGCATATGTTACTGTACCACCGTCAGGATCGGTCGCGGTTACGGAGAATTCCAGGGTTTCAAGCTCGTCGATCTCAGTGCCATCAATCGGAAAGTCGGGATCATTGGTATTAAATGTAGGGGGTTGATTCACTTCTGAGATCGTAAATTCCCATACATCGGTCCACTCGCTCGACCCGTCTGTATTCGTAGCACGTACTCGCCAGTGAAACGTGCTGTCCTCATTAGCAGCAAGGAGATCCAACAACTCAGCGGTTGGAATTTCAAACTGCGAGTCGATGAGTACTTTTGTTTTAAAGGGGATAGGTTCTTGGCCTTCAACAGGCTCAGAGAAGAAAACCTGCGCTTCATAAGAACCAATATCTGCCACATCACTCCAGTCCAAAATGACAGGTAGTTCAGATACAAGAATCGTATCCTGATCCACTGGCGCAAGAAGCGTAGGAGTATCAGGTGGAGGCATAGTAACGACCCCGGGATCTGCCCAAACAGGAAGTGTCCCTGAGATCAATATCAGCAAAGAGCTGATCCAAGATATAGAACGGAGACGGTCCATTTTCATGTTCACTTCAAAGTTTAAAGGCTATTAGGGTATATCATCAGGTCTTGGCGGAGGAAGGAATGGTAAAGGCCCTCCACTTCCTGTTCGGGGGAAAATGTAGGCAGCAGCTACGCCAGCGGCGGCAGGGATCAACACACAAGGCCAACACACACTTCTGCGGCGCAAGGTGAGTACGGGCACCGCATTGTCCGGCATAGAGCTTTCGGCACCGGCCAAATCCCACAACATGGAATAAGCACCTGGCCGAATGCCTTTACCCAGGCATGCATTTTCGGCCGTACATTCTAAGATGCCCGGACTAAGGTCGAAAAGAGGTTCGCCCGTGCTCCTATCATGTACCTCAAAATCAACAATGTAGGATCGATTGCGACCATCGTTGTCCATGAGTCCCACTTCAATAGGCAGAGCACCTCGGGTATCTCGGCTTCCTAATTCTACATCAATATCAGCCGTCTTGGTGAGATTTCGGACTATAAATGGAGCCAGATCAAAATGCATCTCTGCTGTTTGATCTTCCACAATGGTAGCACTTCTCGATTCAGAGGGAATATGTAGCATGCAATCTTGCTCGATAATCCCAGCGTTGCACTCGTCATTGCGAACAACTACACCGAGAGGATCATCATCCCCTGTCACTTCGACCTCCGCATCAAGTGGGGTTGATCCAAAAGGATTGGCATTCACCGATACAGCGGAAGGAGAGGGAGTTGCAGTCACAGCGAGACGTCCTTTCTTCTTCCTCATCTCGATAGTAAGCGGATACAAGTCAGGGCTTGGTAGAAACACCGTAGTATCAACCGTTTGATAATAGGTTTTCTCAACCACTAACCGCACACCTCTTGTTGCATGATCGCTAGTGATTGCCCCTAATGAATCTGGTTTTCCTTTGAGCTGATCAACATGAATCCTCAAAACTCCTCCATCAACGAAGGTAGCCTCGTCCAGATTTCCCGCACCGTCTTCGACTCGCACAGTCACATTGTCATCATCAGGCAATACAGTGAGGTCTATATTCCCCTCTTTATGCTCCATGCCTAGAGTTAACTCTCTATGGCTTAAAACATCTTCAGGGCTCACAACAAGATACTCTGAATTGTACCAATGATCATTTAAAGTTAGATAATGATACTGCCAGGGAGCGTTTATAAATTCGGTAAGAGGAGTAAATACAGCGTTGTTCTTCCAGTCCTTTCCGTTAAACTCTGTAACTTGAACACCATCTGGATTCGTGTTTACTACAAAAGAACCACGACCAGCATTTCGAGCCTTGATATAGGGACTAGGATTGATTTCCACGTCCAGAGATACATAGTCGGTATCTATATAGTTGTCTGGTGGAAACATCCAATGCTGGATGAGGGCAACTCTGTAGAGCGATGCTTCTTCATACGCCCCGGTCCCATTCTCGCTCACTGCATCACGGTGGGGATAGATTTGTACCAATTCGTACGTGATCTCAGGCGCACCACTTGCACGGCCAATGAGCCGAACGAGGGCATTAATGTATCTACTGGATGAAGGGTAACTGGTGCTGGTCGGCGCTCCACTGATTAACTTAGACACATTGATCGTAGCCTCTTGAAGGAGCGTGGCCAGGGCAGGCATGGTGTTGGCGCCATTTGCTACGCCAAGTGCGTCGCTGTTATACGCATCTTCCAATCTCTTGATCAAATTCAAAACAGCCTCTCCTTGAGGCATTGATCCGATCTCATCAAGTGAACTTGCCCAATTGTCTTCTCTATCCTGATCATCCAAAACCTCAGCCATAACCACGTTGCCGTCAGCATCTAATGAAAGAGCAAGTTGAAGATTCTGTGCCGTGTCATGATCGAGATGCAGCCCCCGCACCTGGTAAGCAATGCCATTCTCAGAAGGCACCACAGGAATCACGAGTATTTTATAGACGGGATGCAGAGCCTGGGAAGCCTCTAGTATAGAAATATCTTCTGCACTGATCTCAATATTTCCAACAGCAGGAGACCCTGCATCTACTGCGCATAAAAAATCACGAACGGATGTCCTAACACTGTTTTGCAATTCGGCTTTCCCTGGATTAACAGGAAATATCCGCACCGTAACTTGGCAGGACTGGGCCTCTGCCTGCCTGGCCATCAATGGACCTACAAGTAGCGCTACGAGAAGCACAAGGACGAGCCTAGATTTGTGGATTGCCTTCATGGGTGATTATTTGTGGGGTTAATCAAGGTCCTGAATAAGCAGATAGCGAAAATAAGCGGGTAGCGAACCGGCTTATTTAAGCAACGTCATCAGACGATATTGCACGGACTCCGGAGTTTCTAATCGATACATATACAATCCGCTGGACAGATTGCCGGCATCAAAGGTGATGTCATAAAACCCTTCGGTTAAGGTGTCATTGACAAGCCGTTTTACTTCTCTACCCGTCATGTCATACACAACTAGACTCACGTCCATCGTCTCAGGCACCGCAAATTGGATGGTGGTTACCGGGTTAAATGGGTTGGGGAAGTTTGGAAGTAACTGAGCGCTGTCCATGGCCTGGCCACCGGGCTGTCCGCCGGTGCACGATCCCGAACCAGTGATGGTAAAAGTTAGCTGTCCCTCGCCATAAGCACCATTAGAATCCGAAAACGGTGCCCCGATGAGGGTGTAGGTTTCATTACAAATGCTGCTCCATACGAAATAGTCAGGCAGCCCAGTATCGACATCATCGGATGCATTGTCACCAAAGACGGAGTACGGACGGAAGCTTTCTGTTGGGTTGACACCAGCCACGCCTACGTTGTCGCTCCTTAGCATGGTGAAGTCAACAAACCCTATCACGAGCGGATCTGCAAAATCAATGGGGTTTGCTCGAATATTCAAGTTGGTAGGAAAACCTCCAGACAGATCTATAATGGCCCCTTCTGGGATCGGATCAAACCCATCAATCGGTAACTTGGTGTCTACGTTGATTAGGGTGAAGCTACCAATTCTGGGACCAATAACATCAAAATTTACAGAGAGGGGGACCAGTTGAGCAGGATCTACGCCTCCATTTGCAATTGGAGAAGCCGTTAACTGGTAAGCACCTAAAGGAATGGTCTGCCCATCAGCAGTGGGATTGGGAACCGACTCATCTCCATTCGTGCCATCAAAAAGAGAATACGGCGCTGCGGTGTCATCTCTATTCTGCGCATCGGCTACACCATTTATGGCCGTTACAAACTGCACACCTGCAGCAAGCCCCTGGGTATCATCCAGGACTGCCCGAATGTTAATATCCTGAGGCAATGTGGTCACATCGATCACATCTCCATCAGAAATCTCTTGAATGATATCACCCGTTGCTGCATTTACCAGAATGACGCTTGTAACTGCAGTATCATCGTCTGTCGGGGAACCAGTAACGTCAAACGAAACCGTCAATGAAGGGCCCTGTGCACCCGTCGCATCATCACCGCTGTACGGTGTGGCCGTCAACTCGTACATCCCATCGGGAAGTTCATCACCAAGCAAGTCTTCTGCAGTCCCACCGAATACAGAGTAGACAAGGTCGTTGTCAATTCCCGTACTGATCACTTCTCCGGTTTCCGAATTGATCAATTCAAACTGAACACTTTCTGTACAGTCATCTGTTTCAAATACAAGCGCCAACTCGGGAGTCGGTGAACTGAACATACTGATATCGATGGTGGAATTGTTTTCTATCGTTCCTTGACGCTCATCAGTAGCTGCATCATAGTATCCGAACACATCATCCAGCGTGTATTCAAGGACATCATATCCACCGCTCAAGACCGTCCCCATTAACTCCAGCGTATTTCCTCCAGGGCCGCGAAATCTGTCAACCACAAGAAGCAAATCTTCAACTCCCGCTCCATTGTATTGTACTGTAGCAGTTTCAACCAATTCAGCGCCAGCAAATTGATACGCCACGCCATTTGATCCACCTGGAAAAACTCCCGTTGCGTCGCCTACCGTTTTCCCGGAGGAGTCGAACAGATACAGGTCATAATCTGTCACCTCCGCACCCGCACTCCATCTCAGTTCAATGGATAAATCGGACCCGCTATTGATTGTGCTGTTCAAATAGAAATCGGCTGCCGGAATGTTGCTGCCAAAATAAGCCCGGCAAAAGTCGTGAGAGTCCTCAGGAAAGGAATACTGTAGATTTTCCTGTGTATCAAAGTAGGTGTTTGTATACATCAGGTCTACCTGGTTCAATATCCGATCAGATCCACGATCAGGCGCTGAGCCGTTATCTCCAGCAGCAGCTTCAGCGGCCACCCGGTTTCTCGACTTTTCTTCACGTATAGATGAAATGGTTGAAGCGATACGTTCCTTTGCTTCTTGGGTCAACTCTTTATCCAATCCAAGGATCGTTGTAGATGGTGCTTTCGTCTGCTGAGAAAAAGCCTGATTAACGCAAAGCCCTTGGGCAATGCTTACAACGAGAAATGCAAAGAGTGATGCAAGTGAAAGAGCATGTTTGCCAGGAAAGCTGACTGCGTTCATGATATCCTAAGGTGTACTGTGGGAAAATCAGAATGTGATAAAGCTGCGATAACTCCTAATGTCTTGTAGGGCGTACCTGTGATCGACTCTAAATAATGGCCCAAATAGCGTTAACCGAGAAACATCTATATTTGTCTAAGGACATACACAGCATTTCAACGAGAAAAGGCTCACTTACTTCCAGAAAAGGATCGAATGAGTGGGTCACGCAGGAATTTTGCCCTTCTCCAGCAACCTATTTTTTGTCGAATATACCCTTTTGGTGGATACCGAGCAAATTTTGAACTAAAACCTCATATATTCAGTGAATATAAGGACTTAAAAAAGCATTTATTGAGCACAATTTGCCTACAGGTAAATACATGCTTAATCTATACCCATGGATGAGATTGAACGCATTTTGACATTGCTACAAAGTGAAGATCCGCGCCAGCGCGATTCAGCGTTCGAGTCGATTCCTGAGGCCCTTCCAGACCAGATTACCCTGGCCCTCATCGATACCCTCAGGGACGAAAACCTGGCACTGCGGCAAAGATCGGTGGACACGCTGATCGAAAAAGGATCTTCTTCTATTGCTGCCCTAATAGAAGCACTTAGAATTGACGATCATGACATTCAATTCAATCTCATCAAGGTTCTCGGCGCCCTGGGTGATCAAAGAGCAACACAGCACCTCATCAGCCTCATAGAACACGCCCCAGAAAGCTTACAGTATGAAATTATAGAAGCCCTGATACAACTCAATGACCCTGAAGCAATTGATACGCTGATTACCACACTGGGGCATAAAGAACCATCCATCCGGGATTTGGCGGCAAAGGGATTAACTTACCTGGGAAATTTCAGTCTACCTCCCCTCTTCCTGGCTCTTCATAGTCCCCAATGGCTGATCCGCTCCTATGCTGCGCGTATTCTAGGTCAGATTCGAAACAAGCAGGCAGTCGCTCCCCTGGTTGACGTGCTTCCCCATTCTGATTCCACCTTTCGCAAAGAGGTAATAGGCGCACTTGGTATGTTAGGGGATTCTAAAGCGGTACCTGCATTATTACACACGCTAACTCAGGGTGAACAAGAAACGATAAAACCCCTGATCGAATCTCTCGCGAAAATAAACGACCCTCGCTCTATCCCTGCTATGATTGAAGCACTAAAGGCAGAAGAGTGGGGCAAGCACGAGTATATCGTCGATCAAATTGCATCGATGGGCCCCCAGGTGATAGACCATGCTATTCGGTACAGCAGAGATACCAGTCCAAGGATTCGCATTGGCGTTGCAAAGATATTGGGCTGGTTTCAACAACCCGAAGTAACCACTGCCCTCATAATGTTAACAAGGGATGCAGACCAGGAAGTACGCCGTATTACAGCGGGCTCACTCTCTCAACACCGCAGCGAGGCCGGCATCAGGGCTTTAGTTGACCTTTTAGTAGATGCAACCAGCTCTATCTCTTCACAGGCCGCAAAATCAATTATCCAATTAGCTCCCCATAGCCGCCCCATACTTATCGCTGCACTCCGCAACCCAAACCCCAAAATTCGTCGACGCGCTGCCACGCTTTTGTGCAGAAAAGATGTTCATCAGGGTGCCAAGACTCCTTTAAAGATACCCCGCCAAGCTACCCCCTACCTGATGGATTGTCTTCGGCAGGACCGGGAATACACAAAGTATTTGATCTTCCTATTAACGCATATTAAAGGAGATGAACTCGCTGTACGAATAGGCCTCATTTACCAACGGCATCCTCAAATGAACCGGCTTATTCAAGAGCTTGACGAGTTGGATCTCTGGCAACACCTGTCGTTGCTATTGCGGGATCGATCTCATCTTACCTCTCATCTAGACTCACGCGAATCAAAGTCGATATATAATTCGCTAAAGGAGGCGGCCAGAAACCAACGGAAACGCCTTAAGGGAGGGTACTGCTTCCGCCATTTTGCCCGCTTTGCCCCCCAGAACAATAGTGGCATAGAGTACATGGGGTGCCGGACATGCACGTCCACCATATTTGGCATCCAGGCTCCATCCGTGCACCTAATCCTGGATGACGCGATGGATAAAAAGATGGAGGTATTTGCGGACTGCATCCATGTAAACCGCATAGCAATCAAACAGCTCGTCGATTTTGAGCACATTCATATTGGATCATGCGATCACGAAGAAATCAGATCGCTGTGCATTGAAATGGGAAATGATACAGATCCTTATAGACGAAAAGCCTATGCTGCCGCTACGTGTTCAGTAGCCGCCTCGTCTTCGCTGGATGACGAGATGAAGAACCTACTTGCTAAACAGTTCAGGACGGTTCACTACCAATCATAAGGTCAGGCCAACCTGATCGTGTCCGTTTTAGCAATAGTGCCCTCGGTCAGGATTCGAGCCCGGATCCCCCCTCTATTGACCATCGCAGGAATCAATTCCGGCTCATTTAACAAGCGGGCGAGATATTTACAGGGCTGGCATAACCGCTCACCCCTGAGTGTTACTGACCCGATAACAAACTCCTTTTTAACCAATTCACGCAAGGGCACTCCGCGGGTAAGAAGATTGCGCCGGGACTCTTGAGGTGCCATACTTATCCCGGATAGTTCGCGTATAAGTGCGAGATCCTCCTCTGCAATTAAGGAAACGGCTCTGTGTGGCCCTGGCCAGCGTGAAAAGGAGCCTCTTTCGTAATAGTAGCGATCCCCTTCAAGCCCTAGCCCAGGAACAGCAAGCACCTCTGATACATCTACCAGAGGTGCTCCTGAATGCGGTGTTATATAAATACCCGTAAGGGTACCTTCCAACATAGCTTATGATTAATCTAGGACGGGGATCAATTCACCAGATTCTGTTCGGGTGAATACGCCACCGTTTGCAAAGATAACACGTTCGAGGTTTCCGTTTGGACTTGTTACTCGAATTGTAACGGCTTCAGGTTCGGGATCGATGGGCACACCCATGTCATCAACGTCAGGCCCCCGTGCAATCCCGAAGGTAAACCGGGTAATCCCATACGTGATACCCTGGTTATCAAAATTGTGATTCCCAAAGAGGTTATCTGTAAGCTGCACATTTGTATTACCTACAGAAACCACGTTAGTCCCTTCAGCGATTACCTGAATATTGGTCCCTGCGGCCAGAGGATTCATATTTTGATCGTACACAGAGTAGGTATACGTAGGCCCAACATCCAGATCAGGCTGATTAGAATCATACACAATACGTGTGGATCCAGAAAAGAGAATCACCGTATCGTCCGTGATTTCAACCTCATCTCTATCAGCTGTACTTCCTGTGATGGTAACATAACCCGGCCCAAACTCAGGATGATCAGGCTGTGGAGGAGCTGATATAATCGAGACAGATCCTGTACCTAACGCCCCTGTTGTTGCTGAACCACCAATTATGCCGGCAGAGCTTGTAAAGTAAACAACGGTACCCTGGCGAACCGGATTTGAGTATTGATCACCAACAAACGCCGTGATGCTCGTTTCGATACCCCATACTTCCCACGCACGAGCTACATTAAATATCTGTGGTGCAATACCAAAGTGATCATTATCAGGCAGCCCACCGTGAATGGCGATAGCAACTGGCTTGGACTGAATCACTCGTCCATCTACAGTTGTAGTAGCAATTACTTGAACAACACCAGCAATGGTACCACTTGATATATTTGTTTTAACACGTCCATTTTCATCAGTCGTGGCCGTTTCAGGAAAAATAAACGCCTCGCCACTTGGGTTCGCCCCGAATCGGAAATTAATTGTTGCCGCGTTTTCGGGAGTGATTTCGCGACCCAGCGAATCTGTGGCCTGGAAGACCAGTTCCGCAACTTCAACCGATCCACTTTCACGAACACCAATAGACGATGCGGATTGGCTATCTAGCAGTATGTTAGATGCTTTTCCTGACAAACGAATAAGAGGATCATCATCGTCATCGTCTCCATCTCCAGTATCGACTTCAACGAACAAAATAGGAGCTACATCAATCGTTCTTTCAGGAACGATAGTTACTTCAGTATCTGTTGAGATAAATCCACTTTTACTATAAGAAAGGATCAGTTCCTGGGTACTATCTGCTTCAAACTGCAGTGTATACTGCCCTTGAGCATTTGTAATTGCAATGGAATCACTGATTGATACTTGTACAATAACGTCTTCAACACCAACCCTGGTCAGGGAATTAACCACCGTCCCAGTAAGAGTTACAATCCCGCCCTCATCATCACTGAAGGCATCACAGCCAGCCAGAACAAAGACAGTTAAGGTGAGCGTTAATAAAATGGAAGTGAGTGTCCTCATTATTTGATACCTCTACGGGGTATTCCGATTAATTAATTATTCCTGATTAAGACTGGGCGCGTTATATAGTCTTTAATTATCTCGTTGAAATAGTAAGTAGCCACGAACTTTCGCACATTTGAAAGCAGTTAAAAAATAATATCTCTTTTCAATTCACGAAAGGCAGAGCACGTTGAGAGCTAATCAATCACTTACAATCATTATGTATCACGAGTAGAGAGGCTGGAGAATAACAATAAAAATGCCGAATGCGTGTATTTTCCAGCTTATAGGATACTCATACGGGGCCTATTAGCTCCTATTCTTATATAATTCAATCAACTGGACTAAAAGCCACCCTCTTTATCAAGAACGAATGTGACCGTCGCCAAATCCAATCCATTTGTACGTAGTCAGTTCCTCAAGCCCCATTGGACCACGAGCATGCAGTTTCTGCGTGCTTACGGCCACTTCAGCCCCCAATCCAAACTGCCCGCCGTCATTAAACCGTGTACTTGCGTTTACGAACACAGCGGATGAGTTCACTTCGTTAATAAATTGATTTGCCTTTGCCCAATCTGTAGTCACGATGCTGTCCGAGTGATCCATACTGTGCTCATGGATATGTTCGATAGCCTCATCGATGGATTGTACAATCTTGATACCCAGGATGAGAGCCATCCATTCTTGCGAGAAGTCCTCAGGCCCAGCTAATTCTGCATGGGCTGCCTGGCCATGTTGTGATAATATACCCATGGCTTCCGGTACAGCTTTTAACTGCACGGGATAAGTCGACAACCGTTCGGCTATTTTAGGTATAACTGCCTCCGCAACCCGATGATGCACCAACACAGTATCAAGCGAATTGCACACACTCGGACGATGTACCTTTGCATTTTCTATGATGTTAACCGCCTTCTCCATATCACACGCTTCATCTACATAGACGTGGCATATACCGATGCCTCCCGTTATGACAGGAATTGTACTTTGTTCTTTGCATAGCCGGTGCAGCTTAGCGCCACCTCTTGGAATCAAAACATCCACATATTCATCCATACGTAGCAACTCAGAAACCAGGGCACGATCCGGATTATCAATGTATTGAACAGCTGCCGCAGGAAGGCCCACAGACGTTAGTGCCGATTGTATGACATCAACCAAGGCCTTGTTACTGCGCAACGTTTCGCTGCCACCTCTTAGAATAGAGGCATTTCCGGTCTTTAAGCACAGCGTTGCAATATCAATAGTCACATTGGGGCGTGCCTCGTAGATTACCCCGACCACTCCAAATGGAATTCTGCGCTTCGTTACACGCATACCGTTTGTTAATAATCGGCTCTCTATATCCGCTCCTACCGGATCTGGAAGCTCAGCGACTCTTCGAATATCAGAAACCAACCCACCGATGCGCTTGGGAGTTAACGAAAGCCGATCCAACAAAGCCTCACCCGTTCCTTTTTCACGTGCAGCATGGACATCAAGTGCATTTTCTTTCAGTACGAGTTCGGCGCGTTGTTCGAGTTCGTTGGCTATAGCCAGCAACGCCTCATTCTTTTGCTCCGTGGTTAAAACTGCAAGCTTTCGGCTCGCCATTTGGGCACTTCTGCCCATCACTTTTAAATCTGTAGTTACTTCCATGATTGTTCGTCTTCAAAGAGCAATATGAGATCATTCTGATGAACCGCAGGCCCTGATCCGTATCCTAGAATATCGTCGATTTGAGCTGAAGTACGTCCTTTTATGCGATCCATTTCAGATCTATCGTACCTTACTATACCACGAGCAATTTCATCCCCTTCCTCAGTCCTGATGATGACACTGTCACCCCGATGGAAATTTCCATTGACACCGATGACACTCTCGGGTAACAAGCTGTTTTCGTCTTCTCTCAACCGAGAAGCTGAATCGTTATTGACCGTCAACACGCCCTCGGGGGTTGAGCTGGCAAAAATCCATCTTTTCCTCTGTTCTAGCGGGTTCTGAATCGCAGGGAACCGGGTCCCGACGGCTTCCCCAAGCGCTATCCGTGTGATTACATCTTGCACACTCCCAGATGCAATCACCACATCTGCTCCAGCCCTCCGAGCAATGTCGGCCGCCTGAAGCTTTGTTGCCATTCCTCCAATTCCGAGGCCGCTTACACTTCCCCCTGCCAATTCTCGGAGCGTTGCGTCTATGGTTCGTACCTCAGGAATCAGTTGGGCTTCTGGATCTATGCGGGGATCTGCTGTAAAAAGACCGGGTTGATCGGTCAAGAGTACCAGGAGCTCTGCTTCACTGAGTACTGTCACCAGGGAAGACAGGTTATCATTGTCGCCTACTTTTATCTCAGAGGTTGCAACGGCATCGTTTTCATTGATCACGGGTACGATGCGGTGCTTCAACAATTCCAAGAGGGCGTCCTGTGCATTCAAAAATCGCTGCCGATCTTGCACGTCTGCCCTCGTAAGCAGCATTTGCCCTACGTGAATATCATAGATATCAAATAAGGTCTCCCACGTATACATCAAGCGGCTCTGCCCTACGGCAGCAAGCATTTGACGCTCAGCGACTGTTTCCTCAAGTGCAGGAAACTCGAGCGTCTCCCTTCCTGCAGCAATAGCGCCGGAAGAACACAAGATCAACTCGCAGCCTTCTTTGTGTAATTTAGAACATTGCCGCACAAGCTCAATCATACCTTGACGATACAAATGCTTTGAGCCATTAGTGAGGACACTGGTGCCTAGTTTGATTACAATTCGCTTGTACATTATTGAAACAGTTCGAGGAGCTTAATGAAGCCAGATACTAGAAATGATTCGTTACAACATGGCTATCACGCAGGCGACGAACCGACGAAACGATCTTTTCTGCCGCAAATTGCATTTCTTCTTCTGTTGTAAATCTGCCCAGGCTTATTCTGAGGCTGGAGTAAGCAGTTTCGTCCGATAACCCCATGGCTTTAAGAACATGACTTGGTTTACCTGTTCCTGTGGAACAGGCGCTTCCTGTAGATACTGCAAGTTCTCGAATCTGGGAAACAAGGTTTGCTGATGTGACGCCTTCAAATGCAATATTAGATACATGAGGCAAGCGAGGAGCCTCTTTTCCGTTTACCTGTACACCGGAAAGTGCACCTGTCACAGCTTGTTCAAATCCATCTCTAAGGGTTAAAAGCCGGCTCGATTCATTCTCCATGTCCGAGATAGCCATCTCGGTTGCTGCCCCAAAACCCACGATGCCTGGGACGTTCAAAGTCCCAGCCCGTTTTCCATCCTCCTGGGACCCCCCGTGAATCAATGGGATCACGCGTACACGTGGATTTTTTTTCCGGATATACATGGCCCCAATTCCCTTTGGACCAAAAAGCTTGTGGGCTGTACAGGCGAATAGATCAATGTTTTCAACGCTAACAGGGACTTTACCCAGGGCCTGGGTGCCATCTGTCATAAATAAAGCATCCTTGGATTTTGCCAGCATAGCACTATCCGAGATAGGCTGTATGACCCCCGTTTCATTATTGGCCCACATTACACAAACCAGGATTGTTCGGTCTGTGAGAGCAGCTTCCAACTCACCCAAATCTATCAACCCAGCACTATTTACGTTCAGATAGGTTACCTCGCATCCCTGCTTCTCTAGATGCTGGCAAGCTTCAAGAACCGCTTTATGCTCCGTTCGCACTGTAATAATATGATTCCCCTTACGTGCATAGGTCGCTGCTACTCCTTTTATCGCTGTATTGATAGATTCCGTAGCTCCACCAGTGAAATACACTTCTTCAGGCTGCGCTTGCAGGGCCGAGGCCATTTGTTCTCTAGCTTGCTGAACGGCTTCAGCAGCGGCCCATCCAAAAGCATGACCTTTACTTGAAGCATTCCCAAAATGCTGAGTAAAAAAAGGCAACATCTTTTCAACAACTCGTTGATCAACAGGAGTTGTAGCATTGTAATCGAGGTAGATAGGTAGCTTCATGGATCGTTGGTCTTTTTTATTTATGACCCCGTATCGGGCGAAGGGTTCTCGATCTCTCTGACCACGCGAAAGCCGAGTATGATGGCCTTATAATCCGGCGCAAGGTTACCGCGGTGCGAGCAGGTCGTGATTTCGGCAGGACTCCACCAGCTTCCTCCTCGAATTATTCTCGCCCGGCCAGTGTCTAAAGATACCGGATCGACGTTATCGTCCGGCTCATATAATGCATACCAGTCCTGCACCCACTCCCAGACATTGCCGCGCATGTCATATAGTCCCCAAGAATTCGGATACCGTTGTTTAATGGGGTGAGGCCGCTCCTCCGAGTTTCCATTATACCAGGCCACATCATTCACCTGGCCGGCTCCAACGGTACCTGCAAGACACGCATACTCCCACTCTGCTTCGGTAGGCAATCGGTAGGTATACGCATCCGTCTTAAGCACATTCAGGCTGTCTAAGAAGTGTTGTACTTCAAACCAAGAAATCGACTCTACAGGATTGTACGGGTTTACAACATCGCTGGGATTGTATGCCATTACAGACTCCCACTGTACTTGCGTCACTTCATGGATGCCAATCTCTATTTCCTTAGAGATTACGACGCTGTGCGCCGGTACATCGCCATCCTTTTTTCGAATAAATACACCTTTAGGCAGCGAAACATACGATGTAGAATCAAACAATGATGCCATTGCAAGATCCTTCCCTAAACGATCTGCCGGCTCTTCGGGTTGTTCATCAGTTTGGTTTTTTATCATCGAATGGCCGCTACTCTCCTGCCCCCAGGCGGCCTCATCTACAACGCCAATTATACCACACACCACAAATCCACAAAAGACGACTAGGCCCTTTTTTATAATTGTGGTGCGCAAGAAGTGCTCACTGAAGGCGAGGGCTAATTCAGACCATATATGCATCCATTGTGCGAAAATCATGGAAGTACTCGAATTAGAAGGAATACTAACTGCTCATTAGTTAAATCAACTCATGATACATACGATAAGCCGGCCTACCTATAAACTACCTTAAAAAGAGGTGTTCTGATCCGCTTTAATCACGGCCTTTTCAGAATACAAGTTATTTCACTAAAATAAGGAAATAGTTTTTGTGTGCTGTATTATACCATCTGCATAAAAAACTACTTCGTCTCGCTCACATTTAGTACGTACTCATGCTTTATTTCACCCAAAGGCTTGTATTCATCGTTGTCGTATGTCTACTTGGTACCAGTACTCTATTTGCTCAAATTACACCTGCTCCGGATCGATCTGAAGGGGATGGCCCTTATGAGAGGCTCATCTTAAGGGGCGGTATCCTAATTGATGGAACGGGCTCCCCACCCGTAGGGCCGGTAGATATCGTAGTAGAAAATGACCGTATAACACAAATACAATCGGCAGGCTATCCTTCAAGCACGGGGAATCTCTATAATGAAAACCGTGCAGAACCTGGAGATCGAGAAATAGACCTTGCAGGGATGTATGTTTTGCCTGGGTTTGTGGATATGCACGGGCATATTGGAGGAACGTGGCAGGGGACGCCGGCCGAATACGTGTTTAAACTGTGGATGGCTCATGGTATTACGAGTGTGAGAGATCCAGGAAGTGGAAACGGGATCGACTGGACGCTTGAACACCGAGAAAAAAGCGAATCCAATTCCATCACGGCCCCTCGGATTTTTGCGTACATCCGATTCGGCACAGGAACGGAGAACCGACCAACTACGCCTGACGAAGCGCGGGAATGGGTCCGGTTTGTTGCAGAAAGGGGAGCTGATGGGATAAAGTTTGGAGGTGCGGCTCCGGAGATTCTTAAAGCGGCTCTCGATGAAGCCCAAAAGCAAGGCCTTGGAACAGCCATGCACCACGCCCAAACGTATGTATCGAGGGCTAACGTCTTACATTCTGCCACATGGGGACTCACCACCATGGAGCACTGGTACGGCCTACCCGAAGCCCTCTTTACAGACCGCACGGTGCAAGATTTCCCCTTAGACTATAACTACAACAACGAGCAGCATCGTTTTGGTGAAGCCGGCCGGTTGTGGAAGCAAGCCGCTCCTCCGTTTAGTGACCACTGGAATGCCGTCATGGATTCACTCATTGAACTCGATTTCACGATTGTGCCCACTATGACCATCTATGAAGCTAGCAGGGACCTCATGCGCTCTATGCGGGCAGAATGGCACGAAGAATATACATTGCCCTCGTTGTGGGAATTCTATAAGCCCAGCCGCCGTGCCCATGGGTCCTACTGGTTTCATTGGACCACCGAAGACGAAGTCGAATGGAAAAACAATTATACGATATGGATGACGTTCCTCAACGAGTACAAAAACCGCGGAGGCCGCGTTGCTACGGGAAGCGACTCTGGTTTTATCTATAAGCTCTACGGGTTTGACTATATCCGTGAGCTAGAACTCTTCCGGGAAGCGGGTTTTCACCCCCTTGAGGTTATCTGGGCAGCTACGCTCAAAGGTGCCGAAGCGCTTGGCGCCGACAATGACGTTGGAAGCATTCAAGTGGGCAAAAAAGCAGACTTTGTAGTGCTGGACCAGAACCCGCTACAAAATCTCAAGGCGCTTTATGGGACGGGTGCTATAAAACTAAACGACGAGTCCGGTGAAGTAGAGCGTGTAGGCGGCATCAAGTACACCATCAAAGACGGTATTATCTATGACGCCAAGCAGCTTCTCGAAGACGTCCGCCAAATCGTGAGAAGTGCAAAAGAGGAGGCAGGCATGCCTGCGGATGAACCACTAAAGGATCCATCTAAATAAATCTCAGATTCGAGGGTATGCACAGCATAGGGTTTGCGTCTATTGATTAAGAAACAACTCATTGTTCTTAACGAATTGTACGTCCTATGCTTGTGCGCCCTCTTCTTCTTATCCTGCTGTTCCTATCGACCGAGCAAGCTTCTTACGGCCAAATGCTTGCAGACACCTTGTATTCCTGGCAAGGGTATTCGAAGCCGGCGCTTTGCGGCATCCAACTCTTTAAAAACCCATCCGAGAGCTCAAAAAAATACACCGTTGTTTTAACCGAGCTTGCAGAGAACACAGGCCCAACCACAACCACCGAGATCGGATATCTCGCTGAAGCCATTGGCCGTACGTATCACTTTGACCCCACCATGGCGTTCTGGGTCATCCATTGGGGAGATTTTAGCTACTCCAGTGCCAACAAGTCCAACAAAGAGCTCTTCATCCGTGCTACATTTCGCCGAACGGCATCACAACGCATTGGAGCGCCACAATGGAGAATCATTAGCAGAGAGGACGTGGAAAACTATACCGACCGGCAATTTCTGAGATGGAACAGGAAATAAAAAGAGCTGGGATTTCGGAGTATCTTCACAATTTGCAAAGCAACTTTTTTGCAACGAAGCCACATCTTCTTGCAAATTAAGGCCAAAAACACGATTTTGCTAAATAGGCAAGGCACCGAGGTCTAAGTTGCGCGGAAGACCCCGGTGCCTATGAACCACTCATCGGAAGACACATAACGTACTACGGAAGCATAAGGAGCAAAGTTACAC
The DNA here is from genome assembly GCA_019634345.1 of Rhodothermaceae bacterium. Classification (GTDB taxonomy): domain Bacteria; phylum Bacteroidota; class Rhodothermia; order Rhodothermales; family JAHQVL01; genus JAHQVL01. Next base: position 16,834 of record JAHQVL010000144.1, read on the forward strand.
ATAGTTGTATTTATTTTGCCTCCTTATGCTTTCTTAACGTTTATTAACATTTCTTTAGTATATCAGGGTGCTAATCTTTTAATTTTCCACTCTTTGTTTCCCCCAGGCTCATACTTAATTCGGTCATGTAACCGACTCGGCCGGCCTTGCCAAAACTCGATCGTGGAAGGCACTAACGTATACCCGCCCCAGTGTTCAGGACGAGGAATCTCTCGCCCTTCGTATTGCTTCTCAAGGGCTGCAAATCGCTCTTCCAGCTCCTTTCTCTCCGCAACCACTTCACTCTGAGCAGAAGCCCATGCGCCTATCTGGCTTCCACGAGGACGCGTTTTGAAATAGGCATCTGAAACATCCGCACCGGTTTTTTTCACAATGCCATCCACACGGATCTGCCGAGCCTGGGGAAGCCACAAGAATACGAGAGAGGCCTTGGGATTTTCCCGAAGCTCCATGGCCTTTTGGCTCCGATAATTAGTAAAGAAAACAAAACCCTCCTCATCAACTTCTTTCAACAACACGATCCGGCCCGAGGGTACTCCTGCTGACGTTGCAGTGATCAACGTCATCGCATTGGGCTGGTGAATATCGGCATCTATCGCCTCTTGCATCCAACGTTCAAACTGCTTCAAAGGATTTGCATGAACCTCAGATTCTATTAGACCATCCTCGCGGTAATCTTCTCTTATTTCTGAAATATTCTTTACGTCCTGCATCTTATTTTAGTACGATAATTTTTTGTAGAATTTACCAGAACTCACATACATCCCATGCATATCGAAACGCTGCTCGCACATACAGGTTGCTTAGATGATCCCGAGACGGGCGCCATTGTCGCCCCGATTCATCTATCAACTACTTTTCATCGAAATGACGATGGGACGTATCCAAGAGGTTTTATTTACAGTAGGGATAACAACCCCACACGTAACCTGTTCGAACAAACACTGGCGCTCATTGAGGGGGGTGAAGATTGTACGTCCTTCTCTTCCGGCATGGCTGCTACCCATGCGATTATACAGGCCCTCGCTCCTGGTAGTCATGTTATCATTCCAGATGATGTCTATCACGGTCTCACGAACCTGGCAGACAACATGTTTGGGAACTGGGGGATTTCCTTCGATCGAGCCAAAATGACCAATCTCGATGACATTGCTCAGCGCATCACTCCACAGACGCAATTAATCTGGCTTGAAACGCCCTCAAACCCGATGCTTCAAATAGCAGACATCAGAAGCATCACACAATTAGCCAAAAAGCACGGAGTGTATGTCGTCGTTGATAGTACCTGGACCACCCCACTCCTACAAAAGCCGCTAGATTTAGGGGCAGACCTTGTTATTCATTCTGTTACCAAATACCTTGCTGGCCATTCGGATGTCTTAGGGGGTGCTGTCGTAGCTAAAGCTCATACCCCTCTGTCCGAAGCCATTCGTGATATTCAAAAATCGTGTGGAGCCGTTATGGATCCTTTTAGCGCCTGGTTAACGATGAGGGGGATGCGCTCCCTGTCCTCTCGGTTAAAAACCCAATGCCAGAACGCACATGCGGTTGCTCAATTTCTTGCGGGCCACCCGTTGGTAGAACAGGTTCATTACCCTGGCTTATCCAATCATCCCGGACATTCGATTGCTAAACTTCAGATGTCTCACTTTGGTGCCATGCTGTCGTTTCAGGTTATTGGCAAAGCACGTAGAGCATTTTCTGTTGCTGCTCAGACCAAAATATTTCAACGAGCCACTAGTCTGGGAGGTACAGAAAGCCTGATCGAGCACCGAGCCTCTATAGAACCAGAATCTTCCCAGACTCCTGAGAACTTGCTCCGGCTTTCCATTGGGCTTGAGTATGTAAACGATCTGCTGCAGGATCTGGATAGTGCCTTAAAAGATTAAACCTTTAATCCATTTTTGCCAGCCGTACACTACCAATATGAAGCTCCCTTTTTTTCTAGCGAAACGATTTGTAGCCGGCGAATCGTTTTCTAAATCTCTTCCTGCTATCCAGGAGTTAACGGGAAAAGGTCTCTTTGTGACGCTAGATTTACTAGGCGAATATGTAACCGACAGAAACGTCGCCAACCAGGCAAGAGACTCTTATATAAAACTGGTTAAGGTTGTCGATGAGTCCAGAAACTTTCAGCAAGAAGCCAATATATCCATCAAGTTATCCATGATGGGTCAGAAAATTGACAACTATTTATGCCAGGACAACCTACACCAACTCCTAACTGTAGCGAAGCAACATGACGTCTTCGTTCGGCTAGACATGGAAGGAAGTGACATTACAGAATCTACGCTCTCCCTTTTTAAGGCAGCTTATCGAGAATTCCCTGATCACGTCGGGACCGTCCTTCAATCGTACTTAAAAAGAACCCAGGAGGACGTCGATGAAATGTGCGTGCTGAATGCCCGTATCCGCATTTGTAAAGGTGCCTATAAAGAACCGGCTGAAATAGCCTATCAGGATATGCCGACCATCCGAACGCACTACTTAACGTATGCAAAGCAACTTATTAAGGATGCAAGATATCCGGGTATCGCAACCCATGATGATCAACTAATTGATGCAGTAAAAGCCTTCGTTCAGGAAGAGTCCATTCCTAAAGATCAATTTGAATTCCAGATGCTCTATGGGATACGGCCCGATACTCAACTGGATATTCTGAACGAAGGCTATAATATGCGTGTCTATATTCCCTTCGGAACGCAATGGCTCCCTTACTTCACGCGCAGGCTCCAGGAAAGAAAAGAAAATGTCTGGTTTGTATTAAAAAACTTGATGCGAAGGTAATACGAGCCAGGCGTTTTATACGTGTTGGATATTGCTCTCTATATCAACGACTCCTTTTACTCGCTGGACTGTTGATTCGATCAATTGTTTTACTTCCATCGAAGCAACATCACCATCCAATACAACATGCCCTTTGGCGACCTTTACAGTGATATTTGCAGACCTTGTAGACGCGTTTTTGAACAACATCTTCTTTATCCGCGCTTCTATTACCAGGTCCTGAATACGCTCTGAGACGTCAGACGTATCATACCGCACGGGGATTGGAGGAGGCAGCCTGGTTTCCAGTGAATCCTCACCTGGCGCTACCTTTTGAAAGGGCAGGGGAGAATTAAAACCAGACAAACTACTCTTCTGCAGTTCGTTCTTAGGGGCTTTGTCCTGATGTACCACCCACGAATTTGCCAGAAGGGCAAATCCGAAGGCAATAAACACCGTATATAAAATGGGTCTTACCTGCATAGCATTTGGGGCATGCGACAGGTAGCAAGATAAATAAATCTGCGTTTTCTATACAGCAGCAGATGAAAATTCAGCGACTCCATGCTCAGCTAGCCATCTCTCGGAGTCAATTGCTGCCATACATCCTGTCCCTGCTGCTGTAACAGCCTGTCGATAAACATGATCCTGCGCGTCACCACAAGCAAAGACACCTGGGATATTTGTGTACGTAGTATCTGGCTTGGTCACTATGTATCCCTGGTCATCCATATCCAGCCAGTCGGTGAAGATATCCGTATTAGGCCTATGACCAATGGCTACAAAGAGCGCCTTAACAGCTAGATCAGAAATCTCACCTGTCACCCGGTTTTTCAGCTTCACCCCATCCACCTCTTTGTCGCCAATAACATCAACAACTTCGGTATTCCAGACAAACTCGATCTTTTCATTTGCCATCGCTCGCTCCTGCATAATTTTAGAAGCTCGTAACGTATCGCGACGGTGAACCACATGAACTTTAGAAGCGAAACGCGTTAAGAACAAGGCTTCTTCCATTGCAGTATCTCCTCCACCTACAATCACCACTTCGACGTCTCTAAAAAAGGCGCCATCACACGTTGCACAAGCGGAAACACCATACCCCAGGAGCCGCTGCTCTCCTTCAAGGCCTAGATACTTGGCCGAAGCACCGGTCGAAATAATAATCGTTTGCGTTAGAAGCGGTGTTTCTTCATCAATGACGAGCCTGAAGGGGCGCTCAGTTAAGTCAACGCTGGTGACTGTTCCGTACCTAAGATCAGCACCGAAACGCTCGGCCTGGGCCTCGAATAACTGCATCATTTCTGGCCCCATGATGCCATCAGGAAAACCAGGAAAGTTTTCCACATCTGTCGTGGTTATGAGCTGACCACCAGGCTGAATACCCTGGTACACTATCGGTTTTAAGTTTGCTCGAGCCGCATACAAAGCCGCAGTTAGTCCAGCAGGGCCTGAGCCAATGATAGTAACATTTGTCTGTTCCGCGTTGGAAAAATCAAGGTCGTTCATAATCAGTAGCAATTTATAATAAAGCACCCGAAAGAGCGAACACAGGAATGTGTGTGCACACTTTCGGGTAAAGCTCTATGAAAAGCAATCTATCAGGTGCCCGGCCCTATACCAAGAGCCCAGCAATTATATCAATTATGCGTGCTGAGCAACTGCATTTTCCAGTTTGTCAGCAATGATTTTCTTACGAACGGCTCCGGTAATCTGATCCACAACCTGCCCGTCTTTAAAAATCAATAATGTTGGGATAGAGCGGATATTATAGCTCATCGGAACGGTCTGGTTTTCATCCACATCCATCTTAGCCACAACAGCGCGTCCGTCAAATTCTTCTGCTAATTCCTCAATAACTGGCGCAATGGCACGACAAGGACCACACCAGGTTGCCCAGAAATCAACCAATACAGGTGAATCTGATTCAAGAACGTCCGTTTTAAACGTGGCATCAGTAATGGTTTTGTACTTAGCCATATTATTTGCCTCCTATATAAAAATTATGTTTTAATAGCTTGACCAACAGTAGTGTCGATATATATGTTTCCCCACATAACAAAACGTTACAGCAGGTTCAATTCGTTTGGAATCCACTCATTGAGCCATCAATTCAGGTATCGCCGACTCATAGGTTGCGGATAAATTCTTCGTATCGATATTCACGATTTGCTGACTCTCTACTTGCAGCACAAATCGTCCTTTATTAACCTTCCCAAGGTGGGTCAGTTGCACTGGCAACGAAGATATACTTTGTTGAAGTTGTTCTGATATACCAGCAGATGTCGAAAACACGATTCGCGACTGGGACTCACCAAACAAGAGGGCGTCGAGCCGAATATCGGAGCCAGGCTGTAACGTAACATGACAACCCAATTCGCCAGAGAAAATAGCTGATTCAGCTAAACAAACAGCCAATCCACCATCCGATACGTCATGGGCACTTTGAACATGCCCCGCACGAATGAGCGCCATTAATGCGGCCTGTATGTGCTGCTCTTCTGTCAGATCGAAATGAGGAGCATCTCCCGTAGTGAGCCCCTTCACATAGGCCAGGTACTCAGAACCACCTAAATCATTTTTAAAGGCCCATGCTTCAGGAGAAAGCAGGTAGATATCATCCCCTTCCGACTTAAATTCTGCGGTTGTAACATGAGAACTCATATCCTCAACCAGCCCCAGCATCCCGATGGTGGGCGTTGGGAATACAGCACTTTCTGGATTCTCATTATAGAAGGATACGTTTCCTCCTGTCACGGGTGTGTTGAACGTCCGGCAGGCATCTCCCATACCAGCCAAGGCTTCTTTAAACACCCAATAGACTTCCGGCTTGTAAGGGTTGCCAAAATTCAAACAATTCGTAATAGCCAGGGGTTTTCCACCAGCGCATACGATATTTCGAGCTGCTTCAGCTACAGCAATCTGTCCGCCTTTCCTAGGATTAAGGTATACATAGCGCCCGTTGCAATCTGTTTTTACTGCCAGCCCTTTATTGGTCCCTTTAACTCGAACCACGGCCGCATCGCTTGGCCCTGGACCAACGACCGTATTGGTTCGAACCGTACTGTCGTACTGTTCAAAAATCCATCGTTTGGACGCGATATTTGGAGCGCCAAGTACGTTGACCAATGTGTCCTGCGCAGATGCTGCAGTGATGTCTGCCACGTTATTGATATCAAAGCCGCGCGTACTACCGAGGTAAGACGGCTCTTTGGTTTCACGCACATAAACCGGAGCACCACCTCCTAACACAAGATGCTCAGCAGGGACATCTGCAACCACTTCATTATGCCAGAGCACTTTCACACGGCCATCGCTGGTCACTTCTCCAATATGTTCTGCATGAAGGTCCCACTTTGCAAAAACCTCTTCCAATCGGCCCTCACAACCAGGCTTACACACAACCAGCATACGCTCCTGGCTTTCCGAAAGCATGATTTCATACGGCGTCATCCCCGTTTCCCGAACAGGTACTTTTTCGAGATGAAGCACCATTCCACTCTCTCCCTTAGCACTCATTTCACAGGAGGAACAGGTGATGCCTGCGGCGCCCATGTCTTGCATGCCTACGATCAGCTTTTCTTTAATTATTTCAAGAGAAGCTTCCAGCAAGAGTTTTTCTGTAAACGGGTCGCCTACCTGCACGCTTGGCCGTTTGGCTTCGCTTTCTTCTGAGATCTCTTCAGAAGCAAACGTAGCTCCATGAATCCCATCTCGACCAGTCGCCGAGCCAACGATATAAACCGAATTCCCAGCACCGCTTGCTATTGCCGACACCGTTTCCCCGTTTTTAACAATTCCCACACTCATTGCATTTACGAGGGGGTTTCCCGCATACGAAGGATCCGTGTATAACTCTCCAGCGACAGTCGGAACACCAAAGGAGTTTCCATAATCTCCAATTCCCCTAACAACACCATCGACCAGGTACCGAACGTGTGGGTCTTCAAGTGAACCGAAACGAAGCGAATTCAGGGAGCAGATGGGACGCGCACCCATGGTGAAAATATCCCGCTGGATACCTCCCACACCGGTTGCCGCACCCTGGTAAGGCTCTACCGCAGAGGGATGATTATGAGATTCGATTTTAAAAGCAACAGCCAATCCATCTCCAATATCCACCAGGCCAGCATTTTCTTCACCGGCTTCCACCAACATACATTCACCATCACGGGGGAGTTTTTTCAGCTCAACGATCGAGTTTTTGTATGAACAGTGTTCACTCCACATCACGGAGTAGATGCCCAGTTCGACGAATGTTGGTGTTCTTTCTAACTTCTCTAAAATCCAACCATATTCCTCTTCTGTCAGTCCGTGAGAGAGGGCCAGTTGAAGGTCTACTTCAGGATAATGCAATCTACAGCCTGCTACAATTAGTGGATAAAAGATGTGAGTGACACAAACCGAGGTGGGAACGGGAAAGGACCTGATTAGGATTCCTTCCTTAGGCCATAAACACCATGGGTTTCACAAAAAATCACATTCCTTTATTGTATTCATCTGGAGAAACGCCAAACGCCTGGCGGAATACTCGGGCAAAGTGGTCGTAACTGTGGAAACCGACCTGCTCGGCTACCTGGCTGACATCCAAATCTGTCGCAGTAAGTAGGTCCACTGCTTTTTTCAGCCGTTTCGTTCGTATAAAGCCAGCGGGGGAGAGGCGGGTAAGTTTTCTAATTTGGCCATGAAGCCGCCTAACCGATACGTTCACTTCATTTGAAAGCGTTTCCAGGCCAAACAAGCTATTAGACAGGTTATTCTCAACAACCGTATGAACAGCTTCCAAGAACAGTGAATCCGAGATTTGAGTGGTTGAGTCTTCGGAATTAATCACCGGGCGCTTGATGCCTCCCTGCTTCAAGTATCGCCTGACATCAACCATATTCTCTACTGCAACAAGAAGTTCGGCAGACTGAACCGGTACCTTGAGCCAGTCATCCGTGGCCTTGATGAGATGCGCGGTTTCGCCATTCGACTTCTTAGGAAGCAACAGCAACACAGGGATGTGCCACAATGAAGAATCAGATTTCAGTTTCCGACAAAAAGCCATGCACGCATTCTTAGAATCCACGAGGCCAAGAATGATCAATGAAGGCCTGGCGATGCGTGCGATGCGGAGTGCTTCATCCAGATCCGTACTTTCAAGCGTACTATAGAAACGGTGAAGCAAATTGGTGAGTGAGGTTCTAAACTCGCGATTGCTTTCTACAATAAGAACTTTCGAGAGTGCGGTCTGCCGCTGTGCAGCGGTAAAGGGATTCGACGCAACAGAATCCATGGGTTTACTTCGATTTCTGGGACCCAACCCAGACACTCTATCACGAACGACCCGATTTTCGGGCAATCTTTTTTGCAATTTCCTTGCTACCGCCTCAATTTCAATACTGCTTTTCTCCATAACCTCTTTCTTCTTCGACGCTTTCGACTTCCTGCGATCCCGCCATTCGCGCCATCTCAAGATGGATAGAATAGAGACGACGCTCAGTACAAAAAACAGAATACTGGACGTAGTAGAACCAATAACAAAGTTAGCTCTGGACTCAGCGACCTGTTTAACCTGTTCAGGACCAGGAACGAAAACGGGGTGAGAGAGGGGGGGCACTCCGGAAATAGTGACAGAAATGCACGAAGCATGTTCTGTAAAGGGCAAGCATAATGTTGAGTCGTTAAAACGGGCAACCAGGAGCAATGTAAGCACATTAATCCATAAGCATACGCTTAAGAATAAGCATCTTTGTATTGCAACTTGTAGCATTTCAGGGGGCGACGTTTAATGAGCTGATGCACTGTACGACTCAACACCAACTACCTTTAAAATACTATTATTATAAATAGGATGCAGCCAAAAGTAGTATAAAAATGACAAAATATATACAGAAGGTGTACACGCAGATGAGCCATTGACGGATCTTCTTCAAACCAAAAAGCTCGTCAGGGTTCCGGAATCATGTACTCATGCGGTGCATGAGTACGTTTCGGGTTTGTTTCGACTTCGTAAAGCAAAACACGAAACCCGGAACGTATCCCAAAAACGTTGGGACGCAAAAAAGCCCGGTCTTCAATCGAAGAACGGGCTTTTTCTTAATAAAAATCGGCAACGGCCTACTCTCCCACCTTAAGGCAGTACCATCGGCGCAATAGGGCTTAACTTCTCTGTTCGGAATGGAAAGAGGTGATCCCCTATGCTATAGTCACCGAAAAATCGTTTGACAAGCGATATGTTCTGATAAAGCAGAATTATACTTCTGCGGATAATAATATATCTGTAGAAATTGTTGGCTTAAGCCTCATGGGTAATTAGTACTACTCAGCTGAACATGTTGCCATGCTTAAACCTGTAGCCTATCAACGTCCTAGTCTCGAACGACCCATAGGGGAGACCTAGTCTTGCAGTTGGTTTCGTGCTTAGATGCTTTCAGCGCTTATCCATACCGAACATCGCTACCCAGCAATGCACCTGGCGGTACAACTGGTACACGAGCGGTTCGTCCAACTCGGTCCTCTCGTACTAGAGTCGGCACTCTTCAATATTCCTACGCCCGCAATAGATAGGGACCGAACTGTCTTGCGACGTTCTGAACCCAGCTCGCGTGCCGCTTTAATGGGCGAACAGCCCAACCCTTGGGACCTTCTTCAGCCCCAGGATGCGACGAGCCGACATCGAGGTGCCAAACCTCCGCGTCGATGTGAACTCTTGGCGGAGATCAGCCTGTTATCCCCGGCGTACCTTTTATCCTTTGAGCGACGAC
>JAHQVL010000014.1 GCA_019634345.1 Rhodothermaceae bacterium
ACCATCCTCGGTATCTCCGCCTTCTACCACGACTCTGCAGCCTGCCTTGTCAGGGATGGAGACATCGTCGCGGCAGCACAAGAAGAGCGGTTTACGAGGAAGAAGCATGATCATCGGTTTCCTGAGCACGCAATCGCATACTGCCTGGAGGAAGCCGGCATAACGATCGAAGACGTCGACCACGTCGCGTTTTATGACAAACCGTGGCTTAAATTCGAGCGGCTGCTGGAAACCTACCTCTCCTTCGCCCCCATCGGACTGCGCTCGTTTATGAAAGCCATGCCCTTGTGGCTCAAGGAGAAGCTGTGGATGGGAGACTATATCAAGAAGGCACTGGACTACCCCGGAGATATCCTCTACCCAGAGCACCATCAATCGCATGCGGCTTCGGCCTTCTTTCCCTCTCCTTTTGAAGAAGCAGCTATCCTGACGATAGACGGGGTCGGAGAATGGGCAACGGCGTCCTGGGGAATCGGAAAAGGAAATACGATTGAGCTACTCCACGAACTCCGTTTCCCGCACAGCCTGGGTTTGCTGTATTCGGCATTCACGTATTACACGGGATTTAAGGTCAATTCGGGGGAATACAAGGTCATGGGACTCGCGCCCTACGGCGAACCGAAGTACGTTGACCTGATCTACAATCACCTCCTCGATGTCCGGGAAGACGGCTCGTTTCAACTGGACATGAAGTACTTCAACTACTGCCAGGGCCTGACGATGACATCAAAGGCGTTCCACGACCTGTTCGGTGCGCCGCCTCGCAAACCGGAGTCGGAGATTACACAGCGGGAGATGGACCTCTCCCGATCGGTTCAGGTCGTCACCGAGGAAGTCATGGTGCGTATGGCAAGGCATATAAAAAAGGAAACAGGGGCTCGCTATTTATGCCTGGCTGGAGGTGTAGCACTCAACTGTGTGGGCAACGGACTTATCCTCAAGGAAAAGATCTTTGACGACATCTGGATTCAGCCGGCTGCCGGAGACGCAGGTGGTGCCCTGGGTGCAGCCCTCTTTACCTGGCACCAGGTCTTGAACAAGCCTAGAAAAACACTATCTGATAGTCAAGATTCGCAAAAAGGATCATACCTGGGTCCTGCCTTTTCTTCTAATGAAATCGTCTCTTGGCTTGAGGAAAAGGACATCACTCACCATGTACAGTCCAAGCAGGAGGCTATTGAACAGACAGTAAACTATCTACAAGAAGGCAAGGTCGTAGGCTGGTTTAACGGACGCATGGAATTCGGCCCTCGGGCTCTAGGGGCACGGAGCATTCTTGGCGATCCCAGAAGCCGGCACATGCAATCGACCATCAATCTCAAAATCAAGTACAGGGAGTCGTTTAGACCTTTTGCACCGGCCTGCCTGGTAGAAGATGTCTCAACCTATTTCGAGATGGATACCCCTTCCCCGTATATGTTGCTGGTTGCCCCCGTTGCTGAGTCTCAACGCATTCAGAACAATGGTGAGCAAGCTTCTGGATTTCAACAACTCAAAGAGGTACGGAGCACCATCCCGGCTATTACGCATGTCGACTACTCGGCACGCATTCAAACCGTCGATGGCATCCACAACCCTGACTTCTATGCGCTGCTAAACGCATTCAAAGACGCTACTGGCTGCCCAGTGCTCATAAATACCTCGTTTAACGTGCGAGGCGAACCCATTGTATGCACTCCAGAAGACGCCTACCGCTGCTTCATGATGACAGAGATGGATATCCTCGTTATGGAGAACATCATTCTTCTAAAAGAAGAGCAGTCCGAATCGCAGGTGGCGTCACACCAAAAGCAACGAGAACAGATAGCGCTTGATTGAAGATGTTAACTTCGAATAAGAAAAAAACGCGTAAGGAATTGAGGCAATTCGGCTGGATTATGGCCGGTGCCTGGACGGTTGTGGGTAGCTTTTTTCTTTGGAAAAACCCTGCAGTGAGTCCCTATCTGTACGGGTTGGCGGTCTTCTTCTTTATGGGTGCATTGATGGCGCCTACCTGGCTCGGCCCTATTGAGTGGGCGTGGATGAAGCTGGCCGAGAAGTTGTCTATTGTATCCACCACCATTATTCTGACACTGGTCTACTTCCTGGCGATAACCCCCATTGGTCTTATCATCCGCAACAAAGACTTGCTGAAGATGAAAAAGGCACCTGACAAGAAATCATTCTGGGAGCCTATAGAACCTGATGGGCCTCTCTCCCGGCCGGATAAACCGTATTAGATATCACTACTAACAGTAATAAACTTCTTCAAAAACCCCCTGTCTACCAGGCGCCCAACCAGCTCAATTGCCCCTTCCTTCGTCAGATGCGATGCGTCGAATTGCATGGGAACTCCCTCCTGGGTGTAGATAATGCACTGTTTGTTCGGACACATGGTCTTTAATACAGAAATGTATTCCACATCAGTGTTGTTGAGTATCTTTTTCATCTGCATATCTACCTCCTCTATGTCCCTATACCGCTGTGCTTCAACAATTTCACTCTGCGTTGCTCCCTTCTGTGCTAGCAAACGAGGTAAGGCCTGGCTGTATTCGAGGATTGGACCGAGTACAATGACATTGCCTGTGTGCGCAGATAAGGAATCGATGGTTGGTTTTAGGAAGGGGAAGTCGTTCTCCTCCCATCTGCCGGCAAGAATTATCGCATCGAACTCGAATTCTTTTATGTACTGCTCGAACGTGGTCCTCATCAGTTCGGTGCACCGTTCTTCTCCTTCGTAGTTAACGAGCGGCCGGCATCCTGAGGCGTTTATTTGTGAGATCGCGTACCCGGGAAAGAGTTGCACAAACGCGGCATGGTATTGTGCCGCATGGCTGTCTCCGACGATTAGCACATTTGGTAGTGTAGCATTTATGTTTAAACACTCCTCTTCATCGAATAAGGAAACACTTCGCGCGCCACTCGTCAAGAAACACCGGTCAGTCCGGTACAGTACGTCGGCATCATACGATAAGTACTCGATATACGAAAGCTGCTCTTCTGTATACCGTTCCTTGATCCCTTCTGTTAGAATAAAATAAGCGCAGATCAATCCAAGCAATAAACTCGCAATACCGCCTCCGGCATATACCCATCGCTGTTTACGTTCTAGAGAGATATTTCGGAACGGTTGCTCAATAAACCGCCAACTCAGGTAAGCCAATATGAAGCTAAATGCAAGTAGCAAAATACGTTCACTAGACGATGGCTCAGGCGAAAATTCAAGCTTATAAAACACAATAACAGGCCAATGCCATAAGTACAGCGAGTACGAGATATGGCCGATAAAACGAGCCGGCCAAACGGACAAGGCCCTGGTTATCCAAAGCCCTTTGTGCTGGCCGGCAAACAGGAGAAAGAACGTCCCTAGCGTAGGGAAAAGTGCATTTAATCCAGGAAAAGCAGTGGCTCCGGAGAAATAAAAGAAACTGTACCCTAGAATTCCGAGGCCGAACCACCCTATTGCATCAACAACAGGCCTGGGCAATACATCATTCATGGGACGCAACGCCAACAAGGCACCTGCAAGAAACTGCCACAACCGAGAGGGCATCAGATAAAAGGACGCAGAATCGTTGTACTGTACCAGTAATTCACTGAGCAGCAACGAACCGCCCAGAAGAATCGAGATGAAAAGTACTTCTCTCCCTTTTCCCTTCCGAAACAACAACACAAGCAACGCAGGGAAAATGATATAAAACTGCTCCTCAACCGACAATGACCAGGTATGAAGCAACGGATTTGTCTCCAGGTCTTCGGCAAAGTAGCTGTTTTCTGACAGGAAATAATGATTTGAAAAATAGAAAATAGACGCAAGCGCACTAATACCAAACGTATAGATTTCCTGAGGTAATCCTACCGCGTATTCTATACCCGCACATACCAAAGTGACAGCGAATAAAGCGGGGAATAACCGTCGTATACGTTTTGCATAAAAAGTAGCAAACGAGAAGGAGCCCTTCTTTAACTGCCCCCACAGAATCCGGGTGATTAAATACCCGGAGATAACAAAAAATACGTCTACACCCACGTATCCCCCAGGCACAACCCAGGGAATTATGTGGAAGGCAACAACAGCCAACACGGCAACTGCTCTCAACCCATCGATATCAGCCCTATATTTCATCGTGGACCATGCTTTTTAGATGTGTCTTTGGACTGTGGGTCTTTGTCTTTTTTTTCTTTTTCTTGTTTTTCAGCTTCTTCTTGCGCCTCATTCATTTTTTTTTCCATGTATATCACCCACTGCTCTTTGAGCAGGTCGGTATGCAGTGCCACATAGGCAAACAAGAACATAAAATGTCCAATATGCCGGGGACGAAAAAACACGGATTCCTGTACATTGAGAATAAGTACCCCGATAAACAACCACTTCCAGAGTTGCCCCTTACGGAGATACATCAGCCTTTTGAAATAGGCAAAGATCATAACAACCATGATTCCTAAACCGACTATACCCAGCTGGTTATAGATATCTATGTATCCCTGGTGCGCCTGATTTGGAACCCAAACAAACTCTTCAAACAAAGGCAGTAAATGAGGTGCATCATTGACCCAAAATCCTCCAATCCCCCAACCCGTAATCACTTTGCCTTTGCTCGTATCCAATACGGCCGCCCATAAATCAACGCGGCCGCTAAAACTTAAATCTTTCCCAAACAACCCAAACAGCCCACTTAGTACCTCTGGAGCAACAATCACCACAAAAGCCCCTAACATCACTCCCCCAACGATGATGAACAAGGCATACGTCCGAGCTACCTTTTCCTGCATCATCATCCTGGCAACATACAAAGCCCCGTATATAGTAAGTAACACGGCACCTATCAGAAAAGATGTCGTACTACGGGCTCCTAAATACGCAATGAATGCAAAGCCCAGCATGAGATAATGCAGGGCATTAACGGGCCTCCCTTTGTTATACGGGATGATCGTGAGCAGCAAGAGTATGCTGAATAGGGTAACCTGGCCCAGGTTATTTTTTGTATCTGCAAGGCCTCTCCAGGCAGGAAACTCCCATTGTATAGCTGCGGGGACAAAAATAACCGATAAAATTGTTAAAGGGAGATACAGGCACATGATCAGCCTGAACGTCCTCAGTGCTACTTCGGACCATCGGAAGTGCATCAACGCTGCGAGGCAAACGATCACTTCTCCGAAAAGGGTAATCCAGCGTTTTAATGAAATGACGGAGTAGTTCGACCAGACCACACTCAACAGCCCCCATAAAAGAAAAATCGTCAGGTACTTCTCCTTGAAAATAAACGTCCGAATCTGATCTTGCTTGCCCGCTAATGACAATAAGGAGATGATATAGATTAAGGAGAGTAGCTGATTTACCAGGTTAGAGTTGGATTTATCGAGCCGCGCATCCGGATCCAGATCAGGAAACGGCATGGACGTACCAAAAAAAATAAAGAACACATAGAGAAGAAAGGCACCATGTGCCAGCCTTGCGTAGATCGTCTCATCAATAAAATTAGAAACTGGTTGCTCTATAGCTCTCATGAAGGGGGTTCTCCTTTCACTAAGAAATGCAAACGCACGTGCTCTTCCTTCAGCGAAGACGTACTTTTTCTTCAGAACCGTAAATTATTTGACCTGTGCGATAAAGGTATATACTTACCCCTAGGTACCTCTATAGAGGTTTGGCTTAAAAGATGTACGTAATCCCCCTTTTATAAGAATTCTATTCTACCCGTACCCCCAGGTATTTTAATAACCCCATGGCTTCACTATAGGAAAAACGGGCGTTTTCAAGCCGATTTGTAAGGGGGTTAATCTCTACATATGATGCTTCTCGTAGGTCCGCCTCCTCAAGATTGGCACGGTCAAAGGTGCTGCCTTGTAAGTTTGCGTTTGACAGGTTTGCTTTGGATAGGTCAGTCTGCTCAAATACACAGTCTTTCAATTCTGATCCCGACAGGTCGCTACCGGCCAACACCACCGATGCAAAAATGCAATACACAGCCCGGCACCGTATCAGATTGATCGCGAATAAGAGCGATTTACATGTGGAGAAGTCAATGCCTGCCAGCTTTGATTCAACAAAGTCAACATCAGCCAATTTAGCGTTGTATAGCTTGACATTACTCAAATTGCAGCCTCGAAAAACACACCGTGAGAATTGGCTCTTGCTTAAATTACTGCCCGAAAAATCACAGCCAACAAACTCACAATCCCGAAAACTGTGATCGGTGAGGTCTGCCCCTGAGTAGTCCTGATTGGTTAGCGTTTCGTCTTCAAGGAGGGTGGATTGGAATATTGGCATTGGATTAGAGGAGAAGCGATGGTCATATTCGGTCTTCCCGGCCCCCGAGTCGGGATCCATGCAACTTCAATAAAACCATTAACTTGCATGGATCCCACATCAAGTGTGGGACGACGGTAAATTAACCCTTTTCAACACATATAAAAAGATCACTGCATCATAAATCGGGGCGTAATCAGTAACACTATAAAAACAAGAATAGCGGCACCGAAGAATAGATTCCCGATCACTTGATCATACTCCAGCATATTTATCATTCCGAGCATGGTCCACCAATCGTGTTGTACAAAGTCACCGCCAAGGAGGGGAAGCCGGCGGGCTCTTGCGTCTGCAGCATACACACTAATATTAATCAGGTTATGCCCGAGCCAAAACAAAAACACCTGCACGCCCAACTTATAATCATGCACATAAAAGTGATAGATCAGAATACAGGGCAACAGGATCTGCATGATGGTGCCTCCTGCAAACCGGATAAACTTTCCAAAAAATGCAAAGATGAAATGCCCCGCCTCATGGATGACCAGATTAGCGTTATCCAGAAGCGTGTATTCCCCTCTATTCAGTACAAAATAGAGGCAAATGGGAAGAAAAATCGCCGAACTAATCCAGTCCTTCCACTCAAATTTCCATCCATACGGATTGCTATTCGATAAACGCACGCCGAGAGTACATTCGTTGCTAACATAAACACCCTGAGTTCGTTACGGCAACCAGAAGAATCAGGAAAGATCTTCTGATCCGTTCGTGTTTCGAGTTCTTTCGTGTTGCAAAAGAGAAACCCGCAACAACACGAAAGAACCCGAAACAGATCCAATAAAGCCAGGGGCTTTATTGGATCATGCAGCCAGCTTCACGGTCGACAAGTAATCGTAGCTATTCTGGAGGGTGGTATCAGGATCGGCGGCCATGTCGCGCTCGAGGTAGTAATGATCTACACCGTTACGTCTTGCAGCGGACAGGATAGATGCGAGATCCAACACGCCATCGCCGGCATCGGCCATGTACTGGAATAAAGGCATCCACTCCATCGGAGTGCTTCCATCGCCTTCGAAATGGACGATTTCGGTCATGTCCTTCACATGCATGAGTTTAAACCGGCCAGGGAATTCTTCTAAGTAGGCTACAGAATCGGCCCTACCTGCTGTCATCCAGTAGATATCCATTTCCATCGCTACATAATCGGGCTCTGTACGGTTAAGAAGCATCTTAAAGGGAATCTCGCCCTCCGTCTCAGAGAGACCGTACCCGTGATTGTGGTAGAGGAGCTTAATGCCGGCTTCGCTCATCTTCATGCCGATCTCGTTAAATTGATCAGCAACCCGTTTGTAGCCATCCAAATCAGGCCGCTCTGGTTCAGGAATGGCCGGGATGCCGGCATACTTATGGCCAATAACCTGCGCCGCCTCAATCACAGCGTCCAGGTTAGTTTGAAGCGTTATAAGATCCGTATGCATGGATGGAGACGTCAAACCAAGATCATCAAGGATTGCACGGACCTCTTTAGGTGTGTGGCCAAAATACCCACTCCCGCTAAATCCCAATTGCCCGGTTAGGCCTGCCCATGCGTCCTTGGTCTCTTGTGCGGTATACTCATACGGCCCATACAATTCGACCTCTTTATACCCTATATCAGCCAGTTTCTTTAACGTCCCGGTGAAATCCTGCTCCAACAATAACGGGATCGTAAACAACCCAACCCCCACACGGTCTAACATCACTTCACTGGCTTCTGCAGGCTGCGGAGAGGTGTTTTCACACC
>JAHQVL010000145.1 GCA_019634345.1 Rhodothermaceae bacterium
ACCACTCGCAACAGGAGACCCTGCATCGTTTCGTGCATTCCAGATTGTCTCGTAGCTGCCTGCACCTTGTTCGGCGTTTACAAGCGTTGCTACCCGACGGCCCATCATGTCGTAGACTTCTAGACGCACGCTGGATGCTTCTGGAAGATCGTAGCTGATGGTTGTTGTTGGGTTGAAGGGGTTTGGATAGTTTCCATTGAGTGCGTACTCAGTTGGAAGCTGAACCTCATCCCCAGCAATTCCTGCTTTGCTGAACTCATCTGCATTCGCTTTAGCTGATGTAGCAGGAGCAGTTACTTGTGGACTTTCAGCTGGTCCTTCGCCCGATGGGACGAAGTCGACATCGTTGGTAACAACGACTTTGTCGACGATCGTTCCGTCTTCACGCATCCATACACTGATGGTGTGTGCGCCGGCTGATCCCAGGTTGTGCGTCAGTGCCTGGCCACCGCGTGCATCGCGTAACCAGATCCATTCTCCTAGCGTCTGGGTCTGGAGTCCTTTAGTTGATGCATTAAGTGCACCATTGGCACCTACGAACACAGAGTTTGCGTCAGAGTCGGTCGCCCACATGCGAACCCAGATGTAGTAATCGCCTGTTGTGGTTACGTCGACATCAAACAACAGCTCAGCTGACGTTGTAGTTACATCTGCCGTAATGATGGTATCGTCATCAGGACCGATGAGCATGGAAGATGCACCGCTAAATCCAGCATTATCTGTGTTGCTTGACCAGCTGTGATCGCCACGGTCGATAGACTGATGGTAGTTTTCTGCTTCCATCACGATCATACCTGCTTCTTCAATGAATGCACCGTCTGCATTAGGATCAGAGAGTGTTACAGACTGACTTGCAGTTCCTGTAGCCCCGTCGTCATCAGTTACAGTGAGTTCGACAGTATACGTGCCGTATGCACCATATGCGTGTGTTGGATTCTGATCAGAAGATGAGTTTCCATCACCGAAGTCCCAACTCCAGGAAACAACGCTTCCGTCGCTGTCGGTACTTGCATCGGTAAACGCAACACTGAGGTCTGTTGGGCTGAAGCTAAACGCTGCTGTTGGCGCTTCGTTTGTTGGCGTTCCGCCATCAGAAGTCGCTTCACCAGTTAGAGATACAGTCAATGAAGCATTAAGCCCAGTGTGATCGATGGTCATGTCTGCATTCTTAGTAACTGCAGAACCGCCGCTACCACCACTGGTAGCTACTTCGATCGCTGAGATCAGTGAAGGTCTGTTTGAGGCACCCAATGGGAAGTCGATGTCCAGATTGTCGTCGCCAATGATGACTTCGAATTCTTTCATCGTACCTACGTTACAACCGAGCTCAGCATGAGGATCGTATTCCTCAAGAACAGTGACGTCTTCGATGACAACATCAAATACGTGACCACCCGTTTGACAGCGAACGATCTCTGCAAAGAAGAGGCGAACAGTCAGTGTATCGCCAGAAGTTACAGGGAAGTCCCATTCCATGTTTGGATCTGCTTTCGCAGCATCCTTACGGCTGGTCTGGAAGATTTCCATCGGAGTTCCGGCAGGAACTGACGTATCAAACGTTACAACGTCAGATGTTGACTGCGTCGTTGTTGCTGTATCGTTTACGTAAGTAGACGGATTTGTCACGCTATCTTCGGTCCAGTCTTCAACAACGGATCCAGCAGCGTTGACGCGGTACAGAACTGTACCTGCCAATTGTGGAGCAGAAGAGGCAACAGGACTGAAGGTTACGTTAACGGTTGACGTTCCGCCGCCAGGAATGGTAACTGTACTACCGAAGTCATGGCTGAACTCAGATGCATCAGCACCAGAGATGCTAACATCCGTTACATCGATTGCATCAACACCTTCGTTGGTCAATGTAACGGCTACAGGGCTTGAAGAAGACCCTTCTTCTACCTGACCGAAGTCAACACTCGTTGGTGAAGCTGCCAGTGTAGAACCTCCTGTTCCCCCATCTTCAACAACCAAAACACGTTGGTTGATACCTGGAGTAACAGTTTGAACTGTACCAGAAGGCCATGTTACTGTGAGGCTTGTGATAGACGCAGAACCAAATCCGAAGTAGGCTCCAATGTCATCACCACCACCCAAGCTTGAACCACTGCGTGTCTCGTAGTGTTGCGTGACACCATCGGTGGTAGTCAGTTCTAATTTAGAACCGATACCATCGCGGTTACTCGTAGTACCTTGCAGGTCAACGATTAACCAGTTGTTACCGTTGTTGTTGTTATTCTGGAAGAGTTTGGTGTTTCCAGCATAGTTAACCAAGAACATGTCTGGGTCACCGTCACCATCATAGTCAGCATAAACGCTGGTACGGGTTCGTTCGTCGTCATCCAGTCCACCGCTAGAGGCGTTCACGTTAGTAAACGTGCCGTCGCCATCATTTTGCCAGATTTGAGAAGGCGTTGGATCAAACGTGTTCATGGCGCCAGCAGCCAGGTAGAGATCCTGGTAGCCGTCGAGATCGAAGTCGAAGAAGTTCGCTCCCCACGACCATTCGCGAGAATCAACACCTGCAGTGACAGATACTTCGGTAAACTGGGTGCCATCATTGCGGAGAAGCGTAGTACCGGCGATGCCTTTCTGACCAACAGGTACCGTACCGTCAGATCCGTTATCTGAAACGTAGTAGTCAAAATCACCATCACGGTCATAGTCACCTACTGCGATACCCATCCCATTCTGGCACCAGTCTGCGTTCATGTTTGCAGAATCTTCGGTGAATGTCCAATCTGTAACTGCATCGGTACCGCCGTCATTTCTGAACAGTCGGAATTGAGCAGAATCGTCAAATGGACAGTCGTTGATTTTGAAGATGTCAAGGTCGCCATCGTCGTCGTAGTCTGTGAAAGAACCAATAAAGCTATGTCCTTCACGAGCAACGCCAAGATGAGAAGATACATCAGTAAAGGTACCGTCACCGTTATTTACGTAGAGGTAATCTTGGGCCTGTGTATTATCTAGAGGCACGCCGGACCCAACCATGGGTTCATGGTTTGCAACATAGAGATCGAGTAGACCATCCCGGTCAAAGTCTCCCCAAGATGCGGAAGTACCTCGGCGGTCACCAGAATTTTCAAGGCCAGAACCAGCGGTGATATCGGTAAACGTACCGTCTCCATTGTTCTCGAAGAACACGTCCTCATCACTGTTTGCGAGATAGAGGTCTTTGTCGCCATCGTTGTCGTAGTCCGCAGCAGCAACACCAGAACCATCATGTGTCGCATCTTGAACGCCAGCAGCAGCAGCAACTTCCGTGAATGTACCGCCATTATTCTGGAACAAGAGGTTTGCGCCCGTACGCATAGTCATATAGAGATCCTGATCTCCGTCACCATCATAGTCAAACCATGCGGCGCCAGATCCGATGCCCATGTCGCTAAGGCTGCCTGCATCGTGAAGTACAGAAACACCGGCTGCGCCAGAAACTTCGGTGAACAGAGAACTTGGAGCTACAGCTTCTTCTGTTACAGCCATCAGCTGGTTAACGCCTACATTTGTGAGCGTAGTAACGATGCCTGAAGGCCATGAGATTTTGACTTCGTCGATATTCGTATCAGAGCCAACACCAAAATGCACGATCAGGTCGTCTTGAGAGTGTGCACTTGCACCGCCGTTGATTTGACGCATCTGGGTAACACCACCGTCTGTCAGTTCTACAAGCGTACCGATTGCAGAGGCATTACTTACGGTTGCATCCAGTTCAAATGCGATATAGTTGTTTGTCGTTGAGGTAATGTTTTCGTAGAGATTAATACGTCCGTTTAGGTTCACTTGAGCGATGTCAAGGTCACCATCTCGGTCGAAGTCAGCTACTGCAGTACCGCGTGCTTCGTGTAGCGTCTCCATGCCAGACGTTGAAGAGACGTCGGTGAAGTCACCTGTGCCGTCATTCTCGAAGAGCATTTCATTGAGCGGATCCGGAGCGATAACACCTACGTAGAGGTCTTCGTCTCCATCCATGTCAAAGTCGGCAAAGTTGGCGCCCCAGGAACTGAAAGAAGCGACGCCGCGCGCAGGTGCTTCGTTTTCGTTCCATGTGCCATCAGGATTACCCATGTAGAGGGCATTCCCTTCCTGTACCGGCTCTACAGGCGGATTAGGCAGGTCCGAGATGTAAATATCCCAGTCGCCATCCATGTCGATATCACCTACTGCAGTCCCCATACCCGCACCGGTGTCGTCACCGAACGTAGGCATGGTTGAGCTGAATTCGGTAAATGTACCGTCTCCATTGTTGCTATAGATAAGGTCATGATGGAAAGGAGATGCATCGTGTACGTTAACCACGTAGAGATCTGGGTCGATATCTCCAGGGGTTAGCAACCCACCGAAGAAAGCGAGTGTTGGACGTAAGTCGTTTGAATCCCCTGTATCAACACCGCTTGAAAGTGTTACATCTGTAAACGTACCGTCACAGTTGTTTTTGTAGAGGAAGTTTGTGTTTGTATCAAGCCCTGCTTGATCCCAAACCATGGTACCAACGAACAAGTCGATGCACCCATCGCGATCATAATCGATCCAGGCACCAGTATAGCTGTCGTAGCCTGCAGTTGCACCGCCGCTAGATGGGTTATCAACGCCTGCAGCAGCAGCTACGTCGATGAAAAGAGGCTGACCAGAAATAATCTGGTTTCCATTTTCAACCCATTGGTTTTGCAGGAGCAAATTGAGTTCGCCGTCAGAAGCGAGGAGATCGCCTCCAGCAGCCATTAAGTAAATATCTTTGTCGCCGTCGTTGTCATAGTCGGCGAACATAGCGCTTGTTGCCTCAATCGTAATTGAAGGAATGAGGGCATCCGCATTTGTAAAGGTACCATCTCCCTCATTATGATAGAGATGCGATGGCGAACCGGCCCCATTGCTTGCGAAGAGGTCGGGAAACCCGTCGTTGTCATAATCGATCCAGATAATCCCTAACCCGTGCCGGGACGAGCTGTCGTAGGACTCTGAACCTACCCCAGCAGACAGTGCGATGTCCGAAAACACCATCTGTCCTTGAGCCTGGCTCAGCGGTATTGCCGCGAGAACCATACTCAATAGTAGGGTGAGTTGTAAGCGTTTGTAACTAAGCATAGCACACACCTAAAAGAAGAAACTTGCAGTTTTGATCAATCAGGGGGGCTATGCAGGGTACTACTCCTGCAACAAAATACTATACAACACAAAGATGGTGTAACACATCATCCATGCGTTGAGTAATCGGGAGGATTTTGGCGTTCAATTCTGTAGAGGAATACTCCGATTAGATATCGCATATTCCTTCATACCTACAGAGAGAAAAGTATAAATCTTTTGGAAAAAGCTTCTACCACATTCAGGGAAAGGTGGAAAACAGGGTCGAAAATAAACAGGAGCCGCTATTTTTGGGGGTATTGAAGCTTATAACGCAAAAAACAAGATACTTTGCACAAGCATACCTAAGCGTTTAAATAAAAACACAGGCCTTACGCCATCATTAGGATGCGTTTTTGGATAATGTCTCTATGGTGAGTACGGCAACTACTTCGCGTAGGAGACCGATCGAACCTCCCTAATCACCGTAACCTTAACCTGGCCCGGATACTGGAGTTCGCTCTGAATTTTTTTCGAGATATCCACTGCAAGCATTTCAGCCGTTGTGTCGGAAATCACGTCATTATTGACGATCACACGTACTTCACGGCCGGCTTGAATGGCAAACACTCGTTCAACGCCTTTGAAGGATCTTGCAAGGTCCTCCAGTTTCTCCAAACGCTTGATATACGATTCAAGGGCTTCTCTACGTGCGCCTGGCCGAGCACCTGAAATCGCGTCTGCCGCCTGCACGATGGGTGCAATCAAGCAGTTCATCTCAACTTCGTCATGATGAGCTCCAACAGCATTACAGATATCGGGATGCTCCTTGTACTTTTTGCACATCTCCATCCCAACGATCGCGTGCGGGTCCTCGATTTCGTCTTCTACAACCTTGCCGATATCGTGCAATAATCCAGCTCTGCGGGCATTATCCGTGTTCAAGTTCAACTCAGCCGCGATCATCGAAGCAATATGAGCTGTTTCAATCGAATGGGACAATAAGTTTTGTCCATAACTTGTCCGGTACCGCATGCGCCCAATCAACTTCACGAGGTCGGGGTGCATCCCATGCATATTGAGATCGATCACGGTTCGCTCACCAATCTCGATAAGCTCTTCGTCCATTTCGGCACGCACCTTCTCAACAACTTCCTCAATACGAGCCGGATGAATACGACCATCTTGAATGAGGCGCAACAAGGAGATTCGAGCTACCTCTCTACGGATGGGGTCAAAGCCTGATAGAATCACGGCTTCCGGTGTGTCATCTACGATCACCTCAATGCCAGTGGTTGCCTCAAACGCTCGGATATTCCTCCCCTCCCGGCCGATAATGCGGCCTTTCATCTCATCGGATTGAATATTTACCACCGAAACCGTGTTCTCAATAGCGTGCGAAGCGGCTGTACGCTGAATCGCAGACAGAATGATCTTCTTTGCTTCCCGGTTCGCTTTCAGCTTGGCTTCGTCGCGGATTTCCTTCACTGAGGCAGCGGCTTCAAGCTTTACTTCTTCAATAAACCGTTCCATCATCTCTGCCCGAGCCTCTTTCGGCGTCATGCCCGTGATGGATTCCAGTTTCCTCAACTGATCGGAAAGGGTGGTGCGTAATTCTTCTCGTTCGTTTTCAATATGCGAACGTTCCGTTTCATTGCTTGCTTTGAGTTCCTCCAGGAGGTCCCTCTTCGTCTTCATTTCTTCCTCGGCACGAACGACGATGCGTCGTAATCGTTCAGCTTCACGGTGGGTTTGTTTCGCCTCCTTTCTCAGTAAATCCAGGGCTTCCGAGGCTTTTTGTACTATCTTTTCTCTCTCGCCAAGGCGAGAAACGCGGCGGGTTATCTTTTCCTGTCGAGTTTCTAATTTCTCTTTTGATCGCCGAATCAGGCGGCGGTTTTCGGCCTTTTCTTTTTCAAGCACCTCCTCTCGCTCACGTAGCGCTTCTTCCACCTTGTCTATTCGTTCAGCGCGTATTCTCTCAACATCCTGTTCAGCTTCTTCGAGTAGTCGTTTAGACTCAAGGCGGGCCTGGGCAATTTTACTCTTTGAAGTACGAGCAAGAATGAACCGATCTACAAGTATTCCTAACCCTATCGCTATACCTAACAAGACCGCGGTAACGACTGGAGAGCCTCCAAATACCGTCGATACATCCATAATGCATACCGGTTATGTATAAAAATGCCCCGGTGGGTTCCACCCAAACGTGTGGGCCACACCGGGGCATTACTTGTAAAGCGTGTACCAACCCGCCGCGGAATATATGAAGAACTTCTTCATCACACAGTGGGCGCCGCTCAGTTTCTTTCAACTTCCACGGTCCCTGGCAGATGCCAGGAAACCCTAAAGGGTTGAGGCCTGTCGTCTGAACCTGAAGATTGGCTCCCTATAAGAGTTATTGTAAAGTTCTTATATGTGAACGCCGAGTCGGTACTTATTGCCCTTTACAGGACAAGTATCGTTTATATCCTACCACACCTAAGCAGTTCCAGCACTTAAAAAATAGTAATGCAAATAAAAAACATGTTCCGGTGTAACCTCAAGAGGCAAATTCATCACGATTATCGTTCATTTACCATTAAGGGTACTATACCTAAAACAATCAAATTTTTTCAAAAAAAGCTACTGTCAAGGATAATATGAGTAATCATGAGGAGGTCGTGATTACGCTTCGGGTTTCGGGGTTCGGGTTTCGGGTTGTTTTTGGGGCCTTAAGAGAACACGAAACGTGAGATATAGAGGTGTTAGAAGGGCTTTATTTGCTTCCTTCTGAGGGGGTTTCGGTTTGCTGGGTGCCGTTGGTGGAAGTTAGTACGGCTTCAAGGAGGTCAGATAGGCTGTCTAGTTCCTTATTGGTGTTATCGTGCATGGAATCTGTTTTCTCACGGAGGGTGAATAATTCCTCTGCTAACGCCAGGGCTACAATAACTGCCGTAGTCACATCGTCTTGCTTGGGGAATTGTTTACGAAAAGCAGTCAGTTTCCCATCCACATAAGCAGCGATCTCACGCGTGATTTCTTCGTCCTCAGCCGCAACGCGGAGTGTGTAGGGTTTTCCAAGAATATGTACTCTTACAGACTTTTCCATGATCATGATCAAGCCCCATCCGCATCATCCAGATACCGATCAATCGCTTGTATAAACCCTTCTACTTTTCGTTTAACAGACTCGGGATCAGACTCCAAGAAAAAGGCATTGCCTTCAGGTATTTTTTCTGCTGAAATAGCTTCTAATTCAGCGACGCGCTCCTGAAGCGACGTATTCTCTTCCCTGAGTACACGCAACTCATGAGCTGCGCGCTCTACACGGCTGCGTAGTTTTCTGAGCGAACGAGTACTCAAAACGGCCGTATTTTCCGTTGAACCGTCCTCTTTTTTCTCTTTCGGATGCTCTTTCGCATCCGCATTATCATCTGAACTCTTGTTCTCAGCTGTCTCCATGTACCGATACTCCCAGTTGAAAACGCCCTGCTTCAATTCCTCAGCGTTAAACATGACTTCCTGTTACTTGCAATTAGCAGCAGGTAAGTATCTATTTCCTTTTAATATAACAATCTATTTGCGAAGTTCAGCACCAAAGTTCTTATTCAGTGATTTCACGATCGATTCTACACTTCGATCAACTTCTTTATCCTTTAGTGTTCGGCCTGCTCCAAATCGCAGGCCAAACGCGATACTCTTCTTCCCGGTTTCTACTTGCTCGCCCTCATACACATCAAAAACATGAATGTGCTTGAGTAACTTACCCCCTGCTCGCTCCATGTCTTGCATGAGGTCTCCAACAGCCTGGCTTTGATCAATCTGAATGGCCAAGTCTCTCTCCACAACAGGGAATCGACTAAATTCGCTGAACATGATGGAGATTGGCGATTTGAGGTGCGGCAAGAGGGCACCCCAATTTAGTTCTGCAACATAAACCGGGTCTCTCAAACTGTACGCCTTTTGCTGTGACTCGGAAACGGCAGCAATCACTCCAACAGGTGTGCCTTTCACTTCGAGAGCTAAATGATACGCTGTAACGGGAGTCTCGTCGTATACGGGTTTCATTTCGACGGCATCGCCACACAAGTTCTGGAGCAAGGCTTCAACTACCCCTTTCAGGTCATGAAACGTCACGCTTTTAACAGAAGAACTCCAGTGAACCTGCTCAAGCGGCCCACACATGCACAGAATAAGAGACGTATGTTCTTTATAGCCAGGCACAAATGCATTCGAATCCATGCCGGCCTGAAACACTTTTCCAAACTCCATGAGGCGCAATGAACGCTGCCCCCGATTCTGATTGTATCCAATCACACTCAGAAGTCCAGGAAGCAAAGAAGGCCGAAGGGCAGCCATTTCTTGAGAAATGGGCTTCAGCGTTTCAACAACGTCTCCTTCCCCTCCTGTTAAGACAGGTACATTAAACGTCTCTGCTACTTCTTTACGAAGCATGCTATTGGTGTACGTTTCCCGGAATCCAAGCCCGAGCAACAAGGTCTTCACCTGCCTGCGTAACACAAGTTCAGGATTAACACGCGGAGTCAAGCTAGGTACCACTGTATGAGCCGGTTCCGGAATGTTGTGATATCCAGAAAGCCGAGCAACCTCCTCAATTACATCAATCTCCCGCTCAACGTCGGGCCTAAAGCTGGGGACAGCACACGTGTACGAACCGCCCTTGTCTTCCACTTTGAACCCAATACTTGATAACAAACGGACCACTTCCTCTGCGTCGATCTTCCGACCAACGATGGTCTCGATACGCTTATGACGCACGGCGACCACGGGAGGCGTTATCGGAGAAGGGTGTTCATCTTGCACTCCGGACACGATTGTACCGCCGCCAAGTTCGGCCATTAGCGCAGCAGCACGTGCAGCGGCCCATACTTGTCCGTTCGAATCCACTCCTCTTTCAAATCGATACGAAGCGTCCGTCTGCAACGAAAGTGCCTTTGCTGTTTTCCGGATGGTAGAAGGGTCGAAGTAGGCGCTCTCGATCAGCACGTTTACCGTTTGATCGGTGACTTCCGAGTTCTCCCCTCCCATGATGCCGGCGAGTGCGACAGGGCGATCCCCATCACAAATCATCAACGTATTATCCGGCAGTTCGCGCTCTTTGCTATCAAGGGTGGTAAATTTTTCGCCGCCCTTATTGAACCTCACAATGATCTTCTTACCGGCAATTTGATCGTAATCAAAGGCATGGAGCGGCTGGCCGCACTCATACATCACGTAATTGGTGATATCGACCATGTTGTTTCGTGGGCGCAAGCCAATGGCTGTGAGCCGTTGCTTTAGCCATGCGGGGGATTCTTTAACGGTAATCCCCTGTACCACCATCGCAGCATAACGCCTGCATGCTTCAGGCGCTTCGATCTCGACATCAATCAAGCTTTGTGCGTCTCCACCAGAATTCGGAACGTCAACCTCAGGATACAGCAATGGCGTATTTACAATTGCCGCAACATCTCTTGACGCTCCAATATGACTGATTGCATCCGGCCTATTCGGTGTGATGCTGACATCAATGACATGGTCCTGAAAAGAGAGTGACCGCTCCTCAAGATAACTGGAGAAAGCCTGTCCTATTTTTGCTTCTCCGTCTAACACCATGATGCCATCATGATTGTCGGACAGTCCCAGTTCGTCTTCTGCACAGATCATCCCTCTTGATTCTTCTCCACGAATCTTGGACTTCTTAATCTTTACTTCCACTTTCTCATCCGGATTTTCCCTGCCTGGAAGCATGAGCCGCGTCCCGACCGTCGCAACGGGTACACGTTGCCCGGCAGCCACATTGGGTGCACCGCAGACGATAGGCAGAGGCTCTTCGCCGGCTACATCAACTACACAGCAGGAAAGCCGATCTGCATTAGGATGCCTCGAAACCGACAATACGTGACCGACTACAACGCCTTCCATCGAATTTCCAATGACCTCAACGCCCTCTACCTCCAGCCCACTCATCGTCAGCAAATCCGACAGTTCTTCAGGTTGTAGCTGGTGATCAACGTAGTCTTTTAACCAGTTATAACTCAGATTCATTGTGCGTCGCAACTAAAATTGTTCAAGGAAACGGACATCGTTCTCATAGAATATCCGTAAGTCTTTGATGCCATATCGAAGCATAGCAATCCGTTCTACCCCCATGCCAAAGGCATACCCGGTATAGCGCTCAGAGTCTATTCCCACAGCTTCCAGCACGTTCGGGTCAACCATTCCGCAGCCTAAGATTTCCAACCATCGGCCACCCGCTGGCAGGTCCTTGTTAGGCATCCAAACATCAAATTCAGCACTCGGCTCTGTAAACGGGAAGAAGCTTGGGCGGAAACGCGTTTTGACATCCTCACCGAACATCGCACGAGCAAACATGTGTAGAATCTGCTTGAGATCTGCCAGGCTCACGCCTTCATCGACGTAGAGGCCTTCGACCTGGTGGAATACACAGTAGGATTTAAACGTAATGGTTTCATTCCTGTACACCCTACCAGGGGCGATCACTCGGATCGGGGGCTGCGAAGACTTCATCACACGAATTTGTACGGGTGATGTATGGGTTCGCAACACAGCGGCATCTATGTCGACCGATTTTTCGCGCAGAAAGAACGTGTCCTGCATATCCCGTGCTGGATGATCCTCAGGGAAATTCAGGGATGTAAAGTTATGCCAGTCATCTTCAATTTCAGGGCCTTCGGCAATCGTAAATCCGTATGCGGTAAAAATCCCCTGAATCTCTTCTGCTGTTTGTGTAAGAGGGTGTAAAGACCCCAGATCGGGCTTCCGCCCGGGCAGCGTGAGGTCGATCGTTTTCCCTTTTTTGCTGCCAGAACTGCGCAGTAGTTGTTGAGCCTGATCCAGCCGGTTGTTTACCAGGTCCTTTAACGCATTGATATTTTTCCCAAATACGGGGCGATCGGCCACATCAATATCACGCATCTTTTCAGACAGCGCTTTCAACCGGCCGTTTTTACGCCCCAGATAGGAAACCCGAAAATCCTCAACAGCTTCTTTGGTGTCGATTACTGCTTCTTCGATTTCTTTACGTAATTGATCAAAGATGTCAAGCATTACATGAATGAATTATCAGTCGTGGAGTAAAACAAAAAAATCCCGCCTCGCCTGTGACACAGGGACGGGATTAACACGCGCCGCTATGAGCATAAGCTCGGATTACTTGGATACGTGCTCAACTACTTTCGCAAAAGCTGCTGGATCGTGTACGGCTAAGTCAGCCAACACTTTGCGATTCAATCGCACCTCAGACCTCCGCAACGCACCCAATAAGCGGGAATATGTTGTACCATTCAGGCGTGCCGCAGCATTGATCCTGGCTATCCAAAGCCGACGGAACTGGCGCTTGCGCTGGCGGCGGTCACGATACTGATACTGCAGTGATTTTTCTACTGCGTTTTTAGCTACTGTATAAACTTTGCTTCTGCGCCCCCAGAATCCTTTTGCTAAATTCAGGATTCGTTTTCTTCTTTTTCTTGAGGCGACTCTATTTTTTGCTCGTGGCATAACACTCTTGTTCTACGATGGGCCCTACTGACCACTCACATTCAAACGATTACGACGCAATCATGCGCTTCATGCGTGGTTCGTCCACGGCATCTACCAATCCTTTCTTCCTCAGATTGCGCTTGCGTTTCTGCGACTTCTTTGTCAAAATGTGGTTAGCAAATGCCTTTCCACGCTTCAGACGACCCGTTCCGGTGGTCTTAAAACGCTTCTTAGCACCGCTATTTGATTTCATTTTAGGCATAACTCTTAACTTTCATCTGCAGATTTGCACAAAAAGGGCAAACCATGTCATTCGCGAAAAGTTGACCCTATACGCACAAAAACAGGAATACGTTTCCTGTTTTTGAGTTTAAAGTTCAAAGTTCAAGGTTCAAGGTTCGTTTTTACCGTTTCTTAAAAATCTAACGTTGAACTTTGAACATTGAACATTGAACAGAAAAAAGGCTAAAATTAGCCTTTTTTCTTCATTGGCGAGAGAATAACCGTCATGCGGCGGCCTTCCATTCTTGGTGGTTGGTCTACGCGGGCAACGTCCTCTAATTCTTTGATAAACCGTTTCAAGAGTTCATTACCGTGTTCTTTATAGAGAATATCACGGCCTCTAAACTGAACCCAGGCTTTCACCATATTACCGTCGCCCAGGAATTGACGTGCATGTTTTGTTTTAAACTCGAAATCATGCGTATCCGTACGGGGTCTAAAGCGAATCTCTTTAAGGGATACATTGTGTGTCTTCTTCCGCTGTTCTTTCTCTTTCTTCTGCTGCTCGTATCGATATTTACCATAATCGATAATCTTACATACCGGTGGATCTGCGTTGGGCGAAATCTCTACAAGATCCAGGTTGTAATTGTCAGCTAAGGCCAGAGCTTCTTCAAGAGGGTAGATACCGTGTTTCCCACCTGGATCTACTACACGAACTTTTGAAGCTTTTATCTGAGAGTTGATTCGTACTCGTTGTTTTGCGATGGTTCTTATTCCGTTTAGTTGTACAAAATAGTGCTTTTAGAATCTATGAGACTCTATAAGTATTACGTTCATTAAGATAAAGTGAACAAAAAATCAAGAGGGGTTACTCTCACGCAACCAATTATTTCGGGTTCCGGACATATTGGGTGCACCCAAAAGAAT
Organism: Rhodothermaceae bacterium; assembly: GCA_019634345.1. Lineage (GTDB taxonomy): Bacteria > Bacteroidota > Rhodothermia > Rhodothermales > JAHQVL01 > JAHQVL01. The sequence continues at coordinate 13,699 of JAHQVL010000145.1, forward strand.
CTTTTGGGTGGTTTCTGGTTTCTGGTTTCTCGTTTCTGGTTATTCTAAACGCACTAGCGAGCATACAAGAAACAAGAAACCAGAAACGAGAAACCAGAAACCAATCCCTAACAACCAAAGGGCGTTAGGGATTGAATTAGAATCTACGAAATCTTTTCCTTACTTCTTACCTACTATTGGTTCATTGACTCGTGGATTTCTGCCTGAATCCTGGTGATGAATTCGGCGAGAGAACTGGTTTCTTGTGCTCCGGCGCCGTGCTTACGCACAGAAACGGTGTTGCCTTCGAGTTCTTTCTTGCCAAGAATCAGCATGTAAGGAATCTTTTGAACTTCGGCGCCACGAATTTTATACCCAATTTTTTCGTGCCGATGATCTACTTCTGATCGAAAACCAACACTTCGTAATTGTTGATTCACTTCGTCTGCATAGCCGAAGAGATCTTGGGAAATCGGAATCACTTTCACCTGTACGGGAGCCAGCCACGTGGGGAAGTTACCTCCGCAGTGCTCAATAAGTACCCCGATAAACCGCTCGAGAGAACCAAAGGGTGCGCGGTGTATCATAACAGGCCGGTGTTTTTCATTGTCCTCTCCCACATAGGTTAAGTCAAATCGCTCTGGCAGGTTATAGTCCAACTGAACCGTACCCAATTGCCATTCACGACCCAGGGCATCCTTGACCATAAAGTCCAATTTAGGCCCATAGAACGCAGCTTCGCCGGCCACTTCAACGGCATCCAGTTCCATTTCCTGAGCAGCTTCTCGAATGCCCTGTTCGGCATGATCCCAAAGCTCCTCGCTACCTACGTACTTGTCCTTATTCTCTGGATCGCGAAGCGAGATCTGGGCCTTATAATCCTTGAAGTCCAGGGCTCCCAGCACAGCCAGCGTAAGGTCAATAACCCCTTTGAACTCATCCTTGACTTGCTCAGGTGTACAGAAAATATGGGCGTCGTCCTGAGTAAACCCGCGAACACGAGTAAGTCCACCCAACTCTCCGGATTGCTCGTACCTGTATACGGTACCGAATTCTGCGTATCGGACCGGTAGTTCTCTGTAAGACCGAAGGCCTTCGCCATAGATCATCACATGATGCGGGCAGTTCATGGGTTTTAGCAGATACCCTTGCTCTTCCTCGCCTTCCACTTCCAACATAGGTGGAAACTGGCTGTCGCTGTAGTACGGATAGTGTCCACTGGTTCGATACAAATCCAAGCGGCCAATATGGGGAGTAACAACAGGCTGGTATCCCCCTTCCAATTGCTTTTTCTTTAGGAAGCCGGCGAGGGTCTCCCGCAAGATGGCTCCTTTAGGAAGCCACATGGGAAGCCCAGGGCCTACCTTATCACTAAAGGTAAACAACTCTAGCTCTTTCCCCAGCTTACGGTGATCGCGCTGCCTCGCGAGTTCTAACCGCTCCAGATACTCATCCAGCTCTTTTTTCTTTGGAAACGTGATTCCATACAGCCGAGTAAGTTGTGCCCGACTCTGATCGCCACGCCAATACGCGCCGGCAATATTCAGCAATTTGGGGTTTTTAATCCTGCCTGTATCCGGGATATGGGGGCCACGGCAAAGATCCACAAAATCACCCTGTTCGTAGAACGTAATGGAGCCATCGTCCAAGCCGTCCAATAACTCCAGCTTGTACTCATCCCCTTTCTCAGAGAAATAGGCGAGGGCTTCCTGCTTTGGTACGTCTCGCCGGGTGTAGATTGAACGCTTCTTTGCCAGCTCACGCATCTTATTTTCAATCCCTTGCAGGTCATCAGCGGTGAGTTTCTTATCGCCTAAATCGACGTCATAATAGAATCCATTATCAATGGCAGGCCCTATTCCAAACTTCACGCCCGGATACAGCGATTCTAGCGCCTCTGCCATCAAGTGAGCAGAGGAGTGCCAGTACGCGTTTTTACCTTCCGGATCGTTCCACGTAAAAATACGGATAGAGGCATCGTCGAGAATGGGCCGACTGAGATCCCATACCTCTCCATTGACTTCAACAGCCAGCGCTTCGCGCCCCAGGCGGCCGGAAATGCTGTCAGCAATCTGTTTGCCGGTAATGCCGGCAGCTTCCTGCCGAGCGGATCCATCCGGCAGGGTGATTTGAATTTGTTTCGACATGAACTAATGCGTCTAGCCAGTGCAGATTTTAGCGAAATGCAGCAACCAATTGATGAGCACTATTGATCCCAGCAAACCGTTGAATTTGGCTTAAATTCGACACGCTGTGCTCTACCTAAGGAATCACTCTATTGAATTACAACCGCACTACCGACTTGACCTCGCTATAGCCATCAACGTGAATGCGAACAAAGTAGAGACCGGCAGGAACTGACTCTGCCGACCACTGAAGGCGCTGCAGGCCTGCAGAAGACGAACGATTAGCCAGAACAGCTACCCTACGTCCCAACAGATCAAAGACCTCCACGTTTAGCCTTGCTGCTGGCGAGGCCAGATCAAAGTCGATGGTAACATCATGCACGGTGGGAGTGGGATAAATAGATATATCCATTGAGCGGACTGGTGCTTCATCAGCCACCCCTGTTGTAATTACGCCATAGGAAAGTGTTGTTAGAAAGGCATTCACCCATGTACTACCACCCCATTGTTGAAAAAGAGAGGTAAGCAGGTCGGAGTCAGAATCATACGTATCTATAAACAAATTGGTAGGAACCCAGCTCACCCCATCCCATGCATAATCTACATTTCGAGTAGGTAGACCGATTGCGTTGCGTTCTTCCACAACAAACCGTACATCATTGACCCAGGTACCATTCAGATAGTCCTGAACGATGGATTCCGTTTCACGATCGTTTTCGTCAAAAAACGTTAATGTCCTTATGATTGGTTCTGCTATACCGATGCCGAGGAAATCACCGCTGAACACAGCTACGCTGCTCGTATCAGTGTACTCATAATCCGTTCGTATTACCTCATTCCATGACTCTGAAGCGGAATCCCAAAATTGGGATGCATTGCTGAATATACGCCCCTGATCGTCGAACTCAGTTAAGGTTTGCGTCGAGTTCACCCACATGCTATCGACCCAACTTCGTTGCAACGATACGGTCCTGACTCCATTGTCATACGTATACATTGTATTACTTTCGTTGACCCACTCTTCGTTTTCCCATTCCTGCCTGGTGAATTCAAGAAGGAGCATGTTTTCGTCAAAAGTGCGTAGCAGCCGGGCATTATTTATCCACATTTGATTCTCCCAGACTTGGCCCACAGATACAACAGGAAGCCCGGCATCATTGTACTCAAACGTACTCAGGAAATCATTCTCCCAATCAACTCCGTTCCAAATCTGGAATGTATTGGAAACAGCCAGGCCTTCAGCAGTATGGCTATATCTATTACGTTCATCGTTAACCCATGACGCCCCATCCCACTCTTCTGTAATGACCATATACAATTCCCCATCAGCTTGCTGAATCTGATCTACCCCAAAAGCATCATCAGACATCACACACCCTGCTTGTTCAATAAAGGCTTGCTCAATATGGGAGATATACAAGTCTTTTTGGCCTTCAGAAACAGGAAGTGCATCAACGTCGTCCATGACAGACTGCATCTTCAAAGGAGAAACTCTGTCACACTTTTTTTGACCAGATACAGGCAGGGTCAGAAAGGAAATAATTACAAGAAAAAGGAGGGGCTTTTTCATAATAGAGAGGGGATTTCGCCATGGCGGATTGCAAAATGGTCTACTAATATAGGCAAAACCGATTTCCAATACGTCCACTGAAGTCCTCGAAGTAGGGCAAATAGAATGACCCGAGATGGGCCTTTTACTCCCGTAGTTTGTCTTTCGAATACTTTTGTCTTTCGAATACTATTGACCCTGATGCTTATTCATGGACATGCGCACAACACCAACTTTTTCTTTGGACCCTACCGGAAGTCAATCTAATACTCAGCGAGTTCCTCGCATACATGCCCTGGACACCCTTCGGGGGTTTGCCCTCCTTGGCATCCTGGTAGTTAACCTATCAGCATTTGCCTACCCGATGTATCTCTTCGGGGCGCCTGCCCCAACGCTACTGGACCAGGTCGCCCAATGGATGATCTCGTTTTTGGGGGAGGTCAAATTTTTTGTACTCTTTTCTTTCCTCTTTGGATATGGACTGAGCGTTCAAATGGAGAGCGCCCGCAAAAAAGGACTCGACTTAAAAGGACGATATCGAAGGCGGCTGATAGGCATCTTTGCTTTTGGCTTGTTGCATGCCATTTTCTTGTTTCATGGCGATATTTTGATTTGCTATTCGATCTTAGGTGCTTTTTTGTGGTGGATGCGCGAATGGAGCTCACGCCGGTTGGTCTCATTTGGGCTCAGCATGTTGGTTGTTGCTGGGGGCACCTTTTTTATTATAGGTTGGGGAGCCGGTACGACCTCCCCTTCTACAGAAGAACTTCAACTCGCGGAGTCGGCCAGGCAGGCATATTCGGGCACCTGGATAGACAGTGTTTTCCAGCGAATCGTAGACTGGGTTATTGTGACTCCTTTTCTGCTGCTCTATAACTGGCCGGCAGCCATGGCCATGTTCGTACTCGGACTTGCAGCCGGCAAAATCCAGCTGATTCATTGTATCGATGAATACTGGCCGACACTGGTTAAGCTCTTCCCCATTGCGCTTGGCCTAGCTGTGTTGGGAAATGGACTATACGCATCAGCAGCCATACTGGGAGAACTCGCGGGGCCTCAATATCCATGGGTTCCAGCGCTCGCAACCACACACATTGCTTTTACAGGACCGGCATTCACCTTCTGTTTATGCTTGATGCTCCTATGGGCATCCAAAGAAAATCGTCTAACTCGGATCCGGTCAGCCTTACGTGCTGCCGGCCGGCTCTCACTTACGAATTACCTGGGGCAGTCATTTATTTGCGGCCTAATTTTCAATGGATATGGCCTTGGGCTCTACGAAAAAATCCAGCCTGCAGGCCTTTTGCTACTTGCCTTCGTTATCTTCGCGGGGCAGGCTGGAATGAGCGTATGGTGGATGAAGCACTTCCGACACGGACCTTTGGAGTGGTTACTTAGAGCATGGACGTACCAATCCGTCCCCGTTCTGCGGCGGCATTGAGTCGATCACGGCAGAGCGTTCTCTGCCCTTTTCTTTTCAATGCGCAAGATGTTACGTTGTATATCTTTCATGATCCACTTGCCCCACCAACCTGCCTAGAAATTGAAGGTCGTTTTCATGCTGAACACGCTGGACAAATGTAGTCTATACAAGCCATTATCAAGCTGCTCAAGTTCATAGGTACCGCGCAACACATCGAAATACTCACCGCCTATTAAAATGTGCTCATCCAACGTGGTAGAGGGAATTTCATGGGGGTTCACCATTATATCAAAGACCATCTTTTTGTTATCCACGTACTCAATCACTGTTTCGTGGAAAACGAGGCCTTTAGTAAAAATGGCTTCCCGATAGGCGCCTACTCCTTCGCAATCCAACTCAGCCTTGACAGGCCGAGGAAAACCCAATGCTTTATTTAGCCAACCAGTGTCTTCGTCTTCACTTATTTCTGTTACTCTGGTAACGTGGTCCCAAATCATTTCAGGAGAAGCCTGAATATCAATATACGTGCGGGCCTCAAACGTTCTCAGGTTTGGGCTGATGGTACTTTCTCCCAAAGAGAGCAGCAGTGGAGCAAGCATGAGTAGAGAGATGTCTAGCGTGGTTTTTTCTCTTTCCTCCCATTTATCGCAACGATTTGAAATAAAGCACAAACTGCATCCGTTAAATACAAAAAAAGCAAAGCAGTAAGATTTGTGGATTAGAGCACCTGATCCAACACCCAATCAATCTGAATTTCAAAAAACCCTGACACAAGTTGGCCTTCCAGCGTGGTAAAGGCATGAGAAGCTCGTGGAAATACATGAATCTCGTAGTTGGATTTTCCAAGGGTTTCAAAAGCCGTTTCCACGATGCTCGTATTGATGCCTGGTGGAACCGCCTCATCGAGTTCACCGAACACCATCAAAACAGGCATATCCAGGTGTTCAAAAATCGTTAACCGGTGCAGGTACCAGAATGACCGAGGATGAGGGTCTGGTTCAGGTGGATACGCCGTTGTATCAGGGGGGATATGGATGTTGTCTGCTTTACTTTGCCATTGCTTGATGTCTGCCAATACCTCAGCGCCAATGGCTCCGTCTTTAGCGTCTTCAAAGTAGTGCTTCCAGAGTTGTAAGAGCGATTCTCTGTATTCATTGCTCGTCTCGTTTTCACCCAAGGATGCCGCCAATTCATACATATAACCTTCTTGAAAGAACTGAACAGGGCCGGCAAGATTTACAATGTATCCTACACCTGTAGTACGCGCAGCAGCCATCAAGGCAACGGAACCGCCTTCACTTCCACCCCATAGCCCTGTTTTCGCCGCATCGGTTTCCGCTCGATTAGCGAGATAATGAAACGCGGTGACGGCATCATCAGCCAGGTTATCGAAGGTGCGTGAATCATAATCCCCTGTACTTTCGCCGGCTCCTCGTTTATCGAAAATGAGGGAGACAATGCCCTTTTTTGCAAACCGTTCGGCAAAAGGAATCTGGTTCTGGCGTGTATCCGCACTTCCACCTCCAAGAAACACTATCCCAGGACAACCGGACGTACAAAACTCTGGAGTGTACAATGAGCCGGCCAGGGTTACTTCAGGGCCTTCGATGCGCACCTCTTCCATGTGTACGACCTCCTGGGCGATCAGAGAATTGGACAAACCCAAAGACATAAGAAGGAATAAAGCAACATACTTATTGCTGAATGCAAACCCTGGCATAGGAAAGAAGAGTAGTTATTGTGGTCTTTCTTTTTACCAAGATGGGCTACTTTGCATTAAGTTGCTGATGTAAATTCAAAGATCAGAGGGTGCTATTCGTCTGTGCCTCGCTTGAGCCGCCTGCTTCCAGGAAGTTAATGATATTAAGCAGGAACGTTTCTTTTTCTTCCCACCAGATCTCATGACCTGCATTTTCGATAAAGGTGTAGCTGGCATTCGGATAGAGGTCAACGTATTCATAGGCTCGTCCAAAACCAACGTAATCGCACTGACCTTGAAGAACCAGAACAGGGATCTCAATGAACTTCATCTTTTCTCGAATATCCGGCACATCGTCGTTGTTCGTTGCCATGTACGCATACAGGCCTCCTCCCCCTTCCTCTGGCTGCACGTTTTCCACATCGCAAACCATGCCTTTAGTAAACTTAGAAGCCATTGTATTTAGAATGCGGTCTACTTGCTTATCGGAAATTAGCTTTTTGTCAAAAAGGAGGGCTCCGGTGGTCGCGACAATGGCTTTAGGTTTAAAAACCGCACGATTGGATTCAGTGAATGGATTCAAGGGCTCTATAAACTCCAGGGAATCAGGAGTAGCATAGAGGGAGTCCAGTCTAACATACCTACCCAGTTCCATTCTGGGTGGAGACAGGCTTCCAGGCGATGACAGAATCATTTTCTCGACACGTTCTGGATGGCGTGCAGCGTAATGAGCAATCAAGTTGGTACCAAATGATTGCCCCATCAAAATTACACGCTCCGTTCCGATCTGTTCATCGATGATTTCGTGCAAATCTGAAAGGTGCTTCTCGATGCTTATATCACTGAAGTTTTTAAGTCGATCCGAAAGGCCAGAGCCCCTTTGGTCGTACAAATATACCGGATACCCAAAGGCGGTAAGTTCGCTGAGTGTTGCAACTATACTAGAGTGGATATATCCTCCCGGTCCCCCGTGCAAATAAACGACAGGAGTTTTGACCGAATCAGCTTGAGCGGGTAGATAGCGATACGCAATATTAAACCCTTCACTCATCGCCCAGTACGCTGTATCCCCAGAAGGGGATATGGCTGGGACTACTTCTTTTTCCGGGATAATAAGGAGCGTAAGAAAAATAAAAAGTATGGCTCCCAGAACGTACCCGAACCATTTCAACACACTGGCTAATAGACGCATAAGCAATTCTCATAAACTCAGTTGTAAGGCCGATACGAAATCGCTAAAGATAAGTTATGCTGTTCTATGTGAAGCAGAGGTGGGATCACCAGGAGAATCACCGATATCTCTCAATTCACCTTCCACCCAGCATCGACTATCGGGAAAGGGCGTTTATTAGAATTGCTTTTCAGGAGGTTCACTGTAGGCCCTGGCGAGCCTTCCCGCATTGTGATGTTCAAGGTATCTAAGATACCCCAACGAATCGAGACTTTATTGTCTGAGAGAAGCTGTTCTGCGTGTTTCCTGTAGGCCTCTGCATTCCAGCTTGTAGTTGAGTCGTGAGT
>JAHQVL010000146.1 GCA_019634345.1 Rhodothermaceae bacterium
CCCTCCCGCCAACTGATCCATTCTCGCTGCCAACTGCAGGTCGTAGTTACTCAGCCCGTCCACGTCGTGCGTAGTCAGGTCTACCTTTACGCGGTTATACACATTGAACCATTCGGGATGATGATTCATCGCCTCGGCGACCAGCGCAACGCGGGTCATGAACCCCATGGCCTCAATGAAATCATTGAACTGATACTCCCGATGCAGCTTGCCGCCAATTAGCGACCACTGGTCGAGCGCATTGAGGCCTTCGGATATTTCTTCCTCTGTTAACTTTTTGGGGCTCCCCATGTGTCTCCTTACAAGGTGATGAATCGTTGTGACATGATAATATAGGGTTAGGTATTTAGGAGTTCCCGTAAATAAGGAAGGTTTGTTGTTCGGTGTTTGGCGTTTGTTGTTTGTGCTTTTTTAAAGAACTAACGACAACACCGAACCCTGAACCACAAACGACGAACATTTAAACGGAACATAATGCCCTCCCAACGCGAAAGACCCAAGGCGTTCTGAAGAATGGCCACTGTTTCTGGTTTATTGCTAAGCAATCAGTTAGATGGGTATGACTCATCTATGTGTCGGGTTGAAAAGCAGGACGCTTACCCAAAACCAACCCGAAACCCGAAACCCGAAACCTGAAACCAACCAGATTCATCTGGTTGAATAAATAAATATATGTCTTTAAATAAATTACGCAATATTGCGATCGTCGCGCACGTCGATCATGGGAAAACGACGTTGGTTGACGCAATGTTGTGGCAGAGTGGTACATTCCGAGCGAATCAGGATGTCCAGGAACGGGTCATGGACTCGATGGACCTGGAGCGGGAGAAGGGGATTACCATCATGGCCAAAAACACGGCGGTGGACTATGGCGATATCAAGATTAATATCGTCGATACACCCGGTCACGCCGACTTTGGCGGGGAAGTAGAGCGGACCTTGCGGATGGTGGACGGGATTATGCTGCTGGTGGATGCCGCCGAAGGCCCTCTTCCTCAAACGCGGTTTGTGCTGTCTAAGTCGCTGGAGCTGAACCTCCCGGTGATTGTCGTCATTAATAAAATAGATCGGCAAGACGCTCGTCCGGAAGAAGTGTTGAATGAAATCTATGACCTCTTCATCGATCTCGACGCCAATGAAAGCCAGATCGAGTTTCCGGTCTTATACGCCGTCGCAAAAGACGGGCAGTGTAAGCTGGACATGGAGGATGACCTGAAGGACTTGCGGCCGCTCCTCGATACCATTATTGAAGAAATCCCAGCACCTTCCGGTGATCCCGACGCATCGTTGCAGATCCTGGTCACCAACGTGAAGCCGGATAATTATCTCGGACCCCTCGCGATAGCTAGAGTGATGCAGGGTACGGTTCGAAACAGGCAGCATGTGATGCTGTGCCATCGAGACGATACCCAGAAGAAAGCCCAAATCAGTGCCTTGTTTGTAACTGAAGGACTGGGCCGGGTCGAAGTAACGGAAGCCGGACCGGGATCGATCATTTCTATTGGTGGGATGACGGGTATCGGACTCGGCGAGAGTATAGCCGACGCTGAGGATCCACTACCCCTACCTCCGCTGCATGTCGATGAACCAACCATGTCGATGGAGTTTCGGATCAACGATTCGCCATTTAGCGGCCTTGAAGGGCAGTACGTGACGTCTCGTCACTTGCGTGACCGATTAATGGAAGAAGCAGAATCTAACCTGGCTATCCGAATCGAATCAACAGATAATGCGGACTCCTTCCTGGTGTACGGACGAGGGGAGCTTCAAATGGCCATCTTGATCGAGCAGATGCGTAGAGAGGGGTATGAGTTTTCTGTGGGCACGCCTCGCGTCATCATCAAGAAGGTCGACGGCAAGAACCACGAGCCCTTTGAGAAGACGATGATCGACGTTCCTGAAGAGTTTATGGGCAACGTCATGCAGAAGTTGAGCGAGCGAAAGGGGATCATGACGAAGATGATCAACCACGGGTCGGGACGCGTGCGATTGGAATTTGACATTCCTAGCCGGGGCCTGATCGGATACCGAACCCAATTTCTTACGGATACAAAAGGGACCGGGCTTCTAACACACTTGTTCGACAAGTTCAAGCCATGGGCCGGCGATATCGTTCACCGGACAACCGGCGCGCTCATTGCTGACCGCAATGGCAAAGTAACCGGCTATGCCGTATTAAACTTGCAAGAGCGCGGCTCTTTGTTCGTGGCTCCGACAGAGAAAGTATACCTGGGTATGGTGGTCGGAGAAAACAGCCGCGAGAACGACCTGGACGTAAACATTACGAAAGAGAAAAAGCTGACCAACATGCGCGCTGCGTCGGCGGACTCGTTCGAAAAGCTGCATCCGCCCCGCCGTATGTCCCTGGAAGAATCGATTGAGTTCATCAAGGAGGATGAGTTGATCGAAGTCACCCCGGCCAGCTTCCGCCTTCGCAAACGAGCCCTTGATCCGCACAAGCGGAAGAAGAAGGAGATGGCATAGGGGGAGGCTATATTACTGTGTGAATAACACAGGTCGGATTGTGCACGTCCCATTCCGGATTAGGAATAAAGCAGGTCGGATTGTGCGTGTCCCATTCCGGAACCCGAACGAGAGCCGGACGAAAAATCTCTGCCCCATTCCGGATTAGGAATAAAGCAGGTCAGTTTGTGCGTGTCCCATTCCGATTAGGAATAAGACAAGTCGGATTGTGTGTGTCCCATTCCGGAACCCGAACGAGAGCCGGACGAAAGTCTTTGCCCCATTCCCACTGTGGGAATAACACAGGTCAGTTTGCGCGCGTCCCATTCCATTTCTGGGATGAGAGATTATAGTGCCGACTTATCCTATCCCCACTCCCAAATCCCAGGCAAAAAATAACCCGAAACCCGAAACCAACCAGATAACCCGCCAGGATTATCTGGTTGTATTGAATAGAAAGCGTTTTCAGTATATTAACTTATTATAAAGAAAGCCCTTCTTTTGTTAAGTAATTTTTTGAAAGCCCTTTCTTTTTGAAACTGTTTTTCAGAATCGCGTAACACCCTCCTCAGTACTGATCCTCGCTATGGCACACGGCTGAAGCGATTATCAAACCCGGATTACATCCAGGGCCTGATCAGTCTTGGAGCGATCCAATCTACAAACTGAAAAAGAGGAGAACATCATGAAAAATTATGTTCGTTATTATATAGCAGTAATCGCACTTGTAATGCTAGCTCCGGCTACTGCATGGGCGCAGGTACCATCCTTCTCAGAGTCTAAACCACTTGTCAACGAGTACCTCACGGACGGAGAACGTCCTCGCCGCGCTTCCTGGTGGAATTTGCTGGGCCGGCAGTTAACCAATACAGTCGACAAGCCAGTGAGCGATGTCTCTGAGCAGGAGTTGCAAAACATCATTTATTTTGCAACCCATCATCAAGAGAAAGTAAACCTGCATGATGCTGTACCTTACCTGGTTGAAATCGCTAGTGGTCATCAAAAAGAAGGATATCGAATTATGGCTGTATCCGCTCTTCACGCAATTGGTGACCATAACAGCATGAAAGGGTTACGCAATCTTCTCCGTGATGAACCATCAGAGCGCGTGCAGAGGGTGATCAAGGCAGCGTATGCGGATTACTTTAAACTGTAAGCACCCTAAAACCATTCTCCCCTTGTAGGGAGATGTCCCAAGGGGACAGAAAGGGGTCTTTATCGTGTCTTGCCTGACTTGATCAGGGATCCATGCACGTTTAAACAAGATTGAAGGGTGTATGGACCCCGGCTCGGAGGCCGGGCGACAGTAAAAAAGACCTGACCGCTATCTACTTTCAGGATGGCGTCCCAATGGGACATAAGAATTGACAAAGGGATCTTGGAGGCCCGGCATCTTTACATGCCGGGCCTCCTTCTTTTTTAAACTAATTTTCCTAGTTTAAAGCCAACTACCTGTTCACCCGCCATTGATGCTTCGATGATCCCATTCCGTTCCTCTCTCCTCCTTTGCCTTCTCCTTGTATTCTTCCTCGCCTCATGTACGGATAACCAGCCCAGCGATGAGGCAGATGCGCTTCAGATAGCTGTTATTCCTAAAGGGACAAGCCATCAATTTTGGAAAAGTATCCATGCAGGCGCCAACAAGGCCGGGTCGGAGCTAGGAGCCGAAATCATCTGGCAGGGACCTCAGAAAGAGGACGATCGGCAGATGCAAATTCAGGTGGTACAGAACTTTATCAGCCGGAATGTGGACGCGATTGTATTGGCTCCGTTAGACGCAAGAAGCCTCGTGAAACCGGTCGAGTCCGCTATTGGGCGCGGGATTCCTGTTGTGATTATCGATTCAGGACTTGAATCGGATCAAATTTCTAGCTTCGTAGCTACGGATAATCGACTGGGAGGCGCGTTGGCTGCCGATCATCTGTCGGAACTCCTGGGAGGTGAAGGGAAAATTATCGTGCTGCGGTACCAGGAGGGATCTGCCAGCACAACGAACAGGGAAGAAGGATTCTTGGAGCGCATCCGAGAGATTGCACCCGGTATCGAAATTGTCGTTGACAACCAGTATGCGGGTGCCACGATTGAAAAAGCATTCCAGGTATCGCAAAACCTCTTGAACCGATTTGGCGACGTCGACGGGATATTTTGTCCGAATGAATCATCCGTGCAGGGGATGTTGCGTGCGCTGCAGACGGCGGGTAAAGCCGGCGAGATTCAGCTTGTTGGATTTGATGCGAGTGAATCGTTGATAGAGGGAATGAGGGATGGCCACATTCAAGGGCTGGTACTCCAAGATCCGTTCTTTATGGCCTATCAAGGGGTCCAAACTGCAGTGAAGGTGATTAAAGGTGAGACCGTAGAGGCACAACAAAACACCCGGGTAAAGCTTGTCACGCCAGAAAATATTGACTCAGCAGAATCGCAAGAACTGCTCAGCCCTGATTTGGAGACCTGGCTCAAGTAACCGTTGGTGTTTGAATTCTAATTTCTGGTCTCCCTGATGGATAAACGACTGCGAAAAACACTGATGGCCCTCGGCCCTTTTGGGGGGCTGGTTTTTGTATTTGTCTTCTTTGCCGTACTGGCACCCTCCGAGTTCGTCTCTTTTTATAATATCAAGACGATTATGACGCAAAGCGTCATTGTTGGTATTGCGGCCCTGGGAATGACTTTTGTCATTATATCGAGAGGCATTGACTTGAGTGTGGGCTCTCAAATTGCTCTGGGCACCGTTGTGGTCGCCGTGATTCTGGCAAGAGGTGAAGGAGAGCCTGGGCTGTGGCTGCCTGTTGCAGGGGGAATGGCCGGAATCCTGATCTGCGCATTCGTGGGCTACGTAAGTGCGATATTTATAACGCGGTTTAATATCGTCCCTTTCATCGTCACGTTGGGTACCATGCAGATAGCGAGGGGAGTAGGTAAATGGATTGGGATGGAGCAAACCGTTCCAGCACCTGAAAATTGGCTGAACAACCTGATGCTTATCGATCCCGATCCATCCTGGCTTTTATTTGCCCCTGGGATCTGGATTGCACTCATTTTGATGGGGATATCCAGTGTGCTGTTACGCCACACCATTTTTGGTCGATACGTTTTTGCGATTGGCTCAAACGAAGAGACGGCCCGATTGTGTGGAGTGAATGTACACCGTTACAAGATTATCATTTATACGTTATGTGGAATCTTGACGGGTATAGCAGCCGTGATGCAGTTCAGCTCTTTAACGATAGGGGACCCTACTTCTGCGATTGGCCTTGAGCTGGATATCATCGCAGCCGTTGTTATAGGAGGCGGCTCACTGAATGGAGGAGAAGGAAGTGCAGTGGGGTCCATGATCGGCGCAGTGCTCATGGCCGTGCTTCGAAATGGATGCAATATGATCGGCGTACCGACGTTTGTTCAGGAGATTATTATCGGTGCGATAATCGTGGGTGCGGTACTCGTGGATCAGCAAAGACACAAGAAATAGTTCAAGGTTTAAAGTTCAAAGTTCAAGGTTTTGGTTCAAGGTTATGACTGAAAAACCTTAAACTTTGAACCTTGAACCTTGAACCTTGAACCTTGAACCTTGAACTATCCCTTCCCGTTCTTAGAAGCCCCACTCTTGTCTTTGGGCTCCAGGACGGTATCGATGATGCCGTATTCTTTGGCTTCTTGGGCGCTCAACCAGTAATCACGCTCTGAATCTTGCTCCAGTTGATCTACCGATTTGCCGGTGTGATCTGCAAGGATTTCGTAGAGGCGCTTCTTCAGGCGAAGAATTTCATTAACCTGGATTTCGATATCCGCGGCTGTACCTCGGCTCCCACCTGAAGGCTGGTGAAGCATGATTCGTGAGTTTGGAAGCGATGCTCTACGTCCCTTTGTGCCAGCAGCGAGGAGCACCGAACCCATGGAAGCAGAGAGGCCAACGCAAATGGTAGCTACCGGACACGTCACAAATTGCATCGTATCGTAAATAGCCAAACCACTATACACGACGCCACCAGGAGAGTTGATATAGATGTTAATGTCGCGCTCAGGGTCTTCACTTGCGAGATAGAGGAGCTGCGCGATGGCAAGGTTTGCAATGTGATCGTTGATTGGAGTACCAATAATCACGATGCGTTGCTTAAGCAGCATACTAAAGATATCATAAGCGCGTTCTCCACGAGACGTCTGCTCAACAACCATCGGCACGACGCCGCTGATAGGTTGATCTTGGAAGGGTTTGCTATAAATATCTTTAGGTACTGAAAGGTCTTTGGTGAATTTTAGAAAATCATCAACCATATATATCTAAGGGCTATGTCGAGGTGATATGGAAATTATAGTATAGACAGCTATATGCTTTTATTGAATTGCTTAAAGAACGTTTCCCGGAAATAACAACCAAAAGGGTCTTTTGGTTGGTTTCATGTTCCGGGTTTCGTGTTTCGGGTTGGTTGCGAGTTGTTTAACGCGAAACAAACCCGAAACACGGAACGCGAAACCCGAAACCAGTCCAAGAGATCTCCGATCTATTGGACTGCTTCTTCCGCTTCTGCGCGTTCTTTTAGTGCCTGGGTGAAATCTTCTTTGTTCTTTTCTTCGATAACGAAGCGTTCGGAGAGGACTTCGATTACTTTTTTGTTAAGTAGCTCATGGTCGACACGCTCTAGCATATTATTTCCCATTTGGGCATAATAGTTTTTGAGCATTTCGGCCATCTCCTCATTCCCTCCCATCTTCGCGAAGTACGCATTTCGGTCTTCTTCAGTCACGTCCAAAGACTCTGAATCCACGATGTGTTCGCGCATGAGTTGCCAGCGCGCCAGGTTTTCAGCTTCGCCTTTTCGTTGCGTCTTGTACGTCTCTGTGTCAAAGCCTTCAGGCAGGTTGCCACCCGCTTGTTGTTTGAGCTCTTCAACGAACGAATTGAGATAGACTTCCAGGGCAGAATCTGGGACGGGGAAGGCGTGTAGTTCGATCATCTTGGATACCAACTCTCCTTCGAGGAGTCGTTGCGATTCGTTGTCCCACATGGATTCCAGTTGCTCCTGGATGTGGTTTCTCAAGCCTTCTTCGTCTTCTGCCGCTTCTTTAGTGATTTCTTTGATGAAGTCACTGTCCAGCTCGGGCATGTTTCGTTGTTTAACTTCCTTTACCAGGACTTCGTAAGAGTCAAATTCTTTTTCGGTATCAGGGTTGTCCGTTGGCAATACGAGGAGATCTGATTTCGGAGTGTCGTCCTCTTCCTCGTCGTCTTCGTTCAGAGGTAGGCTTACCTTAAACGTTTCTCCTTCGGCCTTCCCGATCAACGCATTTTTGAGGCTCTTTTTTAATTTCTCGTCGTCAAGATAGAATGCTACACCTTCTTCTTTTTCGCCAACGATGGGCGTTGCCGTTTTGGGGTCAAGGCGTTGCATGTCTACTACAACATGGTCTGTTTCTTCTATGCCCCCTTCCTCACGCGTCTCTAGATCGGCTTCCTTTTTCAGAAGGTTGTCAATTTCCTGGTCGATTTCTTCATCCGTAACGGTATGGACCAGCTTGAGGAGCGTTGTTTCGGAAAGGTCGGATAATTCAAAGGATGGTTTGACACCAAACTTCATGACCGCATGGAGGTCGCCGTCCAGTTTGTAGTCGAGGGTGCTGAGCACGGGCATACCCAGGACCTGATAGTCGCCTTCTTCGATCACTTCATCGGAAAAAAGTCCCATGATGGACTTTTCGATTACATCGATCACCAGCGATTCTCCGTACATTTTTTTGAGAATGTTGGCCGGTACCTTACCTGGGCGAAACCCTTTTAATGTAATGGTGGCCTGGTGTTCGCGAATACGTTTATTGATTTTGGGGGCTAGCTCAGATGCTGTGGCATCTATTTCAAATTCGTATTCGACGTCGTTGAGCTGCTTAATGGAAGTCTGCACGGTGATACTCGTTGGGTCCAAGAATAGGAATCCCGATAAACGGGGTACGTATGTTCGTTAAAGTTAAGACCCATTCAATCCGGCTTGTCGGTTTCAAGTTCCAGGTTCCAGGTTCCAGGTTCGTTTACGAGTTTTCTGACCAGAAACCAACCAGAAACCAACCTGAAACCTGGAACCTGGAACCTGAAACCAATCACAACTAGCTGCGATCGTAATTAGGGCGGCAGTTGGCGGGATAGGTTGCGGACGTTGGCTTCGATCATGTACTTCCAAAGCCCTGCCCCGTTAAGCCAGAGTTGCTGTTTCTTTCCGTCTCTAAGCCACAATATAATGTTAGGGGCGCTTTTTTGGCCGACTTTCCATTCCACTCGTTCAATGTGTTTTAATAACAATAGGCGGCGGTACATGCCGGAGAAGGCAAATCCGCTAAATTCTATTCTATTCGGGAAAAGAGAGGCGCGTGCGAAAAAGAGGCGTTTATCTGGATCTCTAAATCGACTAGACAGCAAGCTCTCTTCGTTCAGTGCATCGTTCGTGAGCGAAGGCATCGCTTGTATGGGTAGGTAGGTAAGGGATAGCGATTACCTTACTTATCGTCCAGCTAAACAAGATGTTAAAC
>JAHQVL010000015.1 GCA_019634345.1 Rhodothermaceae bacterium
CACAGAGAAACGAACGGCTGAAGCCGTGGCCGTTCCCTTGATTAAGCCGAACTGACCCGTTGGCAAGGTTGGGTCTACATGGCACGCATAAACAGCTTCAAGTCCATCCAGCACGCCATCTTCGATCATTACCGGGGCTCCCGAGGGCTTGCCTTCTTCGTTCGGCTGGAAAAAAACGCGGATTGTTCCTCCAAATGCTTCTCTGTTTTCTTTTAGTAAGAGAGCGATGCCTATAGCAATGGTTGAATGAACGTCGTGGCCGCATAAATGAGCCACACCGGCGTTTTTGGATGCATACGATACGTGCTTGGCGTCTTGTGTGGGGAGTGCGTCAATGTCGGCACGGTATCCAATATGAGGCCCCGGTAGGTGCCCCTCAATATCTACGTATAATCCCGTTTTCGCCAGGGGGCCGTGTACTGTCAGCCCGTGTGATTCAAGGGTGTTCCTGATAAATCGTGATGTCTCAAATTCATTGAAGCCGATTTCAGGATGCTGATGTAGATAGCGTCTAGCTGTTATGAGTTGATCTTCAAAACCCGAAATTGATCGCAGTTTTTCCTCAATTACTTTCATACAAAATCACAACCTCTTACTATTTACGCTCGGGAAACAACTGGTAGAAGTGCTCGATCATTGAGAGGGCTTCTTCTTTAAGTGTTTTGCCGGGGGTCGAACTTAAAGGATTTCCTTCAGCTAACCTGTTAAGATGGCGATCAAGCTGATCTGAAGGGACATGAGCGAGCTCCCAGTATATTTCGGCGCGCGTCATGGCTTCCTCAAGGAGGTCAGGATCACTGTTAACAGCGTCGTTATCGAGCAAGGGGCGGGAAAAGAGGGCAAAAGCTTCGGGGATGTCCAGGCTATCCGGTCCGTAGTGTGACGTACCATTCGTCGAAATAGGAGTCGATGAATCCCAGGTAGAATCCTCACACGGTGACCAGTTTGGATCAGTGTTCTCGGCGTCCTTGGACAGGGTTAGCCAGAGCGACTCCATATTGCTGAGCAGGTGCATAAACTGCTCGGCTTCAGTACGTTCAGGACTATGCCCGAGTAAATCGTTGGTCAGGGTATCAAGCGCAGAGAGCTTCTTTTTTGGCTCCAGTACACAATAGTCCCATATCATGCTGGCCGTTTCCAGGATGTCCAGCATTAAGGAGGCATCCTCTATATTCTCTGCAGTAACATCGGAGCCGGGATCGATGTTGAGCTCTAACTGGTAGTGATTTAGGATAGGACAAGAAAACTGCCAAAGAGTATCAATGGGGACGCCGGCTTTGCCCGATCGATACAAATCCAATGTGATTTGGATTGATTCAATCGTTACACCTTCTAGTGGGGAAGTGTATCTCGTGCCTGTACCCTCAATGTCGCTCATGACTTATACCATTCCACTGCGTTTTCTAATAAACCATTCCGTTGTTAATAAAACGATAATGACAATTAGAAATAAATATTTTTGCCAAAGTTCTGTTTCAATTCGTTCCTCAAAAAAGACAGAACGAAATGTTTCGGATTGTTGCAGGTGAGCCGAAAGTTCTGAAACACTATTAACATTTAAGAAAATCCCTCCAGACCTCTGGGCCACTGATCGCATTAAGCCTCCATCTGCCTGCGTTTCATTGAACTCGACAGTCAGGCTTCCTACGGCGAAAGTCCCCTCGTCTTCACCTAAATCTATTCCGTTTTTTGTAGCCGTGGATCTGTATTGATATGTACCTTCTGGTAACACACCTGCATCCAGGATGTAATTCCCATTACCAACAGGTTTCATCGTGTAGGGATACTCAATGCTATCTGATGCTACGACCGTGACCTCTAATGAGGCTCCATCAACAGGATTCAAGCTTTCGTCATACACCTGGCCAGAGAACTGTATCGATGATTCGCCTGAGAACAAGTCTTCCAGCGGAGATACGCGAACGGGTCGGTCGTCTTCCCTTGTCGTCACCCATTGGATCGTATTCGAAAATAAAGTGGTCCAAATGGGGCCCGCTTCCTCTAGATCTTCAGGCAAGTTTTTCCACCTCCATGTCCCGGCACCCAGTAATGCAGCCGTGCGGTGTTTATTCCGATTTTGCACTACCAGTAAGGGGTCATCGAGTTGGATGCCTCTTACTCTATGGGTAGCCAGTACACGTGCATCGGGGCTGGCAAGCCAGCGGCTGTCATTGAATATAAGGGGAGGGAGGATGGTCCAATACGACGGATTAAGATCCGGTATCTGAAACAGGGGGTGTTGCAGGCCTTCTGCTGTAGGCGTAAATGAACTCTCAATCAGGTTCGTGCGAAGCGCTCTAGGAGTAACTGGTAAAATGCTTCCAAAGATATCTCGGAAGAGCTGCAAATTGGTTTGGCGGCTCAATACAAACAGGGCCGGCAGGCCTTCGTCAATGGCACCTGCCACCTGGCGGGCGATCTGTGGATTGGCCGCATTGCCCGGATACCCTAGAAGGATAACGGCATCATAGAGTTCCAGGCTATCTAACGGAGCCGGATTATAGAACCCAGACGAGCTCTTTTGAACATAAGAGTCGACGTTCAGGTTTTTGTCGAGCGCGAGCAATTGTTGAAAAGAAGCAACATCGGGCTCTGGTGATGCAGCGAGTAGTAAAATACGCTTCTTGTTTTCCAATACTCGCACCACAAAGGACTGGGTGTTGTTTCGGGTCGTTGCTTCGCCTGGGAGTTGGGAAACAGTGACTGAATACCGTTGTAATCCTGCAGAAGTAGGTACATGCTCCAGGTCTACCGGGATTTCAGTCGTGCCGGGCTGCAGGGTGATGGTTTGTGATTGGAGTAAAGTGCGTCCCTGGTATAAGGAGACAGTAACTCGCTCTCCCCCATAGTCTTCACTGATAATGCCCGCCTGGATAGGAAGGACGTCTTCAACGTAAGCGATCTCATTCGTTGTTACCCGCCTGATTTGTACGTCCCTCTTTTGGGTAGTATCGCCAATAACAACGGTATGTATCGGAATGGGGTATCTTTCTGCTTGAAACGCAGGGTTTCGGCCTGTATTGAATTGCCCGTCGGAAAGCAGCAGTACACCTTGCAAGTTTTCATCTTTCAGGTAGTCGCGGACATAGTCCAATGCCTGAGACATATTCGTTCGCTCACCGCCAAAGAGGAAAGAATCGCTAACTGCCGGACTTGCTTCAGGGATGGGTACAGTATTGTCGCTAAATTTGAAATATTGGATGTCTCCTGGAATAACCCCACCATCAAAAGCATCGATAGCCTGGCTCATGAGCGGAGCCCTGGATAGAGAATCCTGCTGAGCAACTCCGTGGAGTGTAAGGCTCTGGCTGTCATCAACCAATACAGCCAGAACAGGGCGCCGCTCTGTGCGGATCAGGTTTTGTAGAATGGGCTCAAAAAGGAGAAAGAGGACCAGAAATAGGCTGCCGAACCGAAGAAAAGTAAGGAATAGTTGTTTGGGGAGAGATACTTGAGGTACGGTATTGTAATAAACCCAAAAGGCGAGTAATGCCGCTACGATCAGGCAGGGAATCAGGAAAAGAGGAGAGATACCGAACGATAAACTCATAAACTATGCAGGACCTGCTCGTCCAGGACGGGTGTTTATGCACCGGTTGATTCAAGAAATATCAGGTATCCGATGTACCCGATAAAGGCGAGTATTAACAACGCGCCGGAAAAACGGTTTATTTTATGGCTAAACCAGGCAATTGGAAGTAGCAAAACACTAAAAACCAGCATGACGGGGAAGTGGAGGCTGATGGTTTCCGCATCAACTTGCAATGGACGAATGAGCGACACCAGGCCAACTACAAAAAGGACATTAAGCAAGTTACTTCCCAGTACATTTCCTACTGACATATCCGCCTGTTTGTTTAGCGCACAGGCAAGGGATGCGGCAAGTTCTGGTAAACTCGTTCCGATGGCCACGACTGTCAGACCAATTACGACATCAGAAATCGATAAGCTCTCTGCAATATTTATGGCCGCATACACCATAATGCGAGCTCCCAGAGAAAGGCCGATCATCCCAGCAAGCAAATAGAGCACGCGTGATCGTGTGGATGTAAGTTGATCTTCTTCTGCACTTTCGTCAGCATTGTCCTCAACACTGTCCTCAACAACTGGTACCTTCTTTTTCTCCTGCCGTCGATTGTCGATGATCAGAAAACTGATGAAAGCTACCAATCCGGTTGTCAGTAATGCACCGTCAACTTTACTGATGAGGCCATCGTATGAGAGTGCATAGAACAATATCATGACGGCAAGCATGATCGGAAACTCTTTGCGGAGGATACTTGGAGCAACTCCGAGAGGAATAACGACCGCACTTACACCCAGGATAAGGCCAATATTGGATATATTAGAGCCAATGATATTCCCCAGTGCGAGACCGTCCTCTCCTGTTACAGCAGCCATCAAGTTGACGACAAATTCGGGCATCGATGTTGCCAGCGCGACAATGGTAATGCCAACCAGTAGTGGCCGTATACCTAGCCCGAGTGCAAGACTGGTAGCACCTGTTACCAACCATTTGGCGCCCAGATATAGAGCAACAAGTCCTACAGAGAAAATACCGAGGTTAAGAAGGATAACCAGCTGCAACTCCATCAACAATCAGTCGTATTTTTTTTCAAGGTACTGCCTGTAAACCACTCTGGTAGCAGGGAAGAAGGGGTAGTGGACTCCCTTATATCTAAACCACGGTCCATCCAAAGCACAGCCTCAGGTGTTAGTTCCGCAAGCAACTGCCGGCAGGCGCCGCATGGCGAGCACTGTGGGTCTTTAGAACAGGTGAGGTATATGTGTTTAATCGCGCTTGTTCCGTATGTGTATGCAGTACCGAGGGCATTTCGTTCAGCACAGAGAATGTTTGACCAATTCTGATGCTCGATATTTACTCCGGGCACCAATTGGCCGTTGGTCGTCTCGAGAAGACAGGCGACGGGAAAATTTGATTCGGGAATATGGGCCCGCTCAAGGAGAGATCGAACCAACCGTATACCTTCGTCAGGATCTACAGGCGGTGCATGGCTCAAAAATGGATCTAATGGAGTAGTTGCCAAGGATAAAGGGATAGACTTATCGAACCCATACATGCATGCATTTATTTTAGTCGGCGTGCCGTGTCCTAACGTCTGGAGATAAGAAACTTCCTCGGGGCGAAAGGGGCGGTTCGAACATACGTAGGTCAGATCATTTCGGTTGCAGGTTCTCGTTGTTGTATAGGCGTTGAGCAATGACGGGATCGTAAGCGAATAGGATGCGCTTTCGATTTTGATACCAGGTACCCAGTCACCATTACTCAAGACACAAATCGCAGCATCTCCTCGGTTTGAAAAAGGAGAGCGTGAACGAGAGGCATACATCTCAAGTTGCTCAGAAATAAAGGGGTAATTATGTGGGGATAGGTCATCCATATGTAATTTCAGGAGCATATAGGATGTTAGGGATATAACTAAGCAAAGTATCTTGTACTCAATTAGGTTCCGAACATCGTGCTCTCTGCTTGAATAAGTGAAAGTCCGTTAACGAGTGGCGTGTATACGGGGATCTCATTGGTTTGGACATTAGCCGTACTGAACATGAATCCCAGTAAGTACTCATTGTTTGTAGAGAGGCAGTATTCGATGAACGATTTGTTGGCTTTACTGTCATTCCAACACGTTGGAAGGATTCTAAATCCCCGCTGGGTAAACGTTGGTATAGAAGGGTAGTCGCGATGAGGTTTGAAGTGCAACGGGCAGATGACGATATCCCTTGGAATAAGATCAATCGCCGCGGCCGATCCTGTATATGAAGATTCCCAGGGCCCAAAGTCATGGACCATCCCATCAATCAATCGATCGGCAAACATGAGTACCGATACGTTAAGGGAATAAACCAGAAATTGCCTGTATACATTGGTCACGTAAGCAAAGAGAACAGCAGGATGATTATTTCGTGTTGACGGCGAATATTGATGCCCGAGGAGGAAAATTTCTCCCATTCCGATATGAAGGGCTGGAGCAGAAAAGGCATCCACTAATTCCTCCAGCGAGGCAAAAATGATGCGTTCTAGCTGTTCATTTAGCGGATCCCACTCTCTGGTGTGAATGCCTCTATTGTTCGTGAAGTAACCTGGAGTTGCATCAAATTCAGGATATGCGGCTAGCAAGGGCGATAGGGATTTTCCCTTCGATTGGTTACCCAGCACATGGAAGAGGGGAATCACCGTAATCCCGTGTTGTTTTGCTTTTTTTGCAAACAGTTGGGCCCCTTCTAGTGTGATTGCATGCTTCGGGTGCTGTAAGGCGGGGTAACTCTTGAATGCAAAGTGGTAATCGACTTCAAGAATCAAGGCGTTGATACCTAGCTCTTCAAAGCTGGAAAATAACGTGGCGAGTTTTTGAAGCAAGTCATCATTATGATGATTGGTAATCATCAATGCCCGAACGTTATTTGTTTGAAAGAGCAACGACTCCGGCTTTGCCCATGCCTTAGAGTAGTTCATGATCCGATTTGCTTGTTGAACAACGAGGGTTGGTTGTTCAAAAGGAGTACCGGAAAACGGAACCCATCGGGTTAAGAGGCAGTTAACGCCCTTCCTTATGCCGAGGTGGCGGAATAGGTAGACGCAACGGACTTAAAATCCGTTGTCCTTTGGGACGTGCGGGTTCGAGTCCCGCCCTCGGTACAGCAGAAGCGATGGTGAGTTTGATCTTGCTATCGCTTTTCGTGTTTATTTTCGGGAAGAGAAGCCTGTGCTGAACCCGATTCAGTAAGTCCCGTCCTCGGTACATTGGTAGATTTTCTTAGGGCACAAAGGATTATGGTCTTTATGCTCTTTTTTAGGGGAATGTCAGGGGTTGAGTCTGTTCTTTAGCGAGCTAGAGCGCTTAATTTGATAGAGTTTCTTGTTAGATAGAGCCAAGTGAAGTAAAATAAGAGTTATGATCTATAGGTCTAAATTCTTATTTATAATCAGACGGGTGAACGATTGCACAGATCAGACAAGCTTTTTATCGTTCCAACTATCAGTTTATTTTTCCTCTTCGGATATAAATTTAACTTCGTATTGTTTATCAATAACAATTGAGGCCAAGCTCATGTGTTGCTTGATGATCTGGTGCTCAATTTCAAAAACTTGATCGGCAAAGGGGTTGTTATGATCATGTAGATCTCGGTTTCTTTCCAGTCGCATTCGTCTCGTATCTTTGTAATCACTTGTCAAAAATATGCGACAATCCAGTTGTTCAAGAGACAACACATAGGTACCTTCGACTATCAAGACTTGTACATTTCTAAAATTAATAGTTTGCCGTCCTTTTGAATTGTTCTGGTAGTCTATTAAGGGCGCTTCAATGGATTCTGTTTTACAGTGGAATGCGTCTATGTGAGCCTCAAGTAAATCCATATCCACTTCATGTAGCCCTACGTTTGCCAGGTCTTTTTTCCTGTTCTGATGATTTGTTAGAGGAGGTAAAAAGAAATAATCGTCTTGGTGGAGGATCAGCGAGTTAATCCCATTTTTTCTAAGCTCTTTTTTCAGGCACAAGGCCGTTACCGATTTCCCGCTTCCAGATTCTCCACCTATCCCAAGTACGATCTTGGAGCGGCCTAATATGTTAATGGGCCCACTAAGGAGTGAGATAATATCTCGGCTTAGTTCAAAATACTCTGGCCTAATGATAATCTTGTCTCCCAGCATCTTCTTTTATAATCTTTCTTTTGTCGTAGAATGTTCTGCGCAGTTCATCATCAACAAGCCAGAGGCAGAATAGGCCATCATTTTTTCACCCCCCGGATAGTGTTCTTTGCCGTCTATGTATTCATCAAATTCAAAATTTTCTGCTGTAATGGCTTGCTCACAGATAGTGCGTAAAAGGCGAAACGAATCTGTTCTGTTATTCACTGCCATTGCAAGTGCGAGCCAACCCAGCCAAATCCACCATATCCCCCCGTTGTGGTAGTGATAAGGAAGATTTTTGAAGGAGAACAAGTAGTGCTTTGAAAGTTCTTGCCAGTCTGATTCTCCTTTATCGATTACGGGTGAAAAAGCCGGTGGAAGCAGGTTTTTGTTCAAAAAAGTGGCTTCTATCCAATCAAGGGTATGTTCTATTTCTTCATATTTTGGGGATGCTATGGCTAACAGACTGCAAGCAGCCAGGTCAAATAATTCGCGGTATCCTGATGGCGAAAAACTGGAGTACGGGTGCGTTTTAGCTGTGGCTATTTGGCGTGCATACAGTGTGGGGTGATACACAAGGGGGCTAGTGCTCCTTTCTGTCTTAGGCCAGTAATTTATTTGTATCGTTTTCCAAATTAGAGTTGCTTTTTCGGTCCATTTTTTTACACCATAAAGTGTACCTGCCAGTGTTAATCCCCAGGCACGTAATATCTGATCATACAGTATATACCCATCGTCAATGTATTCATCTGCCCAGTTTCCACCCTTGGGAATATAGATGAGATGCCGGCCATTGTATTCCAGCGTATTAAGCAAGCTAATTGCCCGCTCAATAGATTGTTGCCAGGCATCTGGGTTGATTTTTCCATTCTTTGCATACAGACAAACGCCAACAATATACCACGTTACAGAGTCGATCTTGGGGCTGAGCGTTCCAAAACTTACACGTTCCAAGTTATCACTCAGGTGCGTGTAGTTGGAGGCAATTTGGCCATTCTCCCCTTGTAATTTTCGCAACTGCTCGAGCGTATAAATATGACTCTGGCAAACTTCTTCAATACCTGCTATCAAGCCGGCAATACCAGCCATCACAGCATCTCTGGTAAATACTGCTTCGTAGTTCGAGTTGTGCGATTTTGAAGCCTTTATGCCGTAAGGCGTACTCAGTGTACGGAGCAACGCTACTGCCTGGGTATAATAAATCTCCATTCCCTCTGTCTTCTAGAATACGACGAGTAAAACTATAATGATGAGTAATAGTCCTACTGCCTGATAACGATAGTTGTAGTAAAAGATCATTCCTGAGAGTGCTTTAGTTTCACCTTTGAAATACTCAGGAGTCCAGATCAACTTATCCCAGTCCTTTTCTTCATCATCTGGGTATGCGTAGCTAACGCCAATGAGTACCAGGGAGCACGCAATGAAAATGATTCCAGCAAGGTACAAGTAGTGGGGTAAAATATCCACGCCATCCATATAAAACGTGCTGAAGATCTTATATGCGATACTTATAACACTTAGAGTTAGGCCAACAACAATGGCCGCATTCGCGCCGTGTTTGTTTACCTTTTTACTAAAAAGGCCAAAAGTGAATAGTGCAACAACGGGAGGGCATAAAAAGGAGAGAACCATTTGGAGATAATCCCAAAACGACTCAAAAGAGTTGATGTGTGGAGCCCAGAGGGCAGCAATAATCATGAACACGATAATCATGATTTTTGCCACTTTTAGCGTCTTCCCTACGCCTGCTTGTGGGTTTCTCTTTTTATAAAAATCCATTGTAAAGAGTGTTGCAGCAGCATTTAATCCGCTGTCAACGCTAGACATCAAAGCCGCAATAAAACCTGCGAGCGTGAGTCCTAGAAGCCCAGTGGGCAACAAATCAAATACAAGTGTTGGGTAGGCGTTTTTAGCGTCATCAAGTTCAGGATAAAGCAAGAGCGCCATTACACCTGGAAGCACCATAATAAAGAGTGTCAGCATCTTCAGAAGACCGGCCCACATGGCTCCCCACTGCCCTTGTTTGATTTCTTTGGCAGCCAGGGCACGCTGCACAATGAATTGATTGGTTATCCAGAAATAAAAGCCGAGTAAAAATACGCCTGAGAAGAGTCCTGGCCAGGGTAAGGTCGCATCGTCAATTGGCCTTATAATGTCTAACATTACAGGGTCTACGCCGCTAACAATTTGGCTCCACCCTCCAACTTTTTGATAAGCTATAATGGTTATTACAATCGAACTTATGAGAAGTAAGATTGCTTGTACTGTATCAGAGTACACAACAGAAGCCAACCCGCCCATCAGAGTGTAGATGGCTGCAATAATTGAAATAATCCAGATAATACTGACGATACTGAGCGCCGGGAAAGCCATTTTGACAACGATGGCTCCTGCAAACAATCCTGAAGCAATATCTATGAAAACATTGAGCAGAATAGTGACAGTAGAGAAGTAATACCTGGCAAATGGGCTGTAACGCTTTTCTAGAAACTGAGGTACTGTATAAATTTTATTTTTGAGGTAGAAGGGTAAAAAGAATACCGCAAACAGAATGAGCACGATTGCAGCCATCCACTCATAACTGAATACCGCAAATCCAAAGCTATAGCCACTCTCAGCAAGACCAACCAGGCTAATACTCCCCATATTTGAAGCAAATAGGGAGAATCCAATGACTGGCCAAAGTACTGAGCGTCCTGCAAGGAAATAGTCTGTCTCCGATCCCTGCTTTTTGCGAAAATAAAATCCAAGACCAATTACGAAGACCAGGTATATCCCGATTATTAGATAATCAATTATTGCCAGATGCACATCAATCATTGTAAGCGCAAGTTTTAAAACGTATCAGCACTCATACAGAAAAGGAAGAAAGGACAATCGGCGTATGAACACGGTGTCCTCTCTCCCTTTTCTCTTCTACCAGAAAAAGTGAAGACAACAAAACTTAGAATGAATAGCGCACAGATGCGGTGACTGATCTACCTGTCACTGACCGAACCCGTAAATAATTGACTTGTCCTTCTGTAATAGATCCTTCTTCAGATTCAGTGATGCCAAAGGTGTCAAACAGGTTGTTTGCACTTAAGGACAGGGACAACCCTTGAGTAAGTCCTATATCCACAAAACCATTCACCATTGAGTATCCAGGAATCACGAGTTCATTGCTATCCTGTGCATGGGCATCTGTCTGACCGATCATGCTAAGACCTATTGTGCTATTGCCGGCAAACCTGTACGAGGAAATCAGACTATATAACAGATTGGGTTGCCGGCGAGGTGTATTGCCTTCGTTGTCGCCAGATGTAATCTCGGCATCGGTATACGTGAAGGCACCTCGTATGTCAAAATCTCCAAATCTAAACGATCCTTCTAATTCCACACCAAGTGCACGGTAATCGTTTTCGATTACCTGCTGCGTAGTAGCTTCAAAGCCTCCTTCTTCCGTGGTATTGGCATAAAAACCCGTGATAAACAAACCACCTGTGTTGAAACGTTGCTTGAATCCTAACTCAAACTGATCGATGACATCTTTCGGATTGCCAAGAAACAGATAGGGAGAGGAAGGGAAGATGGCCCGATCAGCTTTTGCTGAGGCACCTCTACTCAAGCGACTGAACACAGCTTGTTTATCACTAAGTTTTAGGTTTGCACCGAAAGAGTATGATACATAGTCATATTCGAAGTTGACAGGATTTTTTTGGGCTTGATCAACGACAGCTACGTTCTCTTCTATAGGGGAAATTACACCATCATTGTTAACATCGAGCTCGCCTTCAACCCCGCCAGAGCCAACCCCGCGAACGCGTCCTTTGTCAAATCGAACACTGCCATCGATATTCAGATTATCTGTTGGGCGCAGATTGACGGCAAAGTAAGGTGCGCTTAAATCATGATTGGAATTGTACTCTACCTGGCAGCAATTGCCCCATACAGGAACACCATATGCAAATTGACCGCTTTCGCTTATGGTTGTGCCGTCAGCAAGTGTAATGTCGACCAGGCCAGCATTGTCTCCTTC
The DNA here is from genome assembly GCA_019634345.1 of Rhodothermaceae bacterium. Taxonomy (GTDB): domain Bacteria; phylum Bacteroidota; class Rhodothermia; order Rhodothermales; family JAHQVL01; genus JAHQVL01. Next base: position 11,670 of record JAHQVL010000015.1, read on the forward strand.
TACTTCCATGAGATATGAATTCCACAACCAGGCCATATTGATAGTCTGTAAAGCCCTATAGTAGCCGGCAGAAAGAGTAACTTTTTCAAAGCTCCGTGAAAGCTTGAAATCGTTGACGATATTGCTAAAGTCTTTAAGCTCCGTATCAAAAAGATGAATAACCTGCGACAACTCGTTTGTGTAGGGCGTTCCGTCATGAGCATATGTGAGTGTGGCGCCTGTTAAGTCTCTTTCTAGTGCGTCTCCAATGGTGGTCATCATGTCTTCCGTGGTGCCAAAAGCCGAAGGGAAAGGTGCCACAAAACGTCCAGAGTTATTCGCAAAACGCCCCCTGTTTTCAACACTCCATCCATCGCCAAGGTCAAACACAAACTCAGCTCCAAAAGACTGTGACTTTGGGTGCATCCCGTCTGATACATTTATACGTCTGCGCTGTCCATTAGAGCCTATTCCGAAGTTGGATGAAAGAAATACGCTATGGGGCGCATCCCGCGTTGCATCTAAACCGCCTGCATTTTCATATGTGGGATCAGCGTTTGTCCCTGTTACTTGAATGGGCATGGGCATATACGCTGGCGTCCGGTCATTCAAATGCTTGAAGTAGAGCCTTGCATATCCTGACTCAAAGTTTTTAGTCAGATTGGCTTTGAGTTGTCCACCACGCTGAGCCGTATACCCCGTTCTTCGAGGGCCTTCGCCTGAACGAAAAAAGCCGCCAATATGGAAATTAAGACCGTCTCCAGCAGGTCCACCATACTCAAAATCAGTTCGGGTGGTGTTGTAATCGAGCCCGAGTGTGGTACTGATACTTCCCCCTTGGACCACACCAGTTTTGCTGATGAAGTTAATAATGCCGGCTGGTGAGTTAGTAGCCTGCGTAGCGGCAGGGCCACCGCGAATTGCTTCAATACGCCCAATGGTTTGATCAACTCTCATGAAAATATCTGACGTGGCAAAAGCAATGTCGCCAAAAAGAAACACGGGGAGCCCATCTTCTTGCAATTGAAGATATTTAGCACCACCCGCTGAAATGGGTACACCTCGAACTGAAATATTTGTATTCCCATCTCCCCCAGATGCTTCTGAACGAATGCCTGGGATGGTTCTGAATATTTCTGCAGTTGTTCGTGGGGCCGTTTGGGCAAAAGAAGCTGGGGTTAGCGTAGTAATGGATACACTCGATTCCAGTTTTGAATTTGCGTTTGCGACCCCAGTAACGATGAGTTCATCTAAACCCAGGGCATCAAAAGCAAGCGAAAAATCAGCTTCTATCTCTGAATCAGAACCAAGCTGAAGAATTTTTTCCTGGGGCGAATACCCAACAAAAGAGGCTGCAAGCGTTACTTCGCCCTGCCCAGTGTATTGAAAGCTATAACGCCCGTCTAGATTAGTGATACTGCCTGATGTAGTCCCTTTAATAACAACGGTAGCCCCTGCGAGCGCATTGCCGTCCGTATCGATAACGCTTCCCGAAATTAAGTAACGTTGCTGCGCAAAGACATCGGATGTTATGCAGCATAACAGGATTGCTATAATTGTGAGACAACTCCCTTTTTTCATAATTCTTTTGGTATAGTCGCGAAATATGTAGTGCCAATGCTGGCTCCTGGTGCTTGTAAAACCTGGGCTCATTCGAAAAAACTCCCCTGAACCACAGCACAATACGTGTTTGCTTCAATTACCATTCCCGCAAATAATTGCGAAGAGCCGGCAACTAATTAGTGATGGAGAGTCATTCTGTTAATAATTAGAGCCGTATATGCTTGAAGCGGCACAAGAATATCCTTATCGTTTCACAATCGCAAGAGAAATGAAAGCGCTTTTTCCCGCAATCGTTTGTGCAAACGTTTTCTGTGGATAACTTTTTGTGAGCTGCAAATTAGTCCTCAATAATTATACTCGGAATTTTGGACGGCAGCCTCATGTACTGCCAGATGTATACAATGAAGAGAACTACATTAAAGGACTTAGCCAAGCTGCTCAATTTGTCGCCATCCACCATATCTCGTGCACTGGCAGATCATCCAGATATCAGTGAAAACACGAAGCGTCGTGTGCAAGACGTAGCAAAGGGAATGAACTATATTCCCAACTTGAGGGCTAAATATCTTCGTACACGGCATTCCAACGTGATCGCCTTGATTCTACCAGAAATGAATATGTTTTTCATGCCTTCGCTCATGAATGGAATTAATAAAGTGGTAGAGAACAAAGACTATTCACTGATTGTGCTGCAATCTGATAATTCTTTGTGGAAGGAAAAGCAATTAATTCAATACTGTTTAAATCTGTCAGTAGATGGTATTTTACTGTCGGTTAGTAAGGAAACAAAAAATCTGTCTCATTTATCTCCGCTACTAGATAACGAAGTGCCCGTGGTATTATTAGACCGATTAATTGATAATGACTCCTTTTCAACTGTTAACATTGCCAATCAGGAAGCTGCTTTTAAGGCAACAAATTATCTGATCGAAAAAGGGCATCAACGGATCGTTGGTGTTTTTGCTGATACCGAATTATCTATTAGTACGGAGCGCATATTAGGCTTTAGGGAAGCACATGCCGGAAGTGGAATAGCACTCAGGAAAAATCAGATTCTCGCGATCGATAACATTGAAAAATTTGACACGCTATTTATGCGAACACTAGGAAAAGTCAAAGATGTAACCGCCTTTTTCATTATGTCGGATGAACTAATGGTCCGGACCTTTCGCCTGTTGCGCCAATGTGGTTATACGATTCCTGATGATTGTTCGCTTATTGCCATCAGTGACGGAGAAGCTCCTGGTTTCCTGTTCCCAAATATTACCCATCTCCTTCATTCAGGGTATGATGTAGGAGAAAAGGCAGCCCATATTCTGATCGGATTAATTAAAGACTATTCAGATACGGTCATCGACGCAAAAGTCAAAACAGCCCTTATAGAAGGAGGCTCAGTGCAAGAGATTTGATTCCTGGGTTTTTTCATAGATTGAAACCATTGTTCGGAGTGAAGTCCAGATGATCTCTTTCTCTCAATTCAAGCCAGCTATACGTGTCAGAGAAAGTGTAAGGGGTCTCCCGTGAATCGCAGGAGTCACCGGTTCCTAAATAATGAAAAATCGCTTAAATTAGATCCGAAACGGGGGCACGATAGCCCCCCGTTGAATACAGCTTATCCCAGCCCTTGGTATATTTCATATATTATATGATGCGGGTAAATAAATATATGTTTAATTTGGTTTTGCCAGGTGACATGTCATTGTGGAAGTTACGACCATCGAAGGCCTGGACCCTGAATAGCCGCAGGCATTCATGAAGGTGGTGATCAATGAGTGATGAATCTACGACTGGTCTCAAACGTCGCGATTTTCTTAAGGTCTCCTTGCTGGCATCCGGTGCGCTGATGGTCGGTGTCGGTTTTCCTTCTACGCATACTGCCAATATACTGAAGGAAGGTAACTGGAGCCTGGGTCTGTACCTCCGTATTGGTAAAGAGGGTACCGTGACAATCATCAGCAAGAATCCTGAAGCTGGACAAGGAGTGAAGACGGCTCTTCCAATGATTGTTGCTGAGTGCCTTGATGTGGACTGGCATACCGTAAAGGTCGAACAGGCACCGCTAGACGACCGGTATGGTCGCCAACTCCTTGCTGCCAGCGGAAGTACTCTCGACGGATGGGATGATCTGCGTGTGGCAGGTTCTGCAGCCAGGAAACTCATGATCGATTCAGCAGCCAGCCTCTGGGGCGTGGCGTCCGATGAGTGTCGGACCGAAAGCGGAACTGTTGTGCACGAAGCTTCAAGCAGAGCTCTTGCTTACACCGATCTGCTCGAAATGGCTGCCAGCCTGCCTGTACCGGACACAAGTGAGCTCATCCTCAAGAAACGTCCTGAAGACTTCAAGCTCCTGGGAACGTTCGTGCCTGGCGTCGACAATCATAGCATCGTTACAGGCCGTCCGCTGTTTGGGTGCGATGTGCGCCTCGACGGTATGCTGTATGCTGTGTATCATAAGTGTCCCACGTTTGGAGGTAGGGTGCGTGCGGCCAATGTCGACGAAGTACGCCGCCTTTCGGGTGTAACGCATGCCTTTATCGTTGAGGGCGGCAGCGATCCCATGACCCTACTCCCTGGTGTTGCGATCGTGGCTGAGACGTGGTGGGCGGCTGAGTCGGCTCGCCAACGTCTGCGTGTCGATTGGGAAACAGACCATAACGATTCAAGCGCAGACTATGAGCAGCGCGCTAGCGAGTATACACAGGATCCTGGTGAAACACTGCGAGTGATTGGTGATGTGGATTCAGCGATGGATAAAGCAGCACAAGTTATCTCTTCCAGCTATTACTACCCGTACATCGCAACCGCCAATTTGGAGCCGCAAAATTGTACAGCCTCATACCAATCGGGGCAACTTGAAATTTGGGCGCCTACACAAAGACCCCAAAGGGGCCGTTCCCTAGTTTCAAAAACGCTAGGCATTAGAGAAGATCATATTCATGTCAACATGACGCGCATCGGTGGTGGTTTTGGGCGCCGACTGCGCAGTGATTTCATGGTGGAGTGCGCCTGGATTGCTCGCGAAGTGGGTCGTCCCGTCCAACTACAGTGGTCGCGCGAAGACGATATGCAGCATGACTTCTATCGTCCGGCAGCCTGGCATCATTTCAAGGCAGGGCTTGACGCCCACGGCCGCATGATAGCCTTCGATCACCACTTCGTAACGGTGGGTCGCAATGGAAAGACCGGACTCGGGGCTAACTTGCCCATCAATCAATATCCGGCAGGACTGGTGCCGAATTTCCGATTACGCCAGTCGATCATCGATACCAATGTTCCTTCTGGATCATGGCGTTCCCCAGGGCATTCGGCGTATTGTTGGGCCTATCAAAGCTTTTTCGACGAAATCTGCCTGGCTTCGAGGCGCGACCCGCTGGAGTTTCGTCTCGATTTTCTGTCACGCTCCTATGGTGAAGCGCCATTCAATCTCGAACGTGCAAAGAGCACATTGAAACTGGCAGCTGAAAAGGCCGGTTGGGGTACACGAAACCTGGCTGAGGGCAGGGGCTTGGGTATCGCTTTTCATGTTGATCACGGCGGTTATGTCGCTCAAGTTGCTGAAGTCACTACTGAGGGATCGAATGTAATAGTTGATAAGGTTATTGCAGTGTGTGACGTAGGTCCTATTATCAACTTGAGTGGCGCGCGCGCGCAGGTGGAAGGCTGTATCATTGATGCACTCAGCACAGCTCAACTAGAGGTCACTTTTGAAAACGGTGGCGCAGTGCAACGAAATTTTGATACCTATGAACTTCTACCTATTGGCAAGGCTCCAGTAATTGAGTGTCACTTCATCGAAAGCGACAATCCACCGACAGGTCTCGGCTTGCCACCAATTGCGCCGGCAACACCGGCCATTACCAATGCAATTTATGCTGCATCAGGAATTCGGATACGCGAATTACCAATGAGCCGCTCTGGAATCTCGATCTAGTTGTGCAAGGGCATACCGACAACGGTGTTTGCCATATCCCGTTCTTCCTTGCTGTCTGTGCTCGAGTCGTTTTAAGACTTGAGTGAGGTACTTCAAGTACGTTTAGAAATCATTACTCAGGGGTTACGACCCTCTCCATGCGCGCTGCAAAATCCCGTAAGAAGTCTTCACGCCACCGATTCACCGTCTTAGCTCCGATATGTCCTTCTTCTGAAAGCTGTAGCGAAGGGTTGTCCGTCCACCAGTTTGGATGCATTGTAGAGGGGTGCTGAGCCCTATCAGGTGGCGGTGTATGCGCAGTAATGCCTCCTGTAATGCCGTCCAGGGCTGGTGAATTACTGCGGATCGTAAAGGTATAAATTCCTGCGGCTTTGGGGGAGAATCGAAAACGAACCATACCATCTCCATCCTTGTGCCCGATAAGGGACTGATTCGTTACTTCAAGAAAAGCTTCTGTTGTTTCTTCTGAGGCATTTCCGAGCGGCAACACGAGTTCAAGAATACCAAATTCCTGCATGTGGTCTGCTACTGTGGTCATCCTGTCGTACTGGTAATAGGGCAGATCCCAGGCGCGAA
>JAHQVL010000147.1 GCA_019634345.1 Rhodothermaceae bacterium
AGTAATCCCTAGCCTTCGAGCAAAATCTACCTGCGATAAACCAAGTGACATTCGATACAATCGAATCCTTTCTCCAAGAGTCTGGCATATTTCAAAGGGATATATCCAAGAAACTCAACGACCTTCGGCATATGTTCTAGCGCAGGCTATGAAACCCTAGTTCCCATGACAAAATCGTGTCCTCAGTAACCCCAATAGCGTGCGAGCCCCACCTTTGGTCTTTTCGCAAATCGAGCCTTCTCAGGCGGATGTGATCGCCAATGGTTTTCAGATTTATAGGAAAACGGCTTAACTTGGGAGTTTTAGCCCTTAATCGGAAGTGACAACTTGTGCGCGGACCCCTCCTCCTCCGCGATTAGGCCCCAAGCAGTTGCTCGGGGCTTTTGTTGTTTATGCAACCTATCACTCGAACCGTAAGCTCTTGATTGGATCGGCAAGAGCGGCTTTGAAGGACTGAACACTTACTGTGAGCCATGCAATGGAAACAGCTATGAAGCCGGCTAAAATAAACATGCCGGGACTGACCTCGATATGGTATTCGAATTCAGAAAGCCAGTTATGGACAAGGTAGTACGCGACGGGGATTGCGATAGCAATGCCGAATAGAACCAGCCTTGTAATCTCGCCAGTAAGCAATCGGACGAGGTTTGGGACGGAGGCTCCGAGAACCTTGCGTACGCCGATTTCTTTGGTGCGTTGTTCTGTTGAGTAAGAAACGAGCCCGAGTAACCCAAGGCATGATATGAAAATCGCAATGAGCGAGAGAATTTTTGTCAGCGAACCCAAAACGGTTTCGCTTTGATACGTGGTTTCAAATTCCTGATCAAGGAACGTGTACTGAAAGGGATATTGAGGATTAAATAGTTCAGCCACCTCCTGAATGCTGGCAAGGCCTTCCTCTTCCTGGCCGGATATAAGCCTGACATAGAGCAGGTTAGTGTTCTCTGGATTGAGGCGGATTATCACGGGTCCTACTGTATCGTACAAAGAACTCATATTGAAATTTTTCACCACTCCGATTACCTGGCCTGATTCTCCCCAGAAATTTAATTGCTTCCCGACCATATCACCTTCACCAATGATACCAGCCAGTACTTCGTTGATCACAAAACCAGGTTCATCGCTTCTGAAATCACGTGAGAATGAACGGCCGGCTGCCAGTTCCATTTTCATTATTTCCACAAAATCATAATCAGCCGAGAGAATGCTAATCTCGTATTCATCATCTGGATCTATTCCTTCCCAGGTAACACCGCTTGTGCTCCCTCTCACAGAAAGTGGGCTGGAAGACGTCGAGCTAACGACATCGATTCCTGGCCGTTTTAACAATTCTTGACGCACAATGTCGTATTGGTCCCTCAGTGCTCCTTCCTGTGAAAGATACACAATGTTTTCCCTGTCCAATCCAAGATCTTTGTTCCGAATGAATTCGATCTGAAGGTACACAGCGATGGTGGCAATGATCAGCAATACAGACAATGAAAACTGAAAAACGACAAGTCCTTTACGTAGTGATGCAGCACTTTTTCGTTGAACAAACTTGCCGCGTAATATGGCTTGAGGCGTAAAACCGGATAGATAGATTGCAGGATAAACACCGGCTAACAATCCTACTACTAGAGTAATACCAAGTGCGTTTGTCAGAAAGATGCCATTCAGGTCGTTGAACAAAAATTGCTTTCCTGTCAGATGATTGAAGTAGGGCATCAACAAAGGAATCAAAAAGACTGCAATAAGGAAGGCTGTGAAAGCCAATAGTACAGATTCCCCAAGGAATTGCCAGGCCAGAGATTTTCTACCTGCTCCCATTGCTTTACGAACCCCGATTTCGCGAGCACGCCGTGCGGAACGGGCCGTTGCAAGATTCATAAAGTTTATTGCTGCAATGAGCAGGAGGAAGAGTGCGATAAAAGAGAAAATGCGAACATATTCGATGCGTCCTCCAACAAGTTCGCCGCTTTCGAATTCAGAATGGAGATACATGTCCTCATAGGGATGCAAGAACAATTGCTCCTCTGCCCCTTCTTCATTCTCATTCATGACGTTAGCAATCTGTTCGCTCACCTCTACCGGAGAAGCACCTTGCCTGAGTTTAACATAGAGTGGAAAACTGTTGTTACCCCATCGTTCTGTCCACGCATTGCGGGTAAAAAAATCGGCTGCAGGTAACACCAGGTCTGACTGGTAGGAAGAATTCCCCGGGGGATTCTCCATAACGCCTGTAATGATAAAGTCCTTTCTGTGGTCGATGGTTATGCTTTGCCCCAATACGTCATTTCTGTGCTGCCAGTTTTCTCCGAATAGCCTACGAGCAAGATGGTTTGATATGACGACCGAGTTTAGGTCTTGTAGCGCTGTTTCCGGATTGCCTCTGACGAATGGTAGGGGAAAAACCTCGAAGAATGTCGAGCTTGCAAAATTGCCGTTTTCACGAAAGTTCTCCGATTCTTTCGTAACAACGAACTCGCCTCCAAAGGAATGTACTGCGTTTGTAATTGCCGCATAATCATGCTCCAATACATCTGCGAGCGGTTTGGACGTTGCACCCCAGGTGTACGTTTCGTCCCCGATTTGTACGTTGCGAAGCACCTGATAAATTTGATCTCCTTCATCTAAAAAACGATCAACACTCACTTCATCCTGTACCCAAAGAAGAATAAAAAAGCTACTCACTAGCCCGACAGTCAGCCCTGTAATATTTATGAAGGCGTACCCTCTCTGTTTACGAATTACGCGAAGCGCGATTTTGAAATAGTTTTGCAGCATAACGGGCGAGGTACTTTTGATGGGTGGATATAGGATTCACCTATATCAATTCGCATGCCACCAGGCTGAAACGCAATATATGGGTCAGATTCCCCTTTTCGCTTTTATTGCCTGTCCGATGGCATTACAATCATTGTTCGTATTCGGACACTGAAAAACTGATTTTAGCATGTCTATAGCGTGATAAGTACTGACAAAGGGGGGCATGAACGTATCACCACCCTCAGTTCTTCTCGCGAATCGCTCCTCAACGCAGTATATTCATAACTCCTGGATTAATTACCATCCCCCCACACCCATGTTACACCATTGGATTTCGATACTTGTCTCTGCGTCGCTTGTTTTTTTAGCCTCCCACATCCATCAGCCGGCTTCTCCTGCTACAAATCTCAAGACCGAAATGGTGGAGAATAAGCTGGGATTGCAACTCCATGAGTTTGCCTTTTCGTGGGAATCAACCGGTCAACGTAGCTATCAAATAATCGTTGCCAGTAATGAAAAGAAGCTGGCAGCAGATGAAGGTGATCTGTGGGATAGTGGCCGGCGATATACCAGGGCGCACTCTGAGATCATGTACATGGGGCTCCCGTTGATGCCGGGCCATTCTGCGTGGTGGAAAGTCAGAATATGGGATGAAGCAGACGACAAGGGGAGGTACAGCGAGCCGGCTCGCATCGATATTCCTGAAGCACTTAGCAACGAAGGGAGAACGTTAAATCGCGTGGCTTTTATTGGGGGCACTCTCTTTTCTCGCATGGAAAAGTACGGCTACCTGGAAACAGCCATCACAGCAAACTGGCCGCAACATCACATAACGTTTAGAAATCTAGGATGGCCGGCCGACGATGTGCGTGGTACCGCACGTGGGGAATTTGGCTCTTTACGCAATACACGGTCCTGGCGACCGCCCACAGAAGAAGAAGGCCTGGCGTTTAACGTACTGATGGACCATGTAACCGAGGCGATGCCTTCAGCGCTGCTCGTTGCTTATGGCAGCGAGGCTGCGTTTGCCGATACAGAAGTGGCGATGGAAGCCTTCGAGGCTGACTATGAAAAGCTCATCACAACGCTTGTAAACACAGGTGCTACAATTTCTCTATTGACACCAACACCTCATTGCAACGCTGAATTTCTTCAAGATCCTGTAGAGGCTAATGGGCGTCTAGCGAACGCTGCAGCTTTTATTCGAGCGATGGGAGAAGAAAAAGGAGTTCAGGTCATCGATCTGTATACACATTTTTTGGATGAACGCTGCACAAGGGTAGAAAATGACGGAGACGAAACGCTGTATGATAAGAACGGCATCCACTTGACTGAAGCGGGATATAAAAAACTTGCTCAGTTTGTTTCCAGCGAATTAGGGGTGTCAGACGGGGCTATTGAAGTCTCTTTAACTTCTGCCGGCGAGATTACATCCAGCGAGGGAGGGTTGATGACTAATTTTTACGAACTGCCCTCTGGTGTGCGCTTTGACGTGAAGAGAGACCGGCTGCCTGCTCCCTGGACCGTCAATAGCATTTCAATATTGGAGACGGATGCACCGCAACAAGTGAAGATCAATGGCAGCCTCAATGACCAGAATGCCGATGCTTTTGCATCCGATGTTGAGCAAGGCCAGTTTGAATCGCTTCGGCAAACGATCATCGAAAAAAATCGGTTTTACCGCGATAAGATGCGACCGCTGAATTTGGCGTACATCTACCTGTTTCGCCGTCATGAGATGGGCCACCTGGCCCGCGAGCAGGAAGATCTCAATGAGCTGGTTGAAGGCCACGAACAAGTCATTGCACACCTCCGAGTTCCGGATCGGTATCGGTATGAAGTGAAGCAAGCAGAAAACTGGAAGGCACCGCGGAATTATCCGGACCATGAAGTACCACAATATGTACCTGAACCGAACATCGCTGAAGAGCTCGCTTCGTTTACACTTTCCGATAGCCTGGAGATCAATCTTTTTTCTGGAGATCCTCTCATTGCCAATCCTATAAACCTGAATTGGGACACTCGCGGTCGTGCCTGGATCTCAACATCTTCGACCTACCCACACCTCAAGCCTGGCGATGCTCCCAACGACCGCATTGTGATCCTGGAGGACTGGGATCAAGACGGCGTGGCAGACACAGCCAAAGTATTTGCTGAAGGTTTGCTGGTCCCGCATTCTGTTATGCCTGTACCAGGTGGGGCTTACGTTGCCAGTACAACAGAGCTTCTTTTTTTGGCAGATCATGATGGGGACGACGTTGCAGACGAGCGCCGAGTCGTGTATTCCGGATTTGGCAATGCCGACGTACACCACATGATTCATGGGTTGACATGGGCACCCTGGGGCGATCTCCATTTCACCCAATCGATTTACATCAACAGTTTTATCGAAACAGCATTTGGCCCCCGCCGGCTCAATGGCAGCGGCATATGGTCTTTCAGGCCTGAAACAGAACGGCTCGACATTTTCGCTCGTGGGATGACAAACCCCTGGGGATTCGCACTCAATAAGTGGGGCCAATCGTTTGCTACTGATGGCGCCGGTGGTGCTGGTCCGCACTACGTATTTCCAGGAGTGAAACACCCTACCGCTGTAGGGGCACACCGCGTATTACCGGGATTAATCCCTGGCAAACCAAAGAACACGGCAGCTGCATTTATTTCTGGCAGGCATATGCCTGAGGAGTGGCATGGCAGCCTATTGGCAAACGATTATCGGGCCAATCGCATGGTGCGCTATGTGTTGGAGGGAAAGGGGAGTGGCTACACGGCGCACGAAGCGCAAACTATGCTGCATTCAAGCCATCGTTCATTTCGTCCGGTCGATATAAAAATGGGGCCGGATGGGGCGTTCTACGTCGTCGATTGGTACAATCCCATCATCGACCATGGTGAAGTCGATTTTTATCATCCGCTTCGGGATCGGTCGCATGGGCGTATTTGGCGGCTAACAGCAAAAGACAGCCCCTTGTTAACGCATCCCGATATGGAAGGTGCTTCCATTGAAGCCTTGCTCGATTTACTCAAAGCACCAGAGCAATATACACGGGAGCAGGCGAATCGAGAACTGGCGAGCCGGCCAGCAGACATCGTTGCAGAACGTGTTGCCGTGTGGGTAAATACACTCGACAAAGAAGAACCTGCCTACGAGCATCATTTGCTTGAGGCCGGTTGGTTGCACCTTGCTATCAATAAACCTGATGAAACGGTGCTACAAAAGTTGCTGCAGTCGAATTCGCCCAAAGTACGTGCAGCTGCTGCGAGAATGGCACCGAAGACTGTAAGTGAGGCTGACGCTCTCCGATATCTTGCAGGGGCAGTTCATGATGAACACCCACAGGTGAGGCTTGAAACGGTAAATGCACTGAGGTCAATGAACTCGCTGGACGCTGTTGAACTGGCATTGAGTGTGCTCGATCATGATGTTGACGATAATTTGGCTTTTGCATTGGAGTTAACGGTACGCGACTTACGCGAGCAGTGGATTCCACCGTTGCTAGAAGGAGAGCCTGTGTTTGACAACGAGAACAAGGTACTCTACGCTGTGCTGGAAGTAAGCGATGCCCGCGTGATGAGAACGTTGCTGGACTACATAAAGCAGGATAAAATAGCTGATGCCGACCTGCCCAGGGCTGTTCGGCTCGTTTCTTCGCTGGGAAGCAAAGAAGAGATAAAAGAGGTTTTCGATTTGTCGAAGCAAAACCTGGCGATATTACCGGAAGTGGCTATGGGTGCAACAAGCTCTTCTGCCGTACCAGACAACGCTAGCGATTTGGCCACATTATTCGGGGACTCCGACGTCTCTGTTCGCATGGCTGCCGTTAAACTTGCCGGTATCTGGAAAGTGGAAAGCCTGGGTGGGCAAATTGCCCAACTCGCAAAGACATCTGCAACGGCCGAAGAGTATATGACTGCAACCAACGCCTTGGCGCTATTGCAGGATATCGACGCGCTAAAAAGTTTGATGGATCAAAACAATAGCCCTGGGTTGCGAGCCTCTGCTGCAGGTGCATGGGTACAGGTTGCACCAGATGAAGCCGCTGAGTCCGCATTAGGGGTATTGTCTTCGATTAAAGATGCCCGCAGTAGTGATGTCATAATCGATGCATTTCTCTCCAGCGATGAAGGCGTAAATACCTTGAACTCGGTGCTTTCTGAAACAGATTTGCCCGAAGATGCAGCGGTTGCCGGCATCCGCGCTGTTCGAGCTTCTGGTCGATATATGGGAGACCTGATTGAAGCCTTCAGTATGGCAGGTGATTTGAAACCTGCATCAATACAAATGAATCAAGAGGAACGTCGTGAGTTGCTCTCAGAAATATCGAGTGGTGGCGATTTTAGCAGAGGTCGAAGAGTGTATAACGAAACTGCTACGCAGTGCAATAACTGCCATGTAGTCGATGGGAATGGCAAGACGTTTGGACCTGACCTTTCATCTCTCGGTGCCTACATGACACCGGCTTCTATTCTCGAATCGTTGTTGAATCCGAATACGGACATTAAACAGGGCTACGAAACCCTCTTGATCCGCAAAACGGACGGTTCAATCGTAAGTGGCTTGCTACAACGGGAAACGGAAGATGCAACACTCATTCGTATTCCGGGTGGCACGGTAATCTCGATTCCAAAAGAGGAGATTTCAACTATTGAGAACAGCTCTTATTCGCTAATGCCGGCTGGCCTCACTGCTAGCATACGTAGGGATGAACTGATCGACCTGATGAAATATCTTACTTCACTGGGTACTATGGAAGGAGAATAGAGACAGGGAAGTCTTCTCTTGTATTGAGATTGCGGGCTGGCCTCACTATCTAAACGACTCGATTTGGCTGAGGAGAGCGGCAGTATTCATTGTCGGCGTATAAAAAAGCGTTAGAGATAGATCCTTTTATGCCATCTGCCATGGAGATGGTACGCAGGCTCGACAACTAATTGAGGCCTATTTCTCTGGAAATAATCATGGTATTCTCTGTCGATATACCCCTTACTTCTTAATTGCCATGCAACTTCGAGATCGTCACCTCCATCAGCGTATTCGAAAAGTTTTACTGGTGCTCTTTGCGTTGTATTTCACCATTATGTTTGTTAAAAACGGGTATCTCAAATTTGACCCAGAAGGGTTCTGGGGGCCGGCTTTTGAGCGATGGGGATACCCGGTCTGGTTTCTCTTCTTTATTGGTGTACTTGAGTTTGGCGGCGGATTGGCAATCTTAGTACCCCGGATTGCTCCATACGGGGCTCTGGTTTTGGCTGTAGTGATGCTTGGTGCACTGGTGACACGGCTTATTCATGGAGTCAGCTTCGGGGATGCGTCATCTATTACCTTCAATATGGTTGCCATGCTCTTATTAGCCTATGAGCACGAACCAATTAAGTCACTCGTATACAAAAAAGAATCAAGTGCGGATAGTCAGCTTGAGCGGGGTCGTATTGAAGAATCGATTCGTTGATATTTGGGGATAGTGAGTGAATTCGAAAGGGGTAGTCTAAATTTGAGTTGGGATAAAAAATTCGAATTCTTTCTTCACTTGGTGTGCTGCTTCATGTTGATAAGTTAACAGTATACTTGTTTGTATAGCTAACTGAGTATCATTGACCAGCATCCTGTAACAACGGCACATCAGCACCGAGCGTCGATCCAGGCACAGCATCCAGGCCTAGTAATGAAAGAGCCAAATTAGCCGCATCCCCATTACGGATAGGCTGGTTATCTACTCCGTCAGGAATTTGGTCTTCTCCAGGATCAGTCCGGCTATGCGCTGCGAGATCATATAAATCAGC
>JAHQVL010000148.1 GCA_019634345.1 Rhodothermaceae bacterium
CGCAAGATGCCGGCCGGTTCTTCCTGCAGAGTCTCTCCCTTGAAGGGGGACAACGGCACCGAGTACAATATCGCCTTTGGGTAGCGTAAAGAAGATACGCTTGGTCGGTTTTTCGTCGCCTGGTAGATAAAAGACTCGTTTTTCAATAAACCGAACGTCTTCCTGACTCAATCCATCATGAGAATAAAACAGCGTCTGAAATCCCCCTTTCCCAGAAGGAGATTGCGCTGCTTCTACGTTTGAATAGATATGTTGCCAGGCAGTTACTGTAGGCATAACGGATCAATAAGGCTGTATGAGTCGAAATCCGAATAAAAAAGATCTCTTGTGGCGATATCCATCTACAGGTATGATTTCTCGCCGGTCTGGGTTTCCAAAAGCAGTACGGCTAAACTCAAAACGAGGTTGGCCTCTACCTCTCCATAACATCCCTTTTTTGACCCATTCCACGATACCAGAGGTTTTTAGGCTGAGGTCCAGGTACGTCAGCGGAGACCGCTCTTTCA
This sequence comes from Rhodothermaceae bacterium, assembly GCA_019634345.1. Lineage (GTDB taxonomy): Bacteria > Bacteroidota > Rhodothermia > Rhodothermales > JAHQVL01 > JAHQVL01. Next base: position 507 of record JAHQVL010000148.1, read on the forward strand.
ATACGTATTGAATTAGCTTTTGAACTTCTTCAGATTCACACTGGTCAAATAAGGTCATTTCATCAATTTGTTCACCGAACAGTACCGTAAACAGGTCGGGCCATTGATGCGTAGACGGGATCCGGAAGTTGTTCTCCTGATCTTCTCCCAGCCATTCACAAAATGTTTCTACCTCTGAAGGGAGTACTCCAGTCATAAACTGGTTTTCTAATAGCTCTTTTTTTTGAACGTGTGGTGCTGCTTTTGTGACTGATTCGCACGCAGATTCATAATTTTGTTGCAAGGCTTCACACTGAGCAAACTGATTCCTTGTTATGGGAAAAAGATGCATTAAGTATCCTCTATTTTTTAGAGGCACCATAGGATAACCAGTACGATCAAAATACAAATACATGTATACAGGATATATTAATCATCTATGGTTACGTGAGGCATTACGTAACTTTTTGATTGCTCTATTGATCTTGTTTCTGTTTCCAAAAGTTGCTGAATATTGAAGCAACCATAAAAAAGGATCAAGCAATCGTTTAGAGTCTATAGTGGCTGGTAACATTCCATCGCCTTGAGGACTGAAGCCTAGTGCAGATATAATGGAATATTCTACAGATTCAAAATGTTTGTTGGCGGTTAATACAAAATTCTTAGCTTGTAGTTTATTTGTAGTATACGATTCTAGGGCATTTGAAATAACATGCATTCTTGCCACGTATTCTGAACCGATATTAAACAAAGGAACTATGGCTTCTGTGTTGGCAATGGCGTCCTGGGTGATATAGGACTTGAGTGAAACGTCAAGGTAGGGGCCAGGAAATACATCATGGTCTGGGAGCTCTGGTATCATCTCATCAGCACAAGTGAATATGACGAGAAGCCGCTGCTTTTTGGTGCGGGCATCCATCGTCGTCATTCCTTGAATATACGTGGATAGTAACTTATCCATCTCGCTGGCGATATCCAACTCATTGGTCGTTCGAATGCGAGGGATATTTATTAGAAAAAAAACGGTATCCGCCCGTTTAACAAATCCCGCATAAGTAATCATTTCTTCTGGCGCCTCGAAGGATTCGCCGGCCGCGTCATAGATCAATAATGTCGCCTTCCCATTTTTAACAAAGGGCAAGCCATCTGCAAGGATCATCGTTGGCTCAGGGAAGATCTGTTGAGTAGGCTCAGGCAAACTGCCCTCTTGAAGCATGCGCGCATTATCAAGAATCAGTTTCTGGCTTGAATGATTAACCGGGAGGTAAGAGAATTGAGGCCAGTATCTGTTTAGCTTGAATAATCGAAACGCATAAAAAAGGGCACTGAGAAACACCGTCTTGCCGTGCGCACGAAATCCAACAACATTCAGGACTACCGGAGGATATTCCTTGTAGCTTTTCAGGTATAGAGGATCAATTGCCGACTGGCAATTCCGGCAGCTAAAGTTAAGGGTTTTATCCTCGTTAACGGTCCGATTTATAAATACATCTTCAAGGCAATAAGGACAAAGCCGCTTTCCTGAAAACATGTAGTCCTGATAGGTTAAAATTTAGTTAGTATAAAAAGCCAAGCTTGATGTCGAAAATTCGATCCTCTTCTGAGAATCCCATGGATGTGTTGAGCACAAACATATCAAACATGCTTATCCAGATTCCCCCGCCATATCCCTGGTGCCACACCTTGCCCGGATTTGCCATGGCTTCGGTCCAGACACGCCCGTTATCTAAGAAACCAAGTATTCCCACTTCACCCAGAGCAATATACGTGGAATAGTCAAAGAGTTTTACCCGTAGTTCTGTATTGGTATAAAAACTAGTCCGACCTGCAAAGCGATTGCTCTGCCAGCCCCGTATGCTTCTTCTCCCGCCCACTGTACTGGCATCATAAAACGGGAAGTCGCCAATGCGATGTTCCACGCCCACGCGGGACGCCAGGGTAATCTGTGGCGACAAAGAAGGGGAGATGTAAAAGGAAAATGCAGACGTAATGGGTACATAGACATCATCTGAGTTCGTCAGGCCCACGTTGAGTTCCATTTGATTCTCCCAGATAAATCCTTGCTTCGGATTTGCAGGATGGTCCGTGATGTCGACTACAAACGAAGAGTTCAGGCCTGCAAAAACTTGATCCCTAAAGCTCCTACGAGAAATACCGGGTTGTCCTTCAAACCGATCAAGATCGTTTGTTATATCTACGTAATAAACCTGTGCTCCTGCCTTAAACTCAGTTCCAAAATCATCAGAGAGAACCAGGGAGGAAGATATCTTGCCGGTAGAGAACTGTGCCTCATAAAATCCCCGGTCCTCTTCAATATTTTCAGTCTCATTCCCCAGGCCGAAGAAGTTGCGAATGTTCTTTGGTGACCTGTAATTCAACTCAGTCAGGATATCAAAATTGCCGAAGGCATCCACAATGTGCCCCGTATATAATATGTTAAAAGCCCCCGTTCGAAAAGCGACGTTCCCAACGATGCGTTGCTCGCTTTGGAACGGCAATTTTCTAAAGCCATGGGTGACAAACTTCATCCCGCCACCGAGGAAAATGCCGTCGTCGTTATTTCTCCCAAAAAATACTTGAGGCAGTCGGGCATTGTGTAAGTAACTCTTTTGCTCGTACCGGTTAATGCCCGGGTCTGAAGAGCGCATTACCTTGGAATTAGGGCCCGCCTCTACGCTTGTTGGAGCCGTAGTATCGTAGAAGATAGCTTTTTGCCCTCCATTTGGAATAATCGATTCATCGATGAAGGTGTCCTCGCCTTCACCTCCAACCGCACGGATGCGAAATCCGCGAGAAGCGAATCCTTTTATAATGAACTGATCGTTGCCATCCATGCCAAACAAACGAATCTCATTGGTTTCATCATAAAAGAAGGTTCTTTGTACCAGGGTGTCCCGGACTTCGCCTTTTTTAGAAATCTTTAATATGAGCAACTCCGTGTAGTTTTCATCCACACGGGTTACTTCGAAGCGTTCGTGCTTATGGGTGCCGACAAAGTCTACATATTTAGAAAGCACCTCGTAATACTGATTAGCCGCATCAGGAAGGATATCTCGTCTTGCCTTCAGCTTGGCTACGATCTCTTCCCCATGGTAGTCGATAATAGGCCGGGGCCAGTCCTGTACAGCCCGTTCAATAACGTCATCGGTAATCCGGGATTTTAGATCTTCTGCAATCTCTAGCCATGTATGCCGCTCGGCTGGAGCTGTGAGGCGGCGATCCTGCCAGAGGCCATTCTTCGTTAACCCCTTGATGTATCCGAATTCATATCCAAATTCCTGGAATTTCGGATCTATTCCGATCCGCATGATCGAGGGGAGCAGGCCATTAAAACGGTTAAACGCCCAGTCGCGGTCGCGCGGTATCGGTTGGTAGATATGGCCTTTCCCATCGGGGTCGTCAAACTCTGCCCATCGCCATTGCAATCGGTGCCGATCCCAGTCGCTTAGCAGCATATCAAAAAGCCGTGCTCGGATGAAAGCTTCAACATCAGGGCGGTTGTCGTTATCTGACGTGATTTCTTCGTAGAACTGATCGGCACTGACTACCTCCTTTGAGTTACCAAAGTTGTCAAAGGCCTCCATGTCATTATCTGGCCGCAACTCAAACATCATCAGCTGCCCGCCAAACACATCCCTGTATACACCAAGGCGAGGATCATCGGGGACGTATACCAGCTGAGGCTCGGTGTAAAAGATACCTGCCGCTTCTGCGAGCTTGGGAATAATGTAGGCTCCGTAAGGATGAATGGAGGCTATTTGATCCTGGACAACTTCAGTAGCGATCGTTTCACGCATGAATTCGGGAATGGAAACCGAAGGATCCTTGTCGACAGAGCGTAGCGAATACTGATACCCATCTTCTCCCTGAAGCCTAAGGGAGAATGTTTGCATACCACCTCCTCGCTTGAGCGGGGTAAGCCCACCGCCTCCGTCTTTACCAATGTCGAGATACGGGACTTCCACCGGAATGGCCCAGACATCACGATTCTGCCTGCCTAGAAAAAACTCATACACGTCGCCGGCCTTGTAGCCTGGATTGGCAGCAATTACAAACGTACTGTCCGAGTAATCCGGGAATGAGCCAGCCGGCATATCAGGTACTTGGGGATCCACGGCGTCTCTGGCAGGGCCATTGAGTTCTTTCCTGAACAACAGAACACCGTCGGGATTCTCTTCATCGACAGCCCACATGGTCATCCAAACTGAACCGTCCTCATAATACCGGAGTGTGCTGTAGCCAGGAGCACTGGTGGTGAACGAAGCCTGCCCGCCTTTGGCCACATACGAAGGCCGAGATGCTGAGCCACTGACAATAAAGTCGTGAAACATCCCCTTAAAATACTGTAAGCTGTGTTCGTGCCCTGCAGCATATACAAGGGACTCATGTTCGCCGAATGCACGCTCAAGGCCGTGGCGTAATGCTCTATATTTTCGATGAGCAAGGTCTTGCCGAGAGCCTACATACCGTATGAAAAGAGACGGGAGAGACCCAAGAACCGGCAGCGGGATATAGGCCCAGTCAGCAAGTTCGGTGAGTGGGAATATGTGTGTTTTTAGAGGTAATTTGCCAACATGTTCTCCATTTGAATACATGGGATGATGGCCAACTACCAGTACATGCTCATCGTCATTATCCTGAATGACCTCGTGAAGGGCCAAGAGAAAATCGCCTTCCTCTTCGATATTAAAGTCACCGCCATCGCCTTCTCCGCGTTCGTGTTTTGTTAACCACCACTCGGTGTCAATGGCAACAAGTGTAATGTCCTTGGTGAGTTTGATTTCCTCAGGGCCAGGGAATCCTTTATCCGGCCGGAAGGTGTTACCGCGATCCAGGTACTCTTCAACAAACTTCTCTTGGCGAGCCACTGCTTCCATGCCTCCTTCCTTAGAAGAATTCCAGTCATGATTCCCAGGAATGAATACAATTCGACCCTCAATGGATTTCAACGGTTCTAGTTGAGCCAGTAAGCGTTGTTCAGCTTTTTGACGATCAACACTGGCAGAGTCAGGAAGTCCACAACAGTATATATTATCTCCCAAGAACACAACGGCTACGTCCTCACCGGATGCCTCTAGCCTCGTTTGTAACTGGTCCATCACGGGAGACGGGCCGTCTATGCCTCCAGCGTCCCCGATTAAGAAAACCTCGTAGGAGAGCTCAGAATCTGGGGGAGGTGGAATTTGCTCCCAGTCATGATGCTCTCTTGAGATAAAGTGTTCAGAAGAAGAACAGGATACACATAGGCAGAGGACTGTAATCCAAGATAAATATCGTCGTAACATCATTCGCTCAGTTCTCTCAAGCGTTATAATTAAAGCGAAGTAAGTTCGCTTTCTGACCGTTGCCTTCGTTTGAGATAAACAAATCTCCGTTAGGTAAAAAAGTGAGGCCTTCAGGCTGCACGGATGTTTTTTCGTCAAGCTCCCAAACAGCGTCAATATCCCCATTCTCATTGAGAGCGACCAGTAGTTTACGCACTGAGGACAAAATGAACAAGTGGCCGGTTATGGGATGAATGGCGATAGCTGAGGGCTTGAACCCACTGATATCTGAAAGGGGGGTGACCAATCTTCGTATTGCATTGTTGAGAGCATGGTCTGGTTTTTTCTGTTCAACCTCCCGAAGGTCGATGAGAAAAACCGGTGTGGGCTCTACTTCCTTTGTTGATAGATCGAATGCGTAGATGGCTCTTTTTTGATCCAAGTTTTTCCCTGGAAATTCCTTACATGCGATCAGTAGTCTGTTATGCTTTGCATCATAGGCGAGGCCTTCCGTGTCGTTCTTTGTCTCCAGGATTGTTTCGTATTTTTTTGTGTCCTTCTTCTTTACGGGCCATCCGGGAGCCTCGAAGATATCACCATCACTCCGGAGTACAAAAAACGTGGTATCTATGCGAACCAGGTCTTCATAGTCCCCATCGTCTTCAAATCGGTCGTCCTCTACAATATCGCCTGTAGACATGGAGATGCGATAGATTTTACCTCGTTCGTCTTCCACAGCAGCCAGATGCTCGTCGTCGAAAAGGGTAATGCCTGAAATCTCCCTGAGATCATTGGATAACTTGAAGAGGGCATCCGGTTTATCGAACGAGTACGCATCTTGAATACGGGCTTGATCAACATACCTGGCCTCATCGGGACCATTGACCCCGGATGAGTCGTTCATAGATTCTGGCGTAGCACATCCTATCAGGCAAATTAGGCCTATGCGAATCAAAGTGGGGTAGTGAGCCATCTTGCAATAGTTAATGTTTTAAGTTCATAAGATTAAGATTCTTATTTGTTCTTGATAATTATTTAAGCGAACTTCAACCTCAGTTATATTCTGGTAAATATCTAATACGAGGAGGAAAACAAGTGGAAAAGGTTCCTGACTTAGAGTCTGGTCTTCCAAGCGTGCCTTTGGAGGAACCAGATGCGTCTGTTGAGAATCAAGAAGTTGTAGAAAAGAAGAAGAAGAAAAAGAAGAAGCCATCAAAGAAGGAGGGCCTGGGGTCTTCCCGGGGAGTGGAGACGATGTTTCGTACATCCTATCGAACGAACATGGATCTCAGTGCTCTAGCTGATGCGAAGGCGAATATAATGATCAGTATTAACGGGATTATTATTTCCATCATCATCGCTTCTATCTCACCCAAAATTGACTCTAATCCATGGCTTCTGATTCCAACGTCAGTGTTGTTGTTAAGCTGTATGGTTTCGATCAGTATGGCAGTGCTGGCTGCGCGTCCCCGTTTGAACAGCAAATTTATCGATTTAGAATCGGTTCGTAGTAATAAGGCGAATATCCTGTTCTTCGGGAATTTTGTAAACATGAGGGAAGATGACTTCATCATTGGGATGAAGGAACTAGTTCAAGATAATGACAGGCTGTATGTAAATATGATGCGTGATATTTATGGCCTGGGTACTGTTCTGGAGAAAAAATTCCGTTTTTTGCGGACTTCTTACAATGTTTTTATGGTAGGGCTTATCATTGGAGTGATACTATTTATAGGAATCTATGCATGGGTTGTCCTGGGTGTTAATAATGGGTCCATGCTTCCCTAATCTCGAAAGGTGATTGATAAAGCATGTCAGAAGAGCAGCAACGGATGATTGTTAAGTTCTGGGGTGTACGGGGGTCCTATACCACCGTGCGTCCGGAAGCCCTTCGTTATGGAGGGTATACATCCTGTGTGAGCTTTGAGTTGGAGGGGAAACTCCTGGTCATCGATGCCGGTAGTGGATTTCGTATTCTTGGCAACACGCTCAAGAAAGATGTCAAGGACATCTATATCGTTTTGACCCATCTCCATCGGGACCATGTGAACGGATTTCCCTTCTTTAATCCTCTCTATGAAAAGGGCCGCACGTTTCACTTGATTGATTATGAGAATAACGGCCAAAAATGGTCCTTGCTGTCTCTTCTGGACGGAATAAACTATCCTATGCAGCCGGACTCGATTGTTGCGGACCACTATGAGGTTTCTGGCGATTCCCTGAGCTATCTCTGCGAACATGGATTTCAGGTGTCCAGTTTGCAAATGAACCATCCTGGGGGTGCTTTAGGATACCGGGTAAGCTACAATGGCTCGTCCATGGTGCATATGCCGGATAATGAACTGGATGCTCCTAATCCGGTAACGTCGTTCGATCGGTTTGTTGAGTTTTGCAAAGGAGCGGATGTGCTTTCTCACGATGCCATGTATGTCGAGGAGGACCTCCCTGAAAAAAGAGGGTGGGGGCATAGCATGCTGCCAAAGGTGTGCGAGCTTGCTGTAGCGGCTGGCGTGAAACACCTGGTCCTGTTTCATCACGACCCCGAACGTGATGACAAGGAGATCGATCAAATCCAATCCCGCGCCCGTTTCTTGTTGGAGCCCCATGGAATCGAATGCACTGCCGCATATGAAGGGCTGAAATTCGTGTTTTGAAACAGGATTACCCACTCCCACCCATCGATGCCATGAGCTTCTGCGCATTCTCTTGATTCCTCACATCTTGACTCGTCTCTGGCCGCAGGCCAACCAGTATATCAAAATGCTTTAATGCTTCTGATGGATTATCGTACATCATGTACGTCATCGCGATCTCGTAATGCAGAAAGGGAAAGTCGGGTTTGATTTCTGCCGCTCTAAGGAGAAGATCGAGCACCTCCTCCTCCGAGACATTGGGAATACGCCCATAGAACACCTTAGCCAGGGTTTTCTCCAGCCAACTTAGCCGGGATAACTCGCGGAAGTAAATCCCTAGCGAAACATACGGATAGGCCCAGGTTGAGTCCAGGCTGATGGCCATTCGGCTATGCTTTTCAACCAATAGGCCAATGACCACCTTTTCCTTTCCACTTTCGAATTGCGCAAGGTTACCCATCGTTGCAGCCAGCATGAAGTGAGACTGCGAACTATCGGGATAGGTGCCAACCAGTGATTGGGCATGCAGGATGGATTGCTCAAAATGGACTTTTGCCGCTGCCTCATCGTTCTGTGCCATCAGGTCTAGGCCATAGTCAAAATTGGTGCGCGATAATCGAAGCCGAACGGCAAAACTGCTATCATAAGAGAATGCCTTTTTGTATAAAACCAGGGCCTCTTCATTGTTGAAGGCACCATACAAGGAATCGCCTTTGACAACGTCCGTAGATGGACTTAAGGATGGAGGTGGTTGCGCGGCTACACTTCTACTCAACAGAAGGCAAATGAAAAAAAG
>JAHQVL010000149.1 GCA_019634345.1 Rhodothermaceae bacterium
CATACAAGTCCTGGAAGAACCGCGTGTAGCAATAACTATATGATTGATGGGTATGATTTAAGAAGAGTTACAGTATCCTATCATAGTCCTGGCGATACCTTTAGAGTTAAAACGCTCAAGACGATACTCGAAATCCAAGCTAGATGGACCGAGGAGGATCTGAAGCGATTGGGGATACTGAAATAAAGCGCGGTTTTAGCTCTCTACTTCTTCACCACCTCCACCACAACAGGGCCTGATACCTTTGTCATACAGGCCAATCTGCACTGCCCGTTTCCGTTGCCGGCTTCCAAATGGCAGATTTCGTCTAGCGTCCAGGCCTCGCCTTCGTCGTCGACGTCATTGAGGTGCTCCCCGCCTGAGATGATGCGGATTGGATCGAGGCCACAACTGCCGCTCTGGCATTCGTACTTGATCGAGACGTCGTTGTCGAGGGCCAATTCCAGGACAGACTCTGAAGGCTCAATGGTATGAACCTCTGACTCCCCTTTAAACTGAACAGATGGAGCTCCATTTGTTGATGGGGCGGCTTCTACAGCAGGGGCGGGTGCTTCTGCCTCTTTTACTTCAGAAACAACAGGTTCGGGAGTTGATGCAGGAGGCTGTGAATCTACTTTTGGTTCTGCAACCGGTGCACTGCTAATCTGCGTATGCGAAGGAGCAGGTATATTATAGATGGTTTGATCTTTCGGCGCCTGGTTGTCCATATTGATTTTGAAGAAGTTAGGGCCGATTCTAAAGATCTCATCGTCTTTTAAACTAATAGAGTCTTTAACCCGCAGGTATGTCCGGTTTGTACTGCCTGCGTCCTTAACGAAGATCTCACCGTTTTTGATCGAAATAATTAAGTGCCGCCTGGACAGGACCCTATCCTCAGGATCTAATGTGATGTTGGGCGCATCGCGACCGGCGATGATCGTGCCTTCTGATAGAGGGTGCTTTTTGAGCAGTTTACCTGATCGGTCGTATTGTGCCACAACGTGGTTTCCCCCATCCTGGCCAAACATCAGATACTGACGTCCAAGCTGCAGCAATGCACCTGTTTCAATTTTGCGTAGCTTTTTGGATGATAACCGCAGGAATACACCTTGAGGATTTCCCTGGTCGTGAAGGATGTATTCACCACTGCGCTCTTCAAGCATTGCATGCTTGTGAGTGCCTGAGTGATCACCCGGAAGCTGGACATCTACAACCCCATACCCGATGGAAAGCTGGCTGCCCGATTGAATAAGAAATTCGTCCTCCTCGACATCGGCAGATGTCATCCGGACTAGGCGAGGCGCTGCTTCTAGCATCTCCTTCTCGACGGGAGACTCAGCCTTGTCTGGGACGATAGAATTGAAGTCTGGAACGGCCAGTGCAGGGGCTGTGCTGTCTTCGGTATACTCTTTTTCTTTTTTCTCAGGAGCTGGTTCAGCAAAATCCAGGTTGACTTTGATCTGGCTCTGACCTTGTAATTTCTGGTTGATGACCTCTGCCACGAACACGCCATCGCGTAATGCAGACTTTATATTCCCACGCCGGCGGACATCAGAGAAGGAAGCCGGATCTGCTTCATGGGTCTCTGCTTCCAGATACATCGGGCTCAGAATGTCGCCGATCATGTATACGTTTGGCTGTTGGGTCTCCATGATCGGAGTGACTGCCATCCGTTTCTTGTTCTTGGGGCCGCCCGTAGCCATGTAAATGCCCATCGAGTTCAGAAACGACTCGGGAATATCTTCACCGATACACGCAATACAACTCGTTTTAGCAAACTCCAGGTGAACGGCCTCGGTTGAGCGCCCTTCGATGTTTCTGCGATCGACGCGAATGGAGAGGTACTCTTCTCTGTCCGGGCCTGTAATGATGGCGACCGGTTCACTCTTCGGATAATATCGGATGTTGCCATTACCTACATAGGCATCAAAAAAGACTTGAGAGAGTGCCTTTGATACCTTGGGCATTTTATCGCCTCGATAGGACCAGTATACCGGGCACGAGTCCTTGCTGTCTATTTTAGAATTGGAAATGGCGATGACTGCTTCTGCTGCAGAGGTCCCGCCACCAATGATACACACGGGCCGGCCTGTATAGTTTTCAGCATCGTCGAGCCGATAAGCAATACCATCCGTGTTTCCTGGGATATCGAATCTTCGTGGAACGCCGCGCCCTATCGCATAGACTAAGTGCTTTGTTTTGATCGGTTCGTCTTTACGGAGCCGATGATTGAAGGTATTCACCTGTATCGTTCCGTCTTCAAGATATTCAAACCCGGTAAGCTCCAGTCCTATTTTGGCAGGGACATTAAACGTCCGGTAGAAGCCTTTCCACTCATTGCACATATCGTCCTTGTCGATGGGCTCAAAGTGCAGGGCTGATATCAAGTCACCACCCTGGGGGAACTGCATTTTATCGCCTCCACCATAATCCGGTAGAATCAGCTTGGACTTGGCATAATCTCGGATGCGTTTCATGAGGTCATCGTAATCGATGACGAGGGCAGAGAGACCCAGTTCTTTTGCGCGAAATGCAGCTGCGGTACCGGCAGGACCACCGCCTACTATTACAACATCAAGTACATCAGGGAGTTCGACAGGCGTATCTAAAATAAAAGTGCCATCAGGTAAGACTTCAGTATTCATGACATTCAATTAATAAGATGGGCTTAAAGCGGATAATTAATAGTTAGCTTGAAATAATGCTGGCCTCGGAATTGGGGCCAAATCGGATTTGCATCCCTTCTTGTACAACTACGGGCTTCGTAATCGATTGCCCTTTGACGTAGGTTTTGTTGCTACTGTCCAAATCTTCCAGTACAATCCGGCCGTCTTGTTTGACTTCAATCACGGCATGTGAACTGGAAATAAAAGGATCGGCAATTGTAATATCTGCAGAGGATGAACGCCCTATTGAATTTTTGCCTGGGCGAAGGGTGTGCTGCTCTTTATTGCCTTTTGTATTTATGATTAACTGTAATTTCTTAGGCTTCACTTTGGGAGCAGCGAATGAAGGCGGCTTCTCAAAGGACTTATTATAAACTGTTTTGTCTTTGGCTCCTTGATTAAGATCAGGAGGAGGTGTAAAGTTTTTCTGGTAGACGGTGTCGTCCTTGGGTGGTTTTTCCTTTGGCGGTTTTTGTTTGGGAGGCGCATCAAAAGAAGGCGGTGGAGTAAACGACTCCATAAATTCCGTCTGGGGTCGTTTTTTGGGTTGCTGCTTTTTAGGTTGCTGCTTTTTAGGAGGTTCCTGAGGAATGGACGGGGGAGGGGAGAACGATTGTTGATACTCCGTAGATTGTTTAATCCCTCGATTCCCCGGAGGTGCTTCGAAAACCGTTGGGTCGATAAATGCTTTGGGTCCTGACCCGGACGTTGCATCGGAGCAATGGAAGATAAAATCTATATCGTTTGCGAAGGTAATCACATTGAGGCTGTCCAGCCTAATGGGTCGATCAACCCGCGTGCGGTCAACCCAGGTACCGTTGCTGCTGCCAAGATCCTCTATATAGTAATGCCCATCGTCTGAACTGAAATAGAGCCTTGCATGCTGGCCAGACACAGAGTGTGGATATAAAACCAGGTCACAAGAAGGCTGCCGGCCAATGAGAATATCCCGGTTTACTTTAATTTCGGTGCCTGCCAGGGCACCGGTGTGGCAAGAAAGCTTCGCATTTTTGGGATTCATGGCATTCACTTCGAATTAATCCACGTAAAGAAGAAGATTCGCATGCTGCGACTTGTCCGGATGGAATTCGTGGCAGGTAATACAGGTGTTAGATGCCTGGTTGTTCGCATGGCAACTCTGGCAATTTGTTATCGATGGCAAATTGTGTATCTCCGCTCGATCCACGGCCGGTGGAGGGATGCTGTCGAGAATAGCCATTTCCCGTATAGGTATCGTATTGTGGCAATCCAGGCATCGGGATTGGATTATATGGGCCCTATGGTCAAACTCGGACCGGATAAGGGTCTTCTGGTCATCCTGGGCTCGTTTGATGGTCGATTTTTCAACAATATGACAGGTCTGGCACGACTCCGTCAATTGATCTATAACACGATCATAGGCCGCAACAGTACCTTCCGAAAAAGACGTATTGCGCTCGGCAGAACTCACCAGGAATTTCGTTTCGTCGAGCGGGGCATAGGGATCCTGTAGCCGTTTTTCGACTTCCTGAAGCAGTTCTTCGGCATCCCGGAGCTCATCCTGGACAGTGCGCTCAGGTTGGTTCCTTAACTCTTCGCTGTACAGGCGGAGTGTTTCGATGGCTTCTTCATAAAGCATCTTTGTGTCACGCACATCCAGATCCGCGGTGGTTTGAATCAGGTCCTGCAAGCCGGTAGAGGGATACAGGGCGGTGCGTAATCGCCGCAAGTTTTCGAGGATCCATGGGTCTTCATGATATAGCGGCCTTTTTTGGATGGTATTCCCACGTTGATTGAATTCGGCCGGGTTCATGAAAAACGACCAGCGGGTACCGGGTCGTTGTTGGTTTTGAATCGTTTGCAGCGTTGCAACTCCGGGGTTTTGGCCTAACGAATTAGAAACGGGTATAAACGGAGTAGCATCTCGCGTACTCAAATGGCAAGCGTCGCAATGCTGCTCGAAATTTATCGGCGTAAAGTTCTTACCGCCATCATCGGCAGTGTGGCAGTACAAGCACGTCTTTTCGATGTCTGCAATATCTTCTCTATCCCTGATTTCATTTACGTGCAGGATATGAGGGAAGATGAGATTCGATTGGTCCGAGGTTTTTTGCTCTACAGCATGAAACTCTGGATGATCTTTGTTAAACGACTCTACTTCGTGGCACGTCTGGCATTGAGCGTCAGAAACGGTCGTAATCGATGCTTCTTTGCCATTGTGTTCTGGATGACAAGAATAGCAGGCCAGTTCATCTGAAGTGGCGCCAAGCCGGCTGAAGTCGTTGGATCGATACAGATAGTGCGAGTCAAACGAATAGATGCCGAGTTCATCTCCATACTTTTCATGGCAATCCTGACAGTTCTCATCCGATACCCCGTTAAGAGGGGTATGGCAGGTAGAGCACTCCGCGGAGAAGGTTGCATGGTTGGAGGAGATGGGGCCGTTTGAGATGACTTCACCGGGTGCCGAAAGCGCCATGATACCGAAAATGCCCAACATGAGAAGGAGGCCGGCGCCACCAACCAGGTAGATCATGTATTGGGATCTGGGATAGACGTATTTCTTTGCAACGGGCAGGCCAATGCGGCCAAAAAATCCTTTGGATCGTCCTGTGTTTTTGCTGTCACTCATAGTCTAGTAGTATACAAAGGATAAAATATGCACGATGAGGAGAACGATGAGGAGAATAGACAAGGGTGCATGGGCAAATATCCACCAGCGAAGTGCACGTTGCAACGTGAAGTGGGCATCCATTTCTAGCTTCGTTCTATATATCATTTTAAGTTCATCGAAACGCAGCCGTTCATCATCAGACAGGAAGGGGCGTACGTGATCAAATTTTTGGGTATCCTTGTGAATACTGCTTGCAGCGTCCAGGAAGTACATGAGCCTGGGCTGTGGAGCAAGAAAGGTATTTTCAAGATGCTTCGCATAAAAATCGCGAACGAGCCCACCGCTCATGGCGACCAGTTTTTTTGCTTTCACTCCAGAGGCTTCAATCAAGGTAGGAATGCGGTCGTAATGGACTTCTGTTGTTAAGCCGGTGTTGAGTACCGTGGGAATCCATTTTTGAATGACAATCCCGATCAACCCACTAACAACAATCCAGATACTGAGAATCCATAGCCACCAGGTGATGATACCGTTGGGGAGCTGGAAATTTGCATGCATAAACATGAGCATCAAAAACAGTGCACCGCCATACACATGGAATTGCAGGTAGATCCAAGAGCGGGGTAATGCCCGGATCCCCATCGTCCTTCGCCGCAAACTGTAAATCATGACGCCAACAAATAAGACCGCAGCTCCAATGCCATAACTGAGGCCCCACGCATTTGCTGGATGCAATTCACCCACAAAGATATTTGCAACATACACCAGGATTGCCACAAGGAAAGCGATGCCGAACCCGGCTAACCATTTGGGTGATTGGATCCATTTGTTAAACCATTTAGAATGGTTTACTCTCTTTTTTTGATAAATAGCCGTCTGCTTCATAAGTCTTATTCTTTATCTATCGCAAGGAGTTGCTGGAAGTCGTCAATACTGCTCACTCTAAACGCACAGGAGTGCGGACAATTATTGACGCAGGCGGGTCCAGCATCCGAAGTATGGCACAGGTCACACTTACTTGCAACCTTACGAGGTTTGCCCTGCAGGTAAGAAGGGAAGGCATTTGATGCCCACGTCTCACCCGTTTCATGCATGACGATGGCGTCGTATGGGCATTTTCGGGAGCAATTCTCGCAGCCGATGCACAGATTGTCATCAATCTCCACCACATCCCCTACGTTTGCCCTGCGAATCGCGCCCGTTGGGCAGCCGATGAGGCACACCGGGTCCTCGCAGTGATAACAGGATCGGGCGATTAGGAAATTGTCGTACTTTTCTCCTTCCCGGATAAATCGCGGCCGGCCTCCGTGTGTGCTTGCGCACCCACGCATACAGTCATCGCACCGGGTACACACGTCCAGGTCGATGACAAGTATGCTGTTTCCTTGCACGAGCCCTTTTGAAAGGGAAAATTCGATTAAGTCTGACTTTTCCAGGTTTTTCCGGGTAAATCCTGCTTCTTTAATCTTCAGGACGGTGGAATTCCACAACTGCCTGGGCACGGTCGGATAGTCCTTGCAAATTCTGGCTACGTCGTTCAATTGAATCTTTACGAGCTCCGTAAAACCCACTGATGATACAGTGGTTTGCCAATTGTCGATATCGTCTACCAGGTACTCGACCTCCCCGAACGTCATCCCTTTACTGAGGTAGGAAACGGTAGCTTCGCGGTTTTCGATCTGTTGTGCAACTTTAAAGAAACCGGAGCGAACGAGGTAGAGCGCGTCAAGCGGTTCCCCTTCTTTACAGACAACCTGCCTGGGTTTACAAGAGATTAATTCAACCCGGTCCGCAAGCTGCGTCAAGATATGATCGTCGACGCCTTTGAATAATGGTGTAGTGGCCAACTGGGAGAAGAGCGCCCGTTCGCGGTACAGGGCGTCCAATCGTTTTTTTAATGCATTGGACTCCTGCTTCATTTTTCGAAGGGCAGGCAGGCGAATCTGAATAAGCCGTGTTCGCTGGCTGGTTTGTGCCGTTACAGATTGCGGCCAACCGTTTAGCGTCCCAATTTCTCCGAAAAATTCTCCAGCTCCCAACTGCATGGACTCACCTTTTGGAAGGTTGAAATCCATGCTGGTCAAATAGGTAATGGGTTGATTGGCTTTTGAAGCCGCTTTAGATGCGCCCGCTGCAGGAGCTTGTTGCTCCGAGGAAGGATCTGTCGTTTTAATAAAGGTCTGGTTGAAGATAGGCTGGGCGGATACTTCTCGATCTTTTTGGAGGAAAATGTCCACTTGCCCTTCCAGAATAAAAAAAGCAAGGTCGAGGTAACTGCCTTCTTCGAATAACGTAACGCCTTTTTCCCAAACAGCAACAGAGATATCATGGCTGATGGATTTCAGAAAGTCATCGTCATATTCCTTTAAAAGAGGGTACTGTTTGAGTTCTTTTATAGAAAGATGATTCGAGAACTGCGTGATTCCGCTTTGTTTGTCATATCCGGACCAGCGGTCTTCAAATAAATCTTGGTGCGTGTTCGTCTCGTCTGCGATTGCCATACTTCCTTTCAACCGATTACTGATTTCTTCCTAGCGCTTTATATAATAGTTCAAGGCGTTCCTTCACGAGCAATAGGATGTCCTCCGTCGACGTACTGTCCGAGACAGCAGGAGAGGGAGGGAGATTTATTGCTTCAGGCCGAGGCGTAGCAGGCCGCGGGACTGAACGAGCTGGGCGTTGAGGAGGTGGCCGAGGTGGTGTACTAACTGCCTGTGCACCTCTTGTTGATGCAGAAGAAGTAGATGGACGTTGTTGCGTGCTTCCTTGCGGTGGTGGTGCGGGTGTATTTGACGCTACCGCTGGTGCAGCTTGCAAAGGCGCAATGGGTACATTGGGTACCGGCCGGCTCGATACAATACTGGCAAAAGCACTGCTGACTGCGCCCGGATTTACTTCTGGATACGGACCGTCTCGTTCGATATTCTCATCATCCGGCCAGTGCTTGATCGATGCCAATCCGGAAGCAACGTTATACCCGTCACCTGAAGGATGCCCTGCAGAAATCAGCCGTTCGTCGCTAATATGATGGCAGCGAGAGCAGTTGCCTGCCAACACGCTTGCATTCTTCAACTCGACCATGCCGAGCGCAAATCCTTGCGATCGGTCCTTTCTGTGCGGCTTTTCATATCCAGAACTTGGACCATGGCAGCCCTCACACGTAACCCCATCAAAAATCGAAGCACTCTCTGAGCCGGCAGGTATGGTACCGTGGCATTGCATACAGATCTGGTTGCCTTGCTTCATCTGGGAGCGGGTCAACCCATAATTAGTCGCAATGCGAACGGCACTGGCACTTTCGGATTGGATAATGCGTGCCGTGCCGTAATGAGGGTCATCAACGAGCCACTCATCGGCTTGTGTATGGCATCGGGCGCAGTTGGCCAAGGTGACTTCATACTGTGAGCTTGTAAACCAGGCCGGAACCGTGCGTTTTGAACCGACGACCTCAAAGGCGGGTTGTGAAGGCGGTGGAGCAGCCCCAGTATTTCCTGAAGCCGATGTATTTCCTGCAGCCGGTGCATTTCCTGCGGGTGCGGCCCCTGTAGCGGGTGCCCCCCCTGCCGGTGTTTCGGCAACAGGTGTTTCCTCCACTTCTGGAGGCGGAAGGCTTACGTTCTCCCCAGCGATAAGACGATCAATGGGTTCTATGTTTGCCCCATCCTGTTCCAGGGTGAATGCTTGGCCCAGGCTGCGAACCTGTTCGGCTACCGCCAATATAGGATTCTTGTTGTCTGGGATGAGCTGTACATTCTTATGATTCTTCAGGACTTCGTCGACCTGTGGAATCATGCTGATGAACGCGATTTTCTCCAACTCTCGAACAGCAGAGGTAATGCGGCGCTCCATCGATTTTGCATATCGCCCGCTCGTGCTCGCCTCAGCCAGGCCTCGCATGCTGTATTCGTAATCCAACATGCGGCCAACAACATACATGACTCGTTTTCGTTCAGCCGTTGGGGCACGGTTGTTCTCGTCATTGCTCCATTGGGCTTGAACAAAGTTGTGCCGGATGTTTTCGGACCACTCAACGAGCTCAAAATCACTCCCACTCGCATGTTTACCCACATCCACCAGCTCCTCGGAAGGAACGGTATGGCATTCAAAGCAATTGGCGGCAACCCCGTACAGGTTATCTGTAGGACGCAGCATACCCCCGTCTATACTGGCTTGAATGCGCTGGGCTTTGTGTTCAGCGGTTTCAGTAGCATGGTCAGCGCCGGGTCCGTAATCGTTATGGACAGCCTCCCAGTCTCGGGCAGCGCCGTGACAGGATTCACACGAAACACCTGCAATGGCTTTGGCCTGTTCACCGGGCTGGGTAGCCGTGTAGTGGCACCGCAAGCAGAGGCTTTCACGTTTAGCCAGGCGGAAGTCCATCCGTTCCAATATGCCCTGAGCTGATTTCGAACGGTGCATAGAATCAAACCCGGTTGAATGAGGCGTTTCTTTCCATGCGTCGTATTCCAACGCATGACACTCGCCACAGGGCACCCGGTCGTCCCGATCAGACATTACAATCTTTTCGGGATCAATTCTCAGATAAGGAGAAGGAGGAATGTCGTCAGCGTCCTGTGGTAAGATAAAGGCGTGTGCCACAGGATAAGCTGCAAAAAGGAGTAACAGGCTTACTATGTTAGCAAGCGAGAAGGAGTTTTTTCTAAGCTGCACGATACTCTCAGCTGAGTTGCAAAAAAATAATTATAGTCGAATCTGAACTTCAAAGCGCCCGCCTACAAAAAAACTATTTAAATCAAGGGTGCTTTCGTAGATATCATACAGACCAAATAAATCAAAGACAAGCACTCCGCGCCGTGCAACCGCGATTTGGTAACGGCCGCCGCCAGCAATCTGTGTCTGAAGGTAGTCTTCAAGAGGAATACCGTCAAATGTTTCCGGTGCTTTATATCTGTAACGGCCGCCAACTTCTAAAATGAGTTGTTGCCTGGTATGCTTGAAGAAGAACTGGTAACCGAACGCTCCACCAACTGCATCATCTGCCTGGTTGCTTAGGGCAGCAGGAAATCGGCCAATGCCAACAGCAGAATAGAGTACACCTACAAGGCCCAGTGGGCCACCGGCAGCTGGTCCGCGAGCAGCTGATCTGTAGGCATCAATTCCACCAAAGAGATTGATGTAAACGTGATTGTGAGAATGATGAGGCGTCCAGGAGAACTGGTTGGTAAAAACATAGCCCTGGCTGTTTCGGAGTCCTTCATCTCCTACAGTAAAGGATCCTACCGCACGCCATGTATTACTGAATCTTCCATATCTACGAGTGCCGCTGAGACCTGCAAAGAGGCCGTCACCCTGTAGATCGTCGGCCGATACAAAAATGATATCAGCCTCAATCGTGGTTTTCCGAGTATCCGTTTCAGTGAAAATACCAAACAGAGTAGCCGAGCCGTCGCCAGTATTTCTTCCAAGGGCTGAAACGATCGCTTCTTGCTCATCTAGCGGGACACCAATTAGCAATGCTTCCTCTGGGGAAATCGGGATTAACGTTCTGTCGATATCTCCCCAGGCGAAAAGGCCCGTTACACGAACATTGACAAGCCCTTTAAATTTGAGATTCGCCCTGGTGAGACCTACAGCATCAATGGCGTCTTCATTAATAAGAAGGCCATCTTGGAAGGAGAGAGGCTGCCTACCCACGGAAATGCCGATGTCGAGTCCTTTTTTGTCGGCCCAGTCGGCTGCAGGGAATAGCTCTCCCAGATCCCCTTCGAAGAAAAGAGACCGAATGCCAAAGTTAAGTTCATCTTGAAATTCTTCAGGACCACAGATTTCGGTAAAGGGATCACAATCTGGGTCAGGAATTTCGGGGTCAGAGTCAAATGTGTACCGAGTGAATGCACCGTCTTGATCGAGGGGTCTGAACCCAATTACAACGCGTTCGGTTGAGGTCAAGTACAAGTTGCCAAACAAGTCTAAACGAAAAGCTGCTTCGGATAAAGAACGCTCGACATCGGAATCCTGAAATGTCAGCTGTTGAGATTGAACCGCAGATCGGAGTGTACCGAACGCAAGAAAAGCGGGTTGCCAAACAGCCCCAGTAGGAAGACGAATCCCTTGTTTTAGCGTCCCTGTACCAAGAAACGGTTCGCCCAATTCAAGAAGTGGCTTGGGCCGATCAGGAAGATCAGCAAGTGGGATACACTTGTCCGAATACCTGCTTTCTCCTTTTCCATGTCCACTATCATGGGAGTCATGGTCCTCAGGGCACTGCGCCTTGTCATAGGAAGCCGTGTCAGGAGGATCCTCTTGAGAAAAGGCCGTTTGTGGAAGAATAAAAGCGGCGGCAAAAAAGATAAAAAAGCTTAAAAGGAGCGAGGGAGTCCCCGCGAGTCGGATTGATTTGTCTAACATCAGTAGCTTCCTGGGCAGTGTAGTAGTGGTCCTGTGGAGTATATGGTTGAAGTAAGAAGCAGAACACGGTGAGCACGTGTTCTGCTTCTTGCCTGATTTTTATTCAGATTGGTGTTTTGTTTCTTCGAGATTGTTGGCTATAGCGCCTCCATTGCTGAGATCGACATCAACATCCCAAAGAATCTGAGCGCCTTCAACGACGCGATCGGCAACGGTTCGGGGCGACATATAGTAGTCAAAGCCAACATCCTGAATCTCGTTAATGAGATTTACCGGGATCATCTGAGAGACGATCTTTACATTCGCTTTATAGGGAGGGCTGCTGTTTCGAAGTTCTTTCTTCGTCACTTTATATTTAGCCCATTTGCTGTCGAGCGGCCCAATCGTTTTTCTGTGTTTACGCGCTCCAACTGGCCGGCCGAGCAATACGGTTGATCGAGTAGAAGGCCTCAAGAAAGGTAGGGGACTTGGCGAATAGTTGACCGCCAGAACCTGCTCTCGCTCACCCCCTCGAACCATTCGGGTCAAGAATTTAGACTGGAGACTGAACAAGTATTTGTCGAGCGGAAGTTCGCCATTGTGTACGTATAGGGAGTGTAGGTCTCTCACGTCACCGTTTGGATCCCTGTCTCCAGAGGCGAAGACCACATCTCCGTTCGCATCGGTAACCGTAATTTGCAAGAAGACGAGGCGCTCTGCGTCGAATCCGGTTGGTACATTGTGCCCGTTTGTGCCGTTTTTGAACTCGACTTCAAAGTCGATCCCATTGCGGCCCACAGAACCTACTTTAACATTGCCCAATACATATCCAGCACGAAGAACAGCGAGCCGCTCTTCATCCAGGCGGGCCAGTAAGGCTTCGTTTTGAGAAATGATCTCACGGGCATCGTAGCGGTCGTCCGCGAACTCCCAGCGTTCTGGGAATTCAAAACCATCCGGGATGTTGCCCTCAAATTCTTCCGTTCCCCATCCGGCTTCGTAATCAAAAGTGAGCCATTGGCGAATGGTCGCCATTTCGGCTGCACGGTCATTGTGAGGGAAGATGCCTTTGTGAATGATGGAGTAGTCGGGTCCCGCAAACATGTGGTTTGTGCGCTTACGAACGGTGGTTGGTTTTCCACCTACGACGGCCGCAGGGCCTTCCAAATACCCTTCTGCTTTTCCAGGCACTCTACCCATGTGGCAGTCCTGGCAGGTAGTGACGTCTTTAGCAGCGCTGGTAGACTTATACTCACTAAAGGCTTCCTCCAGGCGGAATCCGTTGACGAGGTTTACGTCATGACAGGTACCGCAGAAGGCTGAAGTACTGATTTGAGGAAGTTCGCTGGCGTCTGCATGAATGGCGCGTCCAGATTTGCCGCGTTCAGTGTTAACCCTGAAATCACTGCCTTCTTCCGTGACTTCATCCAAAATCTCATTTCCAAGCGATCCATAGACCGGGTCGAAGATGTCACCCTCAACGATAGCAAGGCGTCCGCTGACCTTCCCGTATGGGTTTTTAATACGATGGCACGCAATACACGTGATGCCTTCCCTTGAAGTGGGATGCCGATCCATGTTGGTCATGAACTCAGGCTCTCCCAGGTTCATGCCTACCGGCGTATGGCATCGAATACAAAAATCCCCATTCGTTCCGTTCG
Organism: Rhodothermaceae bacterium; assembly: GCA_019634345.1. GTDB lineage: Bacteria > Bacteroidota > Rhodothermia > Rhodothermales > JAHQVL01 > JAHQVL01. The sequence goes on from JAHQVL010000149.1 coordinate 13,248, forward strand.
TTAACTTGAGAATTTTACCATGCATGGCATTAAATACCGGGCTCAACTGCGCGTATGCGTGAGAGGAGACGGACCATTCTTCGTAGTGTTCAGGATGGCATGTGGCGCAGGTGTTTGCGGAAGGGAATCGATTCTCAAGGAAAAGCGCGTTGTGTGTAGAGTCTGCAACAAAGCGTTCCCGTGCTCGGGCCTTCTTTGTGCTGTCATCCAAGGCTTCCACAAAAGCAGTTAATTCGTCCGATACACCCTCCTCAAGAGGGGCTACGTCAGGAGTGTAGACAGGACCAAAAGCAACCAGGAGTAAAGTGAGAAAAGAAACCGGTATAAATCCTACAGAGAAAAGAGGGCTTTTAAGGACTGCGTTCGCGGAGTTCTTCATGAGTTTTAATTAAGATGATCAACAATGCAAAGAAAACGTCATAACTTGGCTATGTAACCCATGCGCAATAGCAACATGTAACCCGTCATGAGTGATCCATTTTTCAAGAAGACGTGTACGTTCCCACTACAATGAGGTATACTATTCTACACGCTGATAATATGAATTACGTATACGGAATCGTGCAAAATACGTAAACGAATCTTACAAAATTTGTATACTAAAATTATCTTACACGTGTTAAGAAAAAAATACCTCTCTGGTATCTAATTGGGACGACGTGAGTATTCTTGTTAAAACGTAATGAGTATATAGGGAGGTGTTTACCTTAAATTTATAAAATAATCCTGGAAGCGAGTAGTCAATGTACTATCTTATTCTCTCCATATCAACGAATATAAACTGAATTTTTTCAGTATTTTGCGAATTCAACGCCTCCTTCCAGGGGTACAGTAGCTGAGTTTGTTTGTATGATCGGTCAATCGATAGAAAATTATAGGATTGAAGAACTCCTAGGTCAAGGAGGAATGGGGTCGGTGTATCGTGCGACGGATACGTCTCTGGATAGGGCGGTGGCCTTGAAGATTATGAACCCCGGGGTAGCAACCAATGCTGATTTCCTGCGGCGTTTTAAATCCGAAGCACGTGTTCTTGGTCGTTTGCAGCACCCCAATATTGTTAATGTATATACGTTCCGCCATGTAGATTCCCACTTGATCATCGTCATGGAATATGTGGGAGGGGGGACGTTAAGCGATTTAATCGATCAACATGGCGCCATCCCGGTTCCTCAATCAGTTGATCTATTAAAACAATCGCTGACCGCGCTCGACTTTGCACATTCGTCCAATATCATTCACAGGGACATAAAGCCTCCCAATATCCTTCTTACTGAAGGGCACCAGGTAAAAGTGAGTGATTTTGGGCTGGCTAAGATACAAGAGGACAGCAATGCAACCATGGTAACGCGTGTCGGGATGACGGGCGGTACGTTGCATTATATGCCCCCTGAGCAGACAGAAGCCCTCTCTAATGTGGATCACCGAGGGGATCTCTATTCGCTCGGGATGACGTTCTATCAGATGCTTGCCGGCCGAGTCCCTTTTGATAGAAATAGCTCGGCGTTCAGTATTCTCCGCGCGATCGATCAACAAAAAATCCCGGCTCCCGATTCATTCAACTCGAGTATTCCAAAGAGCCTGGTCGAGATCGTCATGAAGTCGATCAAAAAATATCCCGACGATCGATACCAGAGCGCAACAGAGATGCTGGAGGCGATTAATCAATTTCAGGAAACGCTGGGCCCGGTTGCAGAACCTGAAGGGGGATTTGCAAAGACTCAACTTCTGTCAAAGCCGCCTATATTTGGAAGCAAAAGCCAGAAGCAATCCACTCAGCCTCGGTTTCAGAAGAGCAAATCGAACAGTGGGCATAAAGAAAAATATGCGGTTGGGAGCCGTTCTTCATCGAAAGTAAAGAAGGAGAAGAAGTCTTCCCGGGTGTCAAAGGCTGGGAAGTCAATGGTTACCCCTCAGCCTGCCTCCAGCAGTAAAATAATTCCCCTAGTTGGGGCCGTGCTGCTCTTGCTTGTAGCGGGGATTTTTCTTGGCCCCCGGCTCTTTTCCTCCTCCTCAAACCCTGATCTTGCAGATACAACTGTAGACACGAATGTAGACGGCACGCCTCAGAATGCGGCGGCAAACGGAAGCCAAACAGAGGAGAGGCCAATAGAGCCAGACGGGGAAGATCAAAATCAAAATGATGCCGCTGGTTCTGAAGAGGATGGGGATGATACCAGTTCAGACAGTGGCAATAATACACCGGCCACCAATCCAACAACAACACCTCCGCCAGTCCAGAGTGTAACCCCAGCGCCAACCAACGAGACTCGTACCATCCAGATCTATTCTACGCCAAGTGGAGCAACGGTACGTATGAATGGGAGAACGAGAGGCACTACACCGTTGACG
>JAHQVL010000150.1 GCA_019634345.1 Rhodothermaceae bacterium
GGCCCTTCGGCTGTACGAGAAATTTGTCGATGTACCCCGTTCTTCTCCATACAGGCGGATGATGGAAGGGCGTTATGAATGGCTATCCCGTCGCATTTTGAGGGACCAGGTTGAGAGAATCGCATCTCAGGAGCCTATTGGTGGTGTAGAAACATCGCCCCAGGTGGTTGCCGTGTTTCCCTTCTCCTATCAAGGCACGGATGATAGGTATATACCACTAGCCCGTGGGTTGGCTGAGATGGTGTCCGTGGATCTGGCAAATATTGAGGAGATTCGGGTTGTCGAGCGTATCCGATTGCAGGTCTTATTAGACGAGTTAGAGCTTTCACAATCCGATTATGTAGATCCGTCAACGGCTCCGCGAGTCGGCCAGTTATTGGGTGCGGGTCGGTTGGTGTCAGGTTCGTACAATGTGATTGGAAAGGAAAACCTCCGCATGGATGGGGCCTTTCTCGAGTTGGAAACGAGCAGTGTTGAAGCGGTAAACTCTCAGTCCGATGCATTACGCAATCTGTTTTTGATGCAGAAAGCCTTTGTTTTTAGCCTGGTCGATCAAATGGGGCTCATCCTGACGCCCGAAGAACGTGAAGGCATTGAGTTTATTCCGACGCAAAATATTCAGGCGTTTCTGGCGTATAGCCGTGGGCTACGGGAAGAGGATGCAGGCGCGTATGGAATGGCTGCCGGCTTCTATCGAAGAGCGAGCCGGCTCGACCCCGATTTTACCATCGCCAAAGAAGCAGCTGAACGAGCAGAAACAATGGATGCTGCCGACATGGATATAAGCGAGCTGGTTGCCCAGTCGTCTGATATTGAATCAATGAATGTGCTTGATGTGGACTTGATGGGCCTCAGAATTGGAATAATGAATAACGAACTGGGGTCAGGCATCATACCTGGTGATGAGTCAAGAGAACCAGCCACCGAAACTTCTGGCGGAGGAGGAATACTTCCCGATCCTCCGCGTCCTCCATCTTCTCCAAACTAGATCCTTTCTTATGAACCGCATGCGTTCACTACTCTTTCTTTTTCTGAGTTTACTTCTTGTTGCTCCCTCTCTGGCGCAGCAGCCAGATGTGTTTATGGGCAGTTCTCAGAGGCCAATCAAGATAACTCTTGGGACGGTATATCAACAGTATTCGGATGAGGATAGGCAGTTATCTCAAGTAGCCTTTCCGTTCCGTGCCTTCATACCGGTTGCTAATGGTGTGGGTATTTCCTTGCTGACTACACCAGTGCTCATCAATGCGGATAGCCTCGTGTCAGTAAACGGCTTGAGTGATGCGCAAATTGCCATCAGTTATTTCCGGGATGTTGGCCCTGGCAGTGTTGTACTAAGCTTGAGTAGTAACTTGCCGAGTGGTAAACGTGAGCTCACTGAGGATGAATTTGCTACCATGGCTTTGCTGAGCCAGGACTTTTACAGCTTTGGTGTACCCGTTCTAGGGCAAGGGTTAAACCTGGCTCCTGCACTGACGTTTGCCTATCCCATAAACAACAATGTTGTAGTGGGTGCTGGTGCATCCTATCAAATGAAGGGTGACTTTAAGCCTGTTCAAGACATGGTAGATTCTTTCACGCCAGGTGATGAGTTAATGATTACAGGAGGTGTGGATGTACGAGTAGGACGATCGTGGGCTGTTTCAACGAGCTTCTCTTATATCATGTATCAGGAAGATGAATTGGGTGGAGAAAGCATCTTTGAGTCGGGTGATCAGGCTTTCGTAAGTGTGCAGCTACTGGGCAATCTAGGTACTAATCAGTTAAAGGTAGCAACGCGATACAGAAGCAAAGCCAAGAGCGTCCTTCCAGTAGGAGATACCATTACCACTGCGCCACGCACCGTTCCACAACAGATGCAGTTGAGTGCGAGCTATCGTATGCGCATTCAAGATGGGATTCAAGCAACGATTCTGGGACGTGCAGGCTATTATGACGAGACCGACTTCTTTACTGAGAAGACGCGTTTTGACGTAGGGGCCATTCAAGAATATTCATTTACAGAATCCGTTGGCGCTGCGCTGCGTTTTATATACACCTTTGGGAGCTTCCCAGGTGTAGAGGTAGGCGGCGGACTTGTCGTTACCATCTAGGTCTACGTATTTCCACCACGGAATTTTATGACGCCGAAGCAGCAAATGCGGAAGGCAGTGGACGAATGGGTTTCACTTTCTGATGCTCAGTTTGAGCGATTGTTCAGTATTTTTCAACAGAAACAAGCACCTGCTCAATCGTCCCTGTTGTTACCCGGTGATCGGGTCCACGAACTGGTATTTATTGCTTCTGGGTTGCTTCGATTCTATTATTTGGACGATGAGGGGGGAGAATCAAACAAGGCATTTGTTGCTGAAAACGAATTTGCCGGCCCTCTCGCCTCTGCTGCTCTGGATTTGCCTGTCATCTATGGGATTCAAACCCTGGAGCCTTCTACACTTCTTTGCGCTTCCTATGCCGACTTTTCCCACTTGTTCGATGAAGATCCTCTCTATGACCGCTTAGGGCGTAAGTTTGCGGAGTTGCTGTTGGTGAGAAAAGAACTACGGATGCGTAGTATGTTGCAGAAGAAAGCCGTAGAGCGCTATGTAGAGTTCAGAGAGCAGTACCCTGATTTGCTGCAGCGCGTCCCTCAATATCACATCGCTTCCTATCTTGGGATTACAGAAGTGTCCCTGTCTCGCATCCGCCGATCCATGACACAAAATTCGCTTCTTAACAATTGATAAGGCGCCGTTTGAGTGTAGAGAGTACGTTGGGGTCATCGCTTCAAAGTAATGAAGTGAATTAGAACTCTATCTTGATTGAAACGCAAAAATATGCCTGATACTCAAAAAGTAGCTGTAATTGGATTAGGGGCAATGGGCAGCCGAATGGCCCAAAATATCATACTTGCAGGCCATGAGTTGGTTGTTTACAACCGATCTGATGGTCCAGCAGAAAAATTGGTTCGGCAAGGGGCCATACGTGCAAATACCCCGGCGGATGCTGCCAGGCAAGCAGACATTGTTATCTGTATGGTGTCGAACAATGAAGTCTCTCGAAGTGTATGGCTGGCTGAGAAGACCGGTGCAGTGCATGGATTAAATGCCAATACCATTGCGATCGCTTCCAGTACACTCACTCCTGAGTGGTCCCAAGAATTAGCTTCCTTTATGGCGGAGAAAGGAGTATCCTTCTTAGAGGCTCCAGTAGTAGGTACTCGCCCCCAGGCTGAAAACGGTGAATTGGTTTACCTGGTAGGAGGCGAGGAGAAGGTGTTAGAAAAGGCGCGACCTCTACTAGAGATCCTGGGTAGCAAAGTTATACATCTCGGTGCCGTTGGAACGGCTATGAAGATGAAGCTCGTGATTAATGCGATGTTGGGCATTCAAGCAGCAATGCTTGGAGAGATGATCGCTGTAATAGGAAAGAGCATGGAGGATCCGGATAAGACCATTGAATTGCTAAAAGCCTTGCCCGTAATGAGTCCGTTGATGACACGCCTGATGGGTAAGATGGGGCCTGGAGACTATTCACCGAACTTCCCCATTGAATTCGTGGAAAAAGACCTGGGGTATTTTGTGAGCGCTCTGGCTGGCGGCCAGCAGAATACGTCCTATGTAGAGGCTACAAGAAAGATCTATGCAGAGGCGATGGATGCCGGCTATGGGAACGACGACATCACAGGGATTATTCAGCTCTTTTCTGACTAAGTACGTTTTAATAGAATCTTTTCGTGCATGTTGAAACTCCCTTGGATGTCATTTCGCTCAGTATGACAAGATTAAAGGCCTAAATAGCCAGTCCCCTAGGTGTATAATGACGTCTAGAGGGCCTGGTCTAAGAACTGCATCAAGGGCAGCTTGCTTTTGTAGACGCCATCCAGCGTGGCGACGAATACATACCCGTTAGTTGTTAATTCGAGGTCCATGAGCTGAATGGTAGGTAGCTCCCCTAATTCTTTCCAGGTTTCTCCACTATCAAGAGAAACCAGGATTCGCCTGGGGGTCTTAATCGTAGTATCCTCAGATACTTCTAGTATTGAACTGACCAATGCTAGTAAGACACCCTCAGGGGAGAGGAGTAGTTCAAGGGGCCGGTATCTGTATACATCTAATTTTGTTGGACTCCACGATACCCCTTTATCTGAGGATACAAAGATGTTATTGCGGTCCGCAGCAAATAGTTGATTTGATGCTTTATCTTCTAAGACTGCGCTGAGTTGATCAATGAAGGACAGATCACTAACTAAGCTAAAGGTTTCCCCATTATCCGAAGATGAATAGAGACCAGAAAATCCTCCGGCTAAAATGTCCCCACTTTCTAATACGAGTATCCTTCGAAGAGAAATGTCCCCTTCGAGGCCTGTTTGCCTTCTTTCAATAAAATCATCTTCATAAATCCAACTGCCTCCTGTTCCATGGTCAGAGCCAGGGAAGACCAGCAGGTAGTTACCCGATTCGAGGGGAGCCATATCTCTAAACTCATCCATTACTCGGACATCCTGCCATGTTTCTCCTCCATCAGAGGAAAAAACCAATTCTCTAATTACGTTTTGATACGTTGCAAACAACCTGGATGAGGATTCTGCACGGTGAATAACGAGAGGAATAGGTGTAACTGGGGTGCTGGGAAAGTCGAATGCAGACTTCTTTAGGGCGGTCCAGGAAGCTCCGCCATCATCGGAACGAAGGGTTGTTAAACCATCTGCTCCGGATGTGCTTGCAGCCGAAATAAAAAGAGTGTCACCGATACCCCGCGTCATGCCATAGACGGGGATTCCATCATACAGATCATTGCCCCAGAAATCAGAAAGTATAGGGACCTCCTTTCTCATCTCTTTCTCTTCAACTACAGGCTCAGGATCCGTCGTGTCGCACGCTGTTGTGAGAATGAGGGCACAGAGTATAAGGGGAAGCGAATGAAGGGTGGCTACAGATCCGAATCTGTAGAAAGGCCTAAAGGGATACATGGTACACAGGGCTTATTCCTACTTAAACACATGCGTCTGCACGGGAAATGCAATATACACCAGGCGTATTAAGTATGAAATGCAGTTATGTATGCCTAGAAACTAAAGCCAAAACCGGCTGACACAACCGTAATGTGGCCGACGCTAATATCTCCATTGAGAAGAACGGGACCAAACTTTAATCCCATACCAAATAGAGCTCTGTTTTTGCCGATGTCGCTAAGGGTAAAGTCTACCTCAACCGGTTCTTGATCATCCAGGTTGAATTCGTCTGGATCAACGGTGTATTGAAAGCGAATATCAGATCGTTCGGTTTGGAGGCCAGCATACAAGGTAAGGGGGCCAAACCGTTTGCTTGCTGCGATATTGACGGCGAACGTTTTAGCAGACATGACCTGGTTGTCCAATTCATCGTCAACACCAACCCGTTGCCATACAGCCTGAATGGCGAGGTCTATAGGAAGGAGCGGGACGTACTGGTTAATATTGTGACGAATACCAAAGCCCAAGATCTCCACAGATCCATAGTCAGGAACGGTGATTTGCGGTAAGAAGCGAACCATGACATCGGTTCCCATTACAGTCCCAATTCCAACTTGAGGTACCAGGAAGGGAGCCACATTCGTTGGGAGAAGTCCACCAATTGTTTCCTGTGGGGAAAGGGTTGAGTCAATTGAAATGGGGAGGGTAAGCCCAATAGATTGAAAGGTTGTATCGTGGTTAACGCTTACCCTTGCCATCGCCTCTTCCTCATCTCCGAATATCGTAGGAGCATCGGTAACCGTGAATGTAGCAGGTACGTCCAGGGTGATCATATCACCCGCCAGCTCAACCTCAATCGGTACTGTACCACTGTAGGTAAGATCAAAGGATTTCTGGCTTGCATTAAGGAAGGTTGCCGATGCCTTGAATCCAATGTAGACGTTGACACCAAGTATTTTTTTCCCAGTGCTTGCGGTATGAAAAAGCCCTGAGTTCATGTCTGCACCAAGCGATTCAGCCAGGGGGTCTACATAAGCTCTAGCATACGCCTCTCCAACTTCGCTGAGCGTTTCCGAGAAATCCTGTGCTGCCAAGGGGGCAGAGATAAGGAGAAACAGGACGAATAAAAGACTGAAATACTTGGTCATATTAACGCAGTCGTAATCTTTATCACTGAATAAATAGAATCAATTACTGAATAACAGGTAGTTAGTGGCCTTTGTTAGCGGATTAAGGTCATGCGGCCGGTTGCCTGCAGGTCATCGGCAAGCAATCGGTAGAAGTATATTCCGCTAGGAGCTGTACGCCCTTGAGTATCCTTTCCATCCCAGATCGCTTCGAACGTCCCAGGTGATTGAACGGATTGAACAAGGGTCTGGATTTCTTGCCCCAAGGTATTGTATACAACCAGTGATACGTCGGATCGGCGGTTGATCTGGTAACGTATGGCCGTTTGTTGTTGAAAAGGATTTGGGAAATTTTGCTCCAGTAAGAAGGTCTCTGGGGCCAAAGGAATCGACTGTATACGGCTATTGATGTATTCTTGCGTTCCCGCAATCAGTTTCAAAGAACGGACTTCTCTAGACGGGTCCCATTGAATTGATGCAGCACCAGAAGAGATACGTTGTGCAAAGCCATGGTCCTCATCGATTAAGGCCAGTTCAAAATCTTCAGGAAACTGATCGTTCTTAACAAAAGAAAGTGAGATTTCTTGAGATTGTGTCAAGGCTTCAGTCGTTGAGGCAGAAAGGTACAATGACCACTCACTCCCTTGTTGTGTTAATGGGTTGTAGGCCAGAGCAAGAGGCTCTTCCATAGAACCCAGCGACAAGCGAATATACTCCTCGCCAAAGGGAGGGGCTTCGCGGACATCGATGCCATCTCTCCCTCCCGTTGCTTCAGGATGAAATCCAATCCAGTTCTGTGAATCCTGAAGATCTGTTCCGTCTAATGACGCAATAAGCTGTAGCCGTGGCGATTGATCTGGTCGTTTGCCTGGCACATTGCCAGCGGCAGGAATGGGCTGTATTTGAATCGCCGTGTTTTCTGTGCCTGCATTGTAAACGAAATATCCATTCCATGGAAGCAATTCATTAACAGCCTCAGGATCCTGAATCATTTCAATGCCATTGTAAAAGGCAATCGAGTTTACTAAAGCCGTATTTCGGATGACATTATTCCATGCAACTGGGAATCCAAAGGGGTTTCCTACCTGGCTCCATCCTGGCGGTAGTTCAATACTGAACGGTTCAGACGTGTTCACGGATGTCGCATTTTCTATCGAAAATGTAGAGTCTGAACTGGTAATGAGGAAAAAGGCAGTACCCGGAGTGAACGACTCCTCAAAATTGGGGTATTCTACGTAATCGATACCATTCCATCTTAAGAGACGCCATGAAGCTGGAGAGTACGGTCCAAATTCGTCAAGAACGGAAGAGATTGACGTGTCACTCAGGTCAAAGGGGATAGACACCATTTTATACCGCCTGGGAATAATGTCTAATCCTGATGCAATGCGCTGAACAAAGACGGGGCGGGTTGCCGGCCTCGACTGAGGCGATCGAGATGGAAAAGAGCCCTGAGGCCCTTCAATGTAGTACTCGAAGCCCTCTCCGGTAATGTCGGAGCCGTTAATAGTGCCGCTTGCAGTAATGGGTAAGGAGTTGTACGTGGTTTCTCCAGCCGATCGATAGAAAAACGTAACATTGGCTCCTGTTTGCGTTCCTGCAAGACGAATGGTGACACTCAGGTCCTCGCCAGCAATTGGTGTTCCAGGGACTAAGTCAACTTCATACTGAGAAGGGCCGATTGCAATGAGCCTTCCTGGAGTTGTCTGAGATCCGGAAGCCGCTACGTACAGCGCATTTCCGTTTCCGATTGCAGGAGAGGCCCATGCCGGAGCGCCGAGTGCATACGTCCAGCGGACTGTAGCTTGAGATCCAGCATCAGCCAAAACAAAGAGCGTTCCCTCCAGGGTTGTAATGAAGATGTGCCCATTGCCATCTATGGCAGGTGATGCAGCAATCAATTCACCCGTGTCATAGGACCACCGCAGCGTTCCATTTGCCCGGTTAATGGCATACACGGTACCATCGAACGATGCTGTATAAACAGCTCCGTTATCTACACCGATTGCAGGAGAAGAGACAAACACATCGCTGCCTTGAAACGGCTGTGCCCATACAGGTGCACCTGAAGAGGCATTAAATGCATAGAAGTTATTGTCAGTGGCCCCTACATAAACAACCCCATTAAATACAGTTGGAGATGATACAATTTCTTCCTGGATAATAGGGCCAGTACTCCATTCAAAAGCTCCCAAATTATTGGTGTCCAGAGCATACAAGGCGTTATCCGTACCCCCAATATAAAGCAAACCATCAGGGCCGAGAGCTGGGGATGAGAAAAACTCGGTTGAGTAAAGTTGTGTCCATTGTATCGTCTGTTCAGCGTTTATAGCGAGAACAAGTCCTGAGCGGGATGCGGCGTAGATGATATCATCTGGGCCTATCACCGGTGACCCGAAAACCTGGTCGAACATGTCCTCACGCCACCGTATCGTTCCATCGGGGTTGATTGCATACAGGTGATTGTCCAACGAACCGACATAAATTATGCCCGAATTCGATACCACAGGCGAGGAAACGATTCCTGATATTTCTACGCCCTCGATATTCGCTTCACTATCCGTAAGGGGGACTGCCCACAACTCGTTGCCTTCAAGATCCAAGGCGATAAGTTCACTCTCTGAAGCAATGTATATGGCATTCTCGGTGACTGCTGGGGAGGAATATGTAAATCCAGTCGTATTAAATCGCCATAATGGATCTGGGAATGGAGGGCCTAAATTCGTAGTAGCTCCTGTATTTGCGGGCGTATTTCGAAAACCTGGCCATGGATCTGTCTCTTGTGCTTGAACAGATAACGAGAGATAAGACCATGTAAGGATCAAGACCAGAAAGAAATGAAATGCTTTGGGTGAGCGAAATGACATGAAATAGGTCTGATTATAATTGTCTATGCTTGTACCCATAAATCATCGCAGATTTCGAAGTTTGCGGTTTTAGATTTAGCAATACCTAAGAGGTGCCGATTAACCTAATAATCCATGTGAATTGCCGGCTTTGAAGCGAAAAATAGGCATTAAAGCCGAAACTAACAGAAGAGCACCTGAAATGAACAAAAAGATAATTCAGTTTTTAAGCGACGCTGGTTACGAATCCCCAGAAAATGAGCCAGCAGCTCTTCAATTGATCCGATACTTCGAAGAAACCTATCAAGTTTCGTTGATGACCTTGCTCGAACAGGAATGGATCGACGAACAAGTATCGAGAGAATTGACCCACAAAGACTTTAATGTACTTAGAGAGCACCTGGATGAAGGACAAGCTGTAGCGTTTGATCAGGCGGTTGCTGCTATTGAAGCGTACAAATAAGGACTATTGTTTCGTGTTGGTTGCAGGCTTTCAAGTGGCTAACTCGAAACCTACCCGAAACGCGTAACACGAAACCGATCAACCCTGCTCCATTGGCCTAAGGTGAATGCGCCAAACTCTTATCTCCAAGTCGACAGTGTGCGGTAGTTTGGTTCTTAAATACATGTAAGAACTTGCTCTAAACCCCTGTCATACTTCCGATTGCTGTAGGACATGTCGTCCACATCTATGGCCTTTGCATCGGGAGATGGGCTGATACGTGATGCTACGTAGCCTTCTTCTCCTCTTTTTTCTCGCTTTGATCCACCTGTTTCCTGCAGCCTCAGCGGCTGCGGCTGTCATGGGTTCCGTTGACGAACGTCCTGTTGGTTTTCCTATTCCTGACGATTTCCTGGTTGAAGTGCTCACTGATGGAGGGGCGACCTATTCTTCGATTGCGTTCATTCCCGGAGGGGGCCTTTTTGTTGCTGAAAAAGGAGGGCGGATATGGAGTTGGAGTAATATAACCAGTTCGTTATCGCTTCAGATAGATCTCCAGGAAGAAGTGTACGAGAACGGTATGCAAGGGATTGCAAGTATGGTAGTGGAGGAGTATCAGGGCGGAGCGAGGCTCTTTATCCTTTACAGTGTTTCTGAACTGGATGATGACGAAGACGGAGAAGCCTTTGGAAGAGTGGCTCGTTATGATCTTTCCCCTGATACCTATTCAATCGTTGAAAACTCCAAGGCGATTCTTCTAGGTGATGACTTCTCAAACGGAATCCCTGCTTGCAACGGGGCCCGATCCCTGGGCAAAATCCGCTTGGGACAGGACGGTTCTTTGCTTATCGCTACAAGTGATGCTGCTAGCGATAATGAAGTAGATGTAGGGGGGCTACATGCTGAATGTTTTGGAGCAGGTCGATTCGGCAATGAGGAGGATATCGGCGCTTATCGCTCTCAATCGCTAACGAGTCTTGCCGGGAAAGTCCTTCGTATCGATACAAGCACAGGTAATGGACTGCCTTCGAATCCCTTCTTTTCTGGATTAGGTACAAACACAACCTCCAAAATCTGGTCCTATGGGTTAAGAGAGCCAGCTGAAGTGCTCGCCCTGGAATTGGATAACGGATCTGACTATCCTGGGCATATACTTATTGCCGATCGGGGCTGGAGCGTACTTGAAGAACTGAATAGCAGTTCAGTAGGAGGAGGCAACTACGGGTGGCCTTGCCTCGATGGATTAGAGCCGGCTGCCCAATATGCGAATGGTCCATTGGGATCGGTTTTTTGTGATACCGATGAAAACCTGGCTCCTCAACACTGGTGGCATCACCAAAATTCGGCCTTTTCAAATCCCTCCGGACTAGCTGGTACTCGATTGGGCAGTCTTGCTCAGTACAAAGGAGATGCCTATCCCGAGTATTATAAAGGCCGGATATTTTACTCGGACCAGAACAGGGGATGGTTGGCGACTGCTGCGCAAGGTCCTGATGGGAGGTTGCAAGATCAGGCGTTGTTTTCGATTCAGACGGGTACAGTTCTCGATTTGCAGTACAATCCCTATGATCATTATCTGTATTTCATCGATCAAGGAACCGGCACACTTGCCCGGCTCAGGCATCAACAAGAAGCGAACGTGGTTGCACTGGATGGTAATCCACGGATCGTTGAAGTTGCCGGTTGGGGAATGTATGGCGAATACTTCGACGAAGTTGACTTTACAGGAGATTCCGTGATTCGTATAGATACCTTGCTTGCTTATGACGTCTTTGATGGGCCTGAAGGAGATATTTATAATGCAGCGAGGTGGGAAGGATTCGTAGTACCGGAGCATAGTGAAGTGTATACCCTTCATGTTTCTTACCTGGAAAGCATCCGGTTTTGGATGAATGATGAATTACTGTTTGAGGATGATGGGTTAGATGACGGGCGAGAGTTGAGAGATAGGGTGATCCGGCAATTTGTCAAGTTAAAAGCGGGTGTGCCCTACCGAATTAAGGTTGAGCAAGCCCTGGAAGAGGATGAAGTCAAGATCGGCCTGGCTTGGAGCTCTGCGAGCCAGGAATTGGAATCCTTATCCGAGAACGAGGTCTTTTATTCGATCCGGGAAGGCGTAAATCTTTGTTTGTTAGAGGGTGCAAGCACATCGTTGTCTTCGACGCTAAGTCCATTTGCCATAGCTGCAAATGCCTGTGATGGCAATACAAATGGTGATTTCTTTGCTGGATCTGTAGCTGTAACTGAAAGCCAGCAACTGCCTTACTGGGACGTAGATCTTGGTTCAGTACGGGATGTTGGCCAGATTTCATTGTGGGGACGTACCGATTGTTGCGAGGAATCGCTGATTGGTGCCTTTATCTTTGTTTCGAATACCCCCTTCTTAGAAGATGATTTAGGGGTACTGAGCCAGGAGGGAGTGAGCGCATACATTGTGAACGGGCTTGATAATGCTCGTTTCTCTGTTCCCGTGAATCGAACGGCTCGGTATATTCGAATCCAGCATCCAATAGAGCCTGTTCTCCATTTGGCAGAAGCCGAAATTCAGGCTGGGCTTGGCAATCTAGAAGGAGCGCCTCCGCCTGAAGGGCTTGTATCCTGGTGGCCGTTTGAACGAGGCGGAGAGGATCGGCGAAGTTTTAATGACGGGGTTCTGCGAAATGGAGCACGAACAACGGAGGATGAATCCCGGCAAAATGTATTGGCACTGGATGGTTTCAGTGACTGGATGGAGGTACCACACAGCGATCGGCTCAATGGGACGCAGGGCCTGTCCTATGCGCTTTGGATCTGGCCGGAGGAGTGGAAGGACGAGATAGAGCTTATGGCTAAATATAGCGGGGAAGAAGGGCAAATGTGGCTTGGTGTTGAGGATGGTTTTCTTGTTGGCCGGGCTTTGACAGAGGCCGGAGACAAAGAAGTACGCACAGTTCTACCTACTGAGCGGGCATGGTCCCACGTGGCTCTTACCTATGATGGAAACAACCTGGGTCTCTATGTGAACGGGTTAGAAGAGATGCGCACATCGTTTGCATTCAGTCCGCTAAGGTTAAATGAGGCGCCGCTTGAAGTCGGCAAAGATTTTTACGGACGCTTGGATGATGCCGTGGTGTACAACATAGCGCTGGATGATCAGCAATTACAGGAGTTAATCGGGGCGTTGAGCAATGTACAGGTCGACGATGAGGGTCCAGAGCTTCCTGCTACAACTGTCCTTGCCTGGGAATCCATCTTTCCAAATCCCTTCTATGACAGCGTGAATGTAAACTACGTACTCTCGCACGGCCATGTAGTCAGCGTTGATGTGTATGATAGCATAGGCCGGCGCATACGATCCTTTCAAGCAGATTATAAACCCCGTGGTGACCAGGCTGTTATCTGGAATGGGCGAAGTGATACTGGCGATGAGGTACGCGCTGGTGTCTACTTTATCCGGGTGGTAGCAAACGGAACAGTTATCACATCACCTCTGATCAAACTCTAACATAATGAGATCCCCAATTAGCTCTTTTCTCTCTTATATAGTGGGGGTAGGTTGTGCAGCGATATTGTTTGTGCGTCCCGTTTATGCGCAAGTAGACGGAGGTCCAAACATTAGCGCGGGAGTATTGGAACAGGTAGGGGACGAATGGCAGGCAGTTACGCTACCTTTCACCTATGAGAATATGGTTGTTGTTGCGGTGCCGGTCTATACCATAGAGCAGAGTCCGGCTGTTGCAAGAATAAGAAATGCTAATGGCAATAGCTTTGAGGTGCGCGTCCAAAATCCTTCTGGTGAAGAGCTCAAAGGATATGGTATACATTATATAGTAGTCGAGGCTGGAGTCTATACGGTGGAAGAACACGGCATTCAGATGGAGGCGGTTTTGGTTGGCTCAGACGTAGTTGATTCTGCAGGAGGGTGGAATGGAGAGCTGATTGCCTATGAGAACGATTATGATGCACCTGTTATTTTGGGACAGGTAATGTCTTTTAATGATGAGCGATGGTCCGTCTTTTGGGCGAGGGGATTATTGGTTTCTCTGCCTCCAGGAGAGTTTGCATTTATCGGACGGCATGTGGGTGAAGATAGTGACCTGGAGCGACTTCAAGAAGATATAGGATATATCGTACTTGAAACCGGGTCTGGTTCAACCGTGAGTTATGTGTACCAGGCTTTTACCGGAGAAGACATTATTGAGGGAATGGAAGGTAATGCTCCCTACAGGTATCAACATGAATTGGAGGAGGGGCAGGTGGCTGTGCTTTCAGCCGCAGCCATGGATGGCGCCAATGGAGGGTGGCCCGTTCTATGGAGTGATACCGGCCTTTCTGATGGAAGTGTACAGCTTGCGTTCGATGAAGATCAACTCTTTGATGAGGAGCGGCTGCACACAACTGAACAGGTGGCTGTACTCGTTCTTGAATCTACCCAGGTAATTCCTCAAGTGACGGGGTTTTCGCCAGCAAAAGGAGAGATCGGTACAGAAGTAACCGTTCAGGGCATAAACCTGTCGGGAATTCAAGAAGCCTATTTTAATGGGGTGCTTTCTTCATCATTAGATATAGTAAATGAGCAAGAAATAAGGATCACGGTACCAGAGGGGGCCGATACAGGTCCGTTGTTTTTGGTTGGAGAAGGAGGTTTGGAAGTGGTAAGTGCTGAACTGTTTGTGGTCACCTATGCTGAAGCGGCGGCTGGAATCAACCTTTGCCGGCTCACAGAAGCCGCGGTTGAACAGTCATCAGAGGATACGCCGCAAAGTGGGCCCGAGAAAGCCTGCGATGGAGTATTAAACGGCACCCAGGCTTCCGGAACGATTACAGCCACCCTATCTGAGAACGAAGCATGGTGGGAGGTTGATCTTGGGGCCGTTTATAATATCTCAGAAGTGAGAGTAGTGAACCGAATAGATTGCTGCCTGGATGAATTGGCAAACTTTATAATCTTTACCTCTGTAGCTCCGTTTGCATCCAAGTCGGTGCAATTTACGCTTGCTGAGCCTAATGTAAGGGCGTATATCGTAGGAGAAGTGGGAGAGCAGGTCACTGTGGGAGTGGGGGAACCGGGACGTTTTGTTCGGTTGCAGTATCCTGGCTCAGGAGCGTTGACGTTTTCCGAAGTTGAAGTTGTAGCCGCAAATGGGGAAATAGTGCAAGTCGGCAGGGACGTAGAGACACCGCATGATGGAGCTTTGCGATTGGAAAGCCTCTATCCCTCCCCGGCAAGGGATAGAGTGAACCTGAAATACAGTACGCCCGAGACGAGCCACACAGAAATAAGCGTTTACGATGCGCTTGGGCGAGAGGTATTGCGTCTGGTAGATAGTGTTCAGCCGGCTGGAAGGTATATCCGTTCGATCTCAACAGCCGCATTAGCACCGGGTGTGTACTTGCTCAACATTGAGGCGAGTGGAGCAACTGCGTCAGCGTCATTTGTTAAAACGGCCAATTAAGACGTATCAATTTTGTAAAATTTCGTCTAATCGACAGCCAGGTGAGTACTTTTTTGATGAAGGCTTAATTAAAGATTCACCGTACAGGTGCCAAATTTAACCGTCCAAATCCAATAATTAACCATCTGTCATTCCTTGAGGCCGTTCAGGGGTTGAATTCTACAATTCAGCCCCTATTTATTCCACTTCATCTACAGATACAACGGTTCACCTCCATTCATCGACCGTTCAACCACTAAAGTTAGTGCGAAAAGCCAGGAGTATGTACGTTAGGGAACTGATGAGTGAAAACGCTTTCAGTAATTGATCCGCACTGAGAAAGGGCTAATGAATTGCTCTCCCTATGTAAAACGAAGAATATGTACAAGTTATTGTATACTGCCTTGACTTTTTTTCAATAGATTCGGTAATTCTTTGGCAATATGCTGTTTGGGTGGTTATCTGAGTTTAGATAACTCTGAAATCAGGTAACTTTGTATCCCTCCCCATACACATTACTATTAATATAAACGAAATTGATTGCATGATATTTGGTTACTGCGCCACCACAGCATGAGAGGGTATAGATTGTTCCATTGGAATAACTTAGCCAATCTTCAAATATCACGTGATCTTTACCCCTGCTAGGCGTTTTGTCCTGGCATTCTACAAGGAACCACCAGCAAAGCAAGCATGGCAGAGTGCCATGTAAGCGCTTTGCTCACGTTTTATTGTGTCACTTTTACCAGACGGAGATTCACACTATGAGATTCTCGAGACTACTCGGTGCTCTTCTCCTTATGTTGCTAGTCCCAGTAATGGGTGTCTATGCGCAGACAGGGAAGATCGCAGGGACTGTTAAGGATGCCTCTACCGGAGAGGCGTTGCCTGGTGTAAACGTCGTTATCGACGGAACAACACAAGGTGCCGTAACAGACCTGAACGGTTTCTATAACATTCTAAACGTTCGTCCTGGATCATATTCGATCAGGGCTTCTTTTGTTGGTTATACAGCGGAAGTTGTTCTTGACGTGTTGGTTAGTACAGGACAGACTACTACTATTAACTTCGACCTTGGCGAACAAGAGGTTGGCCTTGACGAGGTTGTGGTAACTGCTGAAAAGCCAATTGTGGAATTGGACGTATCGGCAAACGTTGCTAACCTTACAAGTGAAGACATTGTTGACCTTCCTGTCGCGGGAATTACGGAGGTTCTTGACCTCCAGGCTGGTATTGAACCAGGCCTTCAAGTTCGCGGTGGTGGTATTGACGAAATCGCGTTTATCGTTGACGGTATGAACTTACGTACCGGTCTTCGCAATGAGCCTTTCACAAACATCAGTTACACTTCCGTGGAAGCGGTTCAGGTACAAACTGGTGGATTCAACGCTGAATATGGAAACGTGCGCTCCGGTATCGTAAACGTTTCTACGAAAGAGCCTCCTCGCAACCGCTACACGTTTGACGGTATTTTCCGTCTTCGTCCAGCACAGGAAAAAGCGCGTGGTGGCCTTCCTGAAGACTTCAACAGCTGGTTCATGCGTCCAGGTCTAGATCCTGAAGTGAACTTGACTGGTACAGGCGGATGGGATATTTACACCCAGCGTCAGTACAACCAGTTTGACGGTTGGAATAATGAAGTTGATCGCTTGCAGGGTGAAGGGTTCGATGTAACTACGGATGACATGATTGAGTATTTCAATTACATGCACCGTAAGGACAACGAAATCTCAACACCTGACTACGAAGCTGACTTCACTGTAGGTGGTCCTCTTATTCCTGGTGTTAGCGAGAAGTTGGGCGACCTTCGCTTCCTTGCTTCTTACCGTAATACCCAAACTGCATACCTGTATCCTCAGGCTCGTGACGCGTTTACTGAGCAGAACATCAACTTGAAGTTGACTTCTAACATTGCTCCTGGCATGAAGTTGACAGTAAGCGGTTTTACTGCTAACGAACGTGGTGTTAACCAGAACGACTGTGGATTTGGATGTAATGGTGGGGTCAACATGGACCGTGCTAACCTGCCAAACTTCCCATGGGAAAACAACGGTTCAGGCCTTATCAATGGCATTAGCCGTCGTGGTGTATACGTATTCTCTGATTCTAAAACGAACCGCGCCAATGTTAATCACAACATGATCGGTGGTGAGTTTGTTCATACAATCAACCCAAATACGTTCTACAAAGTGAGTGCAAACTACATTCACTCTGAGTACAGTACACCGTTTTCTTCTTTCCGTGATGGTTCTTTCGTAGACGAGAATGGGACCTTCGTTTCCGTTTCAGCTACGGATAACAACGGTCGTGTTGTGAATCAGGAGTTCGTTGTAGACTGTTTTGGTGGGGACTCTGACCTCAATGGTGATGGACAGGCAGTTGGATTCTGTGTTGGTGAAGAGCCATTTGGTTACAACGGACAAGGTGGAAACTTCCGTGGTACAAACGAAACAACAGGTGGTCACTGGAATAAGTCTCGTGACTCTTCTGACGTAGGTGTATTCACAGGTCGTTTTGACCTTACCAGCCAGGTTAACCGCTTCTTGCAGGTTAAAACAGGTGCTGAAATCATTGCTTCTGACTTCAACAACAACACGAAGCATGTTAACTTAGAGTTGGTTGGTCCCGTACCACAAAGAGACTTAAATTGGCAACGTACACCTATTCAAGGTGCTGCTTATGTCCAAGGTAAGCTTGAATTCGGTGGTATGATTGCTAACCTGGGTGTTCGTATGGACTACTTCGATGCGAATACCGAATGGTGGGCATTTGGTCCTTATGATCAAGCTCTTCGTGGTGAGATTGACAATCTGGATGCATTGCTCGAAACAGAGCAAACCGATGCACAGCTTGACTTCAGCCCACGTATTGGTATCTCGTTCCCGATCACCCAAAGCAGTAAGCTGTACTTCAACTACGGGCACTTCCGTCAGCAGTTGAGAGCAGACCAGATCTTTGGTGTTCAGCAGTCACGTGCAGGTGGTATTGATGTAATTGGTAACCCAAATCATCCTCTACCTAAAACGGTTGCATACGAACTTGGATATGACCAAAACTTGTTTGATCAGTTCTTGGTACGTGTTTCTGGATTCTATCGTGACGTTCGTGATCAGCCTAGAGGCGTTGTATTTGAAAGCCTTGGCGACGTAGTAAACTATACGTCCTTTGAGCCATGGAACTACGAAGACATCCGCGGTGCTGAGATTTCGTTGAACAAAAACCGTGGCCGTTGGCTACGTGGTTTCGTGAACTACACGTTCTTGACACGTAAAAACGGAAACTTCGGTTTTGCTCGTTTCGACGAAAACACGTTCCAGCAACGTGAGTACCTCCGAAGTTCTACGGACTTCCGTGTGAGTGACCCCGTTGCTGAGCCTTTTGCTCGATTCAACGTTACTCTCCTTACGCCTCCTGACTTCAAGCAGGATGTTGCCGGCGGAATTCTTGGCGACTGGCGCGTCAACTTCCTTGGCGAATGGCGTAAAGGCCAGGCCTGGATTTGGTCTGGTGGTGGTGGGTCCTTCCCCGAGTTGGATAACAACGTCAACTGGGCAGACTACTGGAACTTCGATCTTCGTTTCACGAAGCACTTCAATACCAGTGTAGGTACCGCACAGTTCTTTGTTGACTTCGACAACGTGTTCAACATCCGTCATCTGTATAGTAATGCCGCATTCCACCCAGACAACCGTGACTTTGATCGCTACATGTGGTCACTGCACCTGCCTGACGGCATCTATGATGACTTGAACGATCAGACTGCGCTTCCATACGTATGGGTTCCTGGTGATGACCAACCTGGTGATTTCCGCGAGCCTGGCGTTGACTTCCAGCCAATCGAACCTGTTGTGAACCTCGGTTCAGTAACAGAGCCTAATTCGATTGCATGGTACTGGGATCAGTCCACTGGCGACTACAGCCGCTGGAATGGTTCTGCTTGGGAAGCTGTACCTGATGGTGACTTACAAGATGCTCTGGATAACAAAGCGTACATTGACATGCCAAACTTAGGCTTCAATACGTTCTTGAATCCTCGCGCCGTTTCTTTCGGTCTGCGCTTGAGCTTCTAATACAAAGCTATTCCGTCTGATAGTGATGATCATGTGGCGAGGCTTAGGCCTCGCCCACGTGATCGCCACCACTACCACCACATACCCTTATATCAGAACTAGCTTTAGCATAACTGCCGTATTTTGGCAATCATAAAAGCAATGATGAATATGTCTAGATTTGTTACACTCAGCTTCGCTGTGCTCCTGCTAGCAGCATGGACGACCAGCGATGCCAGGGCTCAGTTCCTCCAGACCTGGGTAGACATTGGAGAAATGCAGAGTCGATATAGTGAAGTCGGAGCCCACCCGGAAGGTCCTACGGGCAACCGTAGTATTGAATGGCCTTCGATCATTCGGGGCTCAGGTCACTACCGATCGAAAGCATACTGGATTGGTCTTAAAAACTGGACCGATGAATTTGGCCGTCAGTGGGAATATCACAATGCTCGTGTAGGCCCTCGTCCTGATGGTTCAACCTATTTTACCCCCATTGAAACTCGCTTAATAGCAAAATGGGAGGACACGGAAGTGTTTGTTGATGGCGCAGCTTCCTTTGATAAAATTGCCATCGTTGATGAAGTAGATCCTGGTCTGGTCGCAGACCGTGTTCTGTATCAGAAGTATCGCACCAATCAGGGTGTCGAAACGGAAAGAACCGTATATGCTTACAGCAACCAGGTTCATGACGACTTCCATATCATCCATCGTAAAATGACCAACACGGGTAACACCGATGGTGATGACGAAATCGAACTGGATGGCCAAACACTTAATGATGTTTTCTTCTTTAACGTCTATCGTTGGAGAGGCCGTGAGCAGGCTGCATGGCACATGTCTGCTGCTCAAACATGGGGTAAGTTCTCCATGGTTGACATCGTAGGTGATGGCAATGGCGACTATCCTGTAGACTTTACTGCTACCTACCTATGGGGCGGTCAGGATCCAAACTTTGATCCAGGATGGGATGAGCTTGGAAGCCCAATGCTCGTAACCCGTAATGCTACTGCACCTGGTGATACAATCGGTCGTCTTGCTGGTATGTCCATGCAGGGTCGTATTGTGCTTCATGCAGATAACTCAACTTCGGATCGTACATTTACACCTCCAGGATTCGACGGTGCCGGCAACCCAATCGGACAGCCTGCTACCCTTGGATGGATTGACACGGACGAACCGCTTAACGCGGACGGTCAGCCAGAGCGTGACTACTATGAACTCGCTATCCTGACTCGTGAAAATCCAGCGTTCGTTGATGGTGGTGCTTCTCGCATGTTCCCTCACTACGCGGATCGTATCGAACCTACGGGTGAGTTCTGGACTCAACAAACTGATGCATCCACAGGTAAGCAGGGTGGACACGCTTCTACTGTTGCTTACGGTCCTTACCAAATGGCGTTTGGCGAGAGTGTCAATATCTGGGAAGCTGAAGGTGCTGCAGGGCTTAGCTACGCTGCTGCTACTGACGTAGGGGTTGCTTACAAAGCAAGTGGCTTTGATGACGCTCTCCGTATTCCATTCGATGCAAATGGCGATGGTCAGATTAATGACGTGCCTTACGATTACAGCGTTTATCAGAACGGATCTGAGCTCATGACGAAGAACCAGTGGTTCCTCAGCTCTCGTGACTCTATGTTCCAGATGATGTACCGTGCTCGTGACGTATTCCAGGCCAGTGCTGAAATGACTCAGTATCCAGTCGTACAGCCACCGAAGCCGCCTCGATTGTTTGAAGTAACAGGTCTACCTGATAAGATTGAATTGAAATGGGAAACCATCGCTGGTGAGCCTGATCCTGTAAGTTGGGAAATCTATCGTACCGACACAAATACGGATAAGCTTCCATACGAGCTTGTAACCACACTCGCTGGTTCTGCTCGTGGATTTGACGATGTTGACCTGATTCGTGGAGTTGATTACTACTACTTCATCCAGGCTGTAGGCGATGCAAATGCGGTTGATCCGTTAGGTCTTACCGGTACCCCTGGTGGCCTTCCTCTGAAGAGTGGTCGCTACTTTACGCAAACGTATACACCTACTACGCTGAAACGACCTCCAGGAGAAAGAGCTTCTGACTTCCGGATCGTTCCTAGTGTTGTTAACCTTGCTGCCGATGAAACAGTACGCTTCATCGTTGGTGGTGACCCAACACGTAGCCAGGTAAACTTCTTTGACATCCCAGGTAACGCTACCATCACAATCTATACAGAAACCGGTGAATTCGTTAAACGAATTGAACATACTGATGGAAGTGGTGACGATAGCTGGAACCTTACGACTGATTCACGTCAGCCCATCGTGAGTGGTATCTACATTGTTCGTGTTGTTAACAACGAAAATGGAGATACAGATGTGAAGAAGATGGTCGTAATTCAGTAACCATGAGTGCGAGAGGTCTTTCTACAGATTGGCCTCTCACCTAGCCAGTTTAAGGCTGCATCAAGAAAACTATGAAAACTATTATGCATAGACCTTTAAATACCTTGATCCTCCTGGCAGCGCTCATGATGGTATTTGTACCTTCTGCGTTTGCCCAGGATGTAACTCCTGAAACCGAGGTAGAAGCCGAGAAAGTCGCCCAGACGGGTATGAAATTCTTGTCTACTTCTTTGGATGCGCGGGCTACCGCCCTGGGAGGAGCTGTTACAGCTGACGAAAGCTACAATAGCTCATCTGCTCTCTTTTATAACCCAGCTACCATGGCTCGTATGTTGAATACGTTTCATGTTGGGTTCTCGAATGTTCAGTTTATCGCTGATATTACCTACAGCGGTTTTTCTGCGGCATTTCAGCCTTCAGGAGGCAACTTGGGGGTATTTGGATTCTCCTTAACAAGCGTTAGCTATGGA
>JAHQVL010000151.1 GCA_019634345.1 Rhodothermaceae bacterium
CGTGAATGGTATTTGCACAGGCTTGCTTATCCGTCTTCCATAGATGCCAGGGCTCCGTATCTGCAAAATACTTATTACCAAGGCGTGCCAGGTTCATCGTTTCAAAAACGGCCTCACGGTTTCGGAACGCTTCATACGATGCCCCAATTTTCGAAGGGAAAGCAGCCAGTTGCGATAACGCCTTGTGATCTACTTCAGAGGGATTTTCCAAAGGAGGCACTGTACCCTCGAAGTACCGGTGGGCAAATGTGAGAGAACGATTTACAAAATTTCCTAGAATGTCTGCCAATTCAGAATTAACCCGCGCTTGATAGTCCTTCCAGCTAAAATCAGAATCCTTTGTTTCAGGTAAGATTGTCGCCATTGCATAGCGCAGCAGATCTGGATCAAACGCCTCAAGGTATTCATGAAGCCAGACTGCCCAACCTCTACTTGTAGATAGCTTACGTCCTTCCAGGTTGAGAAACTCGTTAGCCGGCACATTCTCAGGCAACACATATCCGCCATGCTCCATCAACATGGCAGGAAACATCAAGCAATGAAATACGATGTTATCCTTCCCGATAAAGTGCAGTAGCTTCGTTTCAGAATCTTGCCAGTATGTTTTCCAGAGTTCTGGATCCCCTTTTGCGGCTGCCCATTCCCGTGTAGCGGATATGTACCCAATGGGCGCATCAAACCAAACATATATCACCTTCCCTTCAGCCTCAACACCTGCGGCTTCTGCTACCTCTTTAGGCACAGGCACCCCCCATGGTACATCTCGAGTAATGGCGCGGTCTTTTAATCCCTCAGTAAACCAACTCTTCACCTGGCCAAGCACATTTGGTTTCCATTCAGGATGCGTGTTAATCCACTCTTCCAGGCTCTCCTGGAAGTCGCCAAGCGGCAGGTACCAATGCGTTGTTTTCCGAAGCTCTGGCGTGGCATCACTCAAGGTGCTCTTAGGATTAACCAATTCATTAGGGCTTAAAGCCGATCCGCAGTTTTCACACTGGTCTCCATATGCTTCCTCAAATCCACACACCGGGCACGTTCCTTTCACAAACCGGTCTGCTAGAAATATCCCAACGTCTGGATCAAAGAGTTGCTCATCCGTTTTCAGCTTGAACTTTTCTTTTGCAGCAAGATTCCTGAAAAAGGTTTGGCTGGTTTCCTTATGTACCTCAGTGGTTGTACGGCTATAGATATCGTAACTCATCCCAAATTTCTCAAAGCTCTCTTTGATCATTGGATGATATTGATCAACAATATCTTTTGGAGAAATCCCCTGCTGTTTTGCCCTGATCATTATGGCAACACCCATCTCATCAGACCCGCCAACAAAAACGATATCCTGCCCTTTCATTCGTTGATAGCGGCAATAAAGATCGGCAGGAAGATATGCGCCAGCGATATGCCCTAAATGAAGGGGCCCGTTTGCATAGGGCAGCGCGGATGTAACCAGAATTCTCTTAAATGTGGATTTGCTCATGCTCTACAGTTGTTTAATATGACGCTTAGAAACGGATATGGCTCTTTCTGGTTCGCATTTTTTAGGGTTCTTACCACATACGTAATACATTCACCAGTTCTTCAAGCTGTACGCCCGTATTTTCCAACGAATACAAAACAATACGTATGAGCACAAACACATTATCAGATCGCACTGCAACGATCAGCCGGCACACGACAGAAACCAAGGTTGAAGTTCGGCTAAATATAGACGGCAGTGGTCAATACGACAATAAAACGGGTGTGGGTTTCTTCGACCATATGCTGGATCTTTTTGCTAAACACGGGTATTTCGATCTGTACGTGCGATGCGAGGGGGATCTACACATTGATGACCACCACACTATTGAGGATGTTGGCATAAGCATCGGGCAGGCATTTAAGGAAGCACTGGGCGATAAAGCTTTTATAAACCGTTATGGAACTGCATATGTCCCTATGGATGAGGCACTCGCTCGTGCCGTTGTTGATCTGTCGGGCCGGTTTTACCTCCACTACGACGCTACATTTGTCCGAAACCGGGTCGGCGCCATGTCCACCGAGATGGTTAAGCATTTCTGGTACAGTGTAGCAGAGCACAACCCGATGAACCTGCACATAGCGATTCTTTCAGGCACAAACGAACATCACAAGATTGAAGCGATTTTCAAAGCGGCTGCGCGGGCTCTTCGGGAGGCTGTCCGCCGTGATACGATGAATAGTCGTACACCTTCTACCAAGGGTTCTTTTTAATTTCAGAATATCACATGGCCGCATCACATACACTAAAAGACCACCAGATAGCAATTGTAGGCGCCGGAAACATCGGGCGAGCCCTTATTGGCGGGCTACTAAAGGGACATGACATTGATCCTGCAAATATCAGGGCTTCACGTAGAAGTGAATCCGCATTGGCGAACCTAGGAGAACAATTCCCAGGTATCAGGACAACAACGGACAACCAGGAGGCCGTACGAGGGGCGACGATCATTGTCTTAGCCGTAAAGCCGCAAGTTGTACTGGAAATCATAAGCGAAATCAAGCGCGTTGTCACAGAAAATACGCTGGTCATTTCTGTGCTTGCCGGCATCACTACAGATACGCTGCACAGTAAGTTTGAATTGAATCTCCCGGTGGTACGTACTATGCCTAATACACCCGCTTTGGTTGACGAAGGCGCCACGGCGATGTGCAAAGGTACGCATGCCAACGATTCAAACCTGGAAGTGGCCCGAGCTGTTTTTGAAGCCGTTGGCACAGTTGAAGTTGTCCCCGAATATTTAATGGATGCGATCACAGGGTTGTCTGGGAGTGGTCCTGCGTATATCTACATGATCATAGAGGCACTTACTGATGCAGGGGTTAAACAGGGCATTCCTCGTACTACAGCAGCCCGATTGGCGGCACAAACTGTTTTCGGTGCAGCAAAGCTGGTGATCGATACTCAAAAACACCCTGCTATCCTACGCGACGAGGTAACTACTCCGGGCGGCACTACAATTTCTGCAATAGCTGAACTTGAGAGCCATGGCTTACGTACTATGTTAATCAATGCCGTTGCCACTGCCACTGCTCGCTCAAAAGAACTGAGCGGCGTAGAATAAAAAAAACGGTTCAGGGTTCGTAGTTCATCGTTCAGGGTTTCCCAATCTCATTGAACGTTGAACGTTGAACGTTGAACATTGAACTTTAAAGACATGCTCTGCATCATCGATTACGGAATCGGTAACCTCAGGTCCATAGAAAAAGCCCTACAGGCTGTCGGTGCAGATGTACTCAGGTCGGACCGCCCAGAAGATATTATGGCGGCTGACCGGGTCGTGTTGCCTGGAGTTGGTGCTTTTGGCGCCTGTGCTGATGAAATACGCCGGCGAAATCTTGTCGACACCATACATGAAGTTGTGGCCCATGGCACACCCCTGCTTGGGGTTTGTGTCGGCCTCCAATTGCTCTTCGATTACAGTGATGAGATGGGCCACCACAAAGGACTGGGAATTATACCAGGACGAGTGACTCGATTTCTTCATTCGTATGCAACGGTTCCTGCGGGGGTGGAAGACGATGAGGAGGAAACGCCCCTACTGAAAATTCCACACATGGGATGGAATAGCATTGCACCGCAACGTAATTCCCCTCTGATGCACGGTTTACCAGAGAGTGCTCATTTCTACTTTGTGCATTCCTACCATGCAATCCCCGAGGTAGAAGAAGACGTACTCGCCTATACCCATTATGGAATACATATCCCTGCGATTGTCCACAGGAACAACGTATTTGGGGTCCAGTTCCACCCCGAGAAAAGCCACAACAACGGCTTAACCGTGTTAAAGAACTTTGCCGAATTGAATCTATAATCCAACGCTGCTCACCACGGCTTTTAAGAAATCCCGATGCTTATAATCCCGGCCATTGATCTACGAGGCGGCAATTGCGTCCGCTTATATCAGGGTTCGTATGAGAAAGAAACCGTCTACTTCGAGGACGTGGTAAAGATGGCCAGGCTGTGGCGTGTCCAGAATGCCAAAGTCCTTCATATGGTCGACCTGGATGCTGCTCGTGGCGATACTGAAGGGTCTAAAACCAATCGGTCTGCCATACGAGAAGTGTGCAAAGCGCTTGATATTCCTGTCCAACTAGGCGGTGGCATCCGCACCATCGAAGACGTTAGAGAGGCGTTGGACCTGGGCGTGTATCGTGTCATTATCGGCACAGCTGCCGTCAAAAATCCGGATCTGGTATCCGAAGCGATTGCAGCGTTTGGTTCGCATCGCGTCGTTGTAGGTATAGACGCCCGAGATGGAGAAGTCCGGACAGATGGATGGTTGGCAGGCAGCGGCATAGATGCGATCGACCTGGCTCTCGACATGGAAAAACGGGGGTGCCGCCGCATCGTTTACACAGACATCAGCCGAGATGGGACGTTAGAAGGCCCCAATATAGACGCCTATAAAGCCCTTGGCGGTAAACTAAGTAAAACATGCATCACAGCCTCTGGGGGCGTTGGTACCTACAAAGATCTTATCAACCTTGTGCCTCTTAAACCCTTACGCATCGATTCCGTGATTGTGGGGCGTGCGTTGTACGAAAATAAATTCCCCTGCCAGAAGATCTGGTGCTGGCACGACAAAGACGCTGTCGATCTAAACACATATTCAACGGCTCCGCTTAAATCACCTGATTATGGTTGCTAAACGCATTATCCCCTGCCTGGATGTTGACCAGGGCCGTGTTGTGAAGGGCGTTCGATTTGTAGATATTATAGATGCAGGGGACCCCGTCGAACAAGCTAAATTTTATAATGACTCTGGAGCCGACGAACTCGTCTTCCTGGATATCACAGCCACTCATGAGCGCCGTGGCATCATGCATGAAGTGGTTAGAAAAACGGCTGACCAGGTTTTTATCCCCCTAACTGTGGGTGGGGGTCTTCGCTCATTGGAGGACATGCGAGCTATGCTTCATGCCGGAGCCGACAAAGTGTCTCTCAATTCAGCTGCACTCAAGAATCCCGAAATCATCACTGAAGGGGCTCAGGCGTTTGGTTCGCAATGCATTGTTGTTGCCATTGATGCAAAACGAATAAATGACAATCCCCTCTCCTGGGAAGTCTTCACCCATGGAGGGAGAAAATCAACGGGCATCGATGCACTTGCATGGGCTAAGGAAGCTGAAAAAAGAGGGGCAGGAGAACTTCTGGTTACGTCTATGGACCGCGATGGTACAAAAGACGGTTATGACATTGAGCTTCTCAGGCATCTCCATGCCCTGGTTCAAATCCCCGTGATCGCCTCTGGCGGAGCCGGAAATCTAGAGCATTTAAAGGACGGCCTATTGCATGGAAAAGCAGATGCTGTACTTGCCGCATCAATTTTTCATTTCAGGGAATACACTATCGAGGAAGCCAAATCCTACCTGGACGAGAAAGGCGTGCGAGTGCGAGTTAGTTAAAACTCGTTAAAAACACCTCATATTGGGGCAAAAAGATAACTTTCTCTGCTGATACAAGTAACTTTTCCACAAACTGTTCGTCTCTACTATTACATAACTTTTATTGTTGTCCCACAATAAAGTATGTCCTCTTAGCGTTCGATAAATAGAACACGTAGTTACCGTTTCATATCGGTTACCCCCTCTCTTTTAACTTACTCTTCTAACGAGGCTATATATGCGTTTTAATGTAAGCCGTATTTTGGTACGAATTCGCCAGTTTTGGACCCGAGAACGTCTGGTTCCGGTACTTGGATTTACAGCATTAGCCTTGTTCTTGCTTAACTTTTGGGCTTTCCTCGGCCATCAGTTTAATCAGGTTCCTCCTCTAAGTGCTTCTTCACTATTGGGCGGAAGCCTTTTTGCTGAATCAAACGATCAGCATGCCCACGGTGGTACGTTTTTCCATGATACACATCGCCACAA
>JAHQVL010000152.1 GCA_019634345.1 Rhodothermaceae bacterium
ATTATTCTGAAACCCTCCCCTGAATTCAGAAGTCTGATTTCATGGTACATTTCACTCATACTGGGTATCAAATCTTTGCTTGTATGCTTCCTCTTTACGGCAGTACTCTTACTTCCCAGCGTGAAAGCAGTTAAGACCCAACCAACAAAGTAACAGATACCTGAGTAGCCAATCCCAGTCAGCAAGCTTCCTACAAAGTTGCTTCCTGAATCGCCGAGTTCCACAGGTAAAGCAAGTCCTAGGGGTGAAAAAATTCCCTGATACACTACAAGAAAAAGAAACCCAGGTAGAATTCGGGCAATCAGATCATAGAAAATCTGAGGGACTGTAACTGAAATATTCATTAGGCCACCATAGCTTAAGCGTAACTAAAGAATATAGCAATTAAACCGTCAAAAACGCATCTATGGAGATTTGGAGACAAATTGAAATGGCTACCGGGATCGTGTGCCTGAGCAGATAAAGAAGATAAAAGCGGGACGTTGGTTGCGGTTTGGTGTCCCCTTTCTAGTTACCCTATTTTGAGATAAACGAATCTTCTTAAAACTCAATATCGATATCCAAGGGGTCGTAGTCCAGGTTTGCTGCAATCTCGAGTAGTAGGACGCGCTCAATGAGTTCGTTGTCGTGTTTCACCGCTTTAGCGATATCATGTAGATAATGGAATACGGCTTCCTTGCCAGAAGGAGGGAGCAGATTGCTGAGCAAGGTGGCTACGATCTGAACAGGCGGTAATTCTTCCGCCCGGGTGACAATCCGGTGGAATTCGTCTACATCAAAACCAGGTAGGATGATTTCACCAAACTCAATGGCCACTCGAATTTCTTCCTTATCGATCCGTCCATCAATCTTGATCATACTGACCGCGAGGTAAATACCGAGTAGCGCTATATCGCTTCGTTCGGGGTCTTTTGAAAGCCCAATTTTTTTGAGCAGGGCATTGTGAACCCCCTCGTAGTCTTTTCTGATAAAAGGAATTTGTATGGCTTGGAAGATCTGAAGCACCGTATCCAGTACATTGCGCCCCCCTTTAAAAAGCGCCGTTTTTGCCAGCCGCCATAATTCTCTCCTTGCACAACGTGCGCAACTGACATGGGTGTCACGTACAAAACGATACCGGATAAACCGAAACGTCATAAATGTTGTGATCTTCCGTCGGATATCGCAGAGAGGGCAGAGAAGAGGAATCGGTGCATAGTAGTGCTCAGAGTGGTCGTGGGTCTTCATCGTTCTTACTCCTCCACCCAGCCTGGGCCTCTGACTACCCGTCCAGGCAGCGCGCCGGTATGCTCCCCGTCCTTCAACACCTGCTCGCCATTTACAAATACGTGAACCATCCCTGTTGCATACTGGTGCGGATTTTCGAACGTCGCATGGTCAATGATGGTGTCCGGATCGAAGATAGCAATATCCGCAAAGTACCCTTTTTCCAGGCGGCCCCGCTGTTGAATCTTTAGCGTCTCTGCTGGAAAGGATGTTAGCCGGCGGATGGCTTCCTGGAGCGATATGAGTTGCTCCTCCCGTACATAGCGTCCGAGAATCCTGGCGAACGTGCCATACGCACGTGGATGAGGGTTTGACTTGAGGAATACCCCCTCAGGGGCCAGTGAACCCGCATCGGAGTCGAAGCTGATCCAGGGGCGCTGGATTTTCTTGCGCACGTTGTCCTCAGACATCACAAAGTACACCGTGCCTACACGGCTCCCGTCTTCGACGACGAGGTCCATGGCAGTTTCCTCGGGCGTTTTCCCGCGCATCGTTGCTACTTCAGCCAACGATTTACCCGTGAGCGGCTTTAATTCTTCGTTCTTAAACCCAACGAGCAGAACGTTCTCTGCAGATCCAGAAGCCAGATACAGGTTTTCCCATTCGTCGGTGGGTGTCATCATCTCATGAGCAACGCGCTCCCGGATGGATGGATCTTGGAGGCGCTCTGCCCAATCATCGTATCCCCCTTCCTGCACCCACGGGGGCATCGCCGCGTCCAGCCCCGTAGCACCTGCAGGATACGGGTACATGTCTGCCGTAATCTCCAGGCCTGCTTCTTGGGCCGCTTCGACGACCTCAAACACCTGGTCCAGCTTATCCCAATTGTCCTTTCCGGCGGCTTTGAGATGATAGATCTGGGCGCGAATGCCTGCTTCTCTTGCGATGGTGATTAATTCATCTACCGATTCAAGAAGCCGATTGCCCTCGCTGCGTAAGTGGGATACGTACAAGCCATCGTACTCAGCAGCTACTTTACTCAATTCGATCAGCTCTTCGGTATCGGCATAAAAGGCCGGTGCATAGATCAGAGAAGACCCCACCCCAAAAGCACCTTCCTCCATTGCTTGCCTCACCAGGGCGCGCATACGATCCAGTTCATCCTCTGTAGGCACGCGATCTTCGTAACCCAGTTCGTGAATCCGCACCGTGGTCGCCCCAACAAAGGATCCTATATTGGGTGATACTCCCCGAGCTTCCATGTATTCAAGGTATTCACTGAGGGTTGTCCACTCAATATCGTACTTGATGTCCCCTTGTTGTTCTTTTTCCTCTCTTTTCATCTGCTCGTTCAAAGGACCAAAGGACCATCCCTCACCAAAGACTTCAAGGGTCACTCCCTGCCGAATGTCGCTCTGGGACTTCCCATCCTCAATCAATGTAGAGGGTGCCCAACTGAGCATGTTGATGAATCCTGGAGACACTGCCAGGCCCGTTGCATCTACGATTACCTCTGCGCTACTGGATGCTAAATCGCCAATACCAGCTATTGTGTCCGCCGAAACGCCAATATCCGCAACAAAGGGGGCTCCGCCCAGCCCGTTATACACGGTGCCGCCCTGGATCAGAATATCGTAATGCGTGGGTTCAGAGGGTTGACAGCCAATAAGAAAGAGTACTGCTAATAGAAAGAGTCGATACATTGCGGCGGTGGGTGCTACTAGAGGGATTCACAAGGAATGTAACAAATCTTGTATCAAAAAATAGGACCCCTTGCTTGGTTTCTCGTTTATTGTGGGGCAATAAACAAGCTACTTATCGAGATGATAGGTAAGGGCCATTGCTACACAATGGGACACGGCATCGGTTTGGATCTCTTCGTCCAGGTTAAATACGATGCTTCGATTGCCTTCGAAGACCAGCTGATCCGAGTAGATTTCCCTGAATGTGCTTACCAGGTTGGTGCTGCAGATAAAGTACATGGCGTACGCATCTGGCTGGCGAGGTTTCCAGTCGATGCGGACCGTGCTGCCGCTTTTGGTTTCGGAAGTGACATAACTGGGTTCTCCCCACTTCAGGGTTTCTTCTAGCTTCCCCACTCTGTCAATGCCTGAAGCGGTGTCAAAGATGAGTTGCCGCAGGGTCATCATCTTTTTCCGTACATGATTTGGATAGGCATCGAAACGTTCTTTAACAGCCGGATTGGTAAACGCTATCTCTATGTGTTTGCTCAAGGTTTTCAGGAGGAAAAGATTCTAACTCATAGTTCCCTTCTTTGTCCGTGATTGGAACCAATCGTAGATTCGTTAATGAATACATGGACGTCTGGCACCGGCTTCTCCGTCTGACCATCAAGAACAATCCCGGATGCTGTGTATGCTGATGGATAGCCAAAGGTGTACAGTATCGCTAGTAGCATTGAAATCAATAGTACGTATTCAACCGGTAGAAGTGAATTAAATCGCCTGATACCTATATAAAATATGAATCTCTAGTCACACAATCTATATATGCGTCGTTATTACATCTCCCTCCTGACTACCCTATCTTTAAGCTTCATAACCCTTTCAGGATGCAGTACATCGAATACCGAAGAAGGAGCAGAGTTTATGGACGAAGCCCCTACTGAAATTATGGTTTTAGCAGATATTGTATCCGTTGAAGTGTCTTCGTCGTTTGTATTTTCAGTTGGGATACAGAGCCCTGATACGGGTTGCGATCAGTATGCAAACTGGTGGGAAGTAGTGACTCCCGATGGCACCTTGTTGTACCGTCGCATTCTTGCACACAGCCATATTACAGAGCAGCCTTTTGTTCGATCGGGAGGACCCGTTGAAGAAATAGACGAAAATACGGAAGTATACATCCGTGCTCATATGCATCCAACAGGATACGGCGGTGCAGCCTACAAAGGAACCGTTAGCTCCGGGTTCACTCCTTTTGCGCTGGATGAAGACTTTGCTGAAGAACTCGCGTCATCAGATCCCTTACCTACCGGGTGCGCAGGATAAGCGGCTCAAAGTTTCTTCATCAGGGAGGCCACATCGACCTGCTAGGCAAGATTGGGGATCTTGTAGAACGCATGAGAGGGTGATTTTTTTGAGCAGAATAAGCTCCTATATGTTGTTCTTTTTGATTGTTGCGGGAAATGCAATAAAGATGCTATTAAAATAGCATCTTTTGAAACACAAGCTCGTATATCAGCTTTTTGGTCAATTTGAGGATACTGGAACCTGTTCGATTGAAGGAAGAGAAACAATAAGCAGGAGCAGTTAATCATACACCCACCTACCTCTACCACTAGTATTATAATCCACATGAAGAACATCGGACTATACGCATCCCTTTTTAGTGTAATCCTTCTTGGCCTAGGCCTGACCTGGCATCCTCCTTCCGAAGCCAGCAACTCTCCGGATCGGGATGCCATACTCAAGACGATCGAGAATTTTTATATTGGCGACCACACAGGGAGCCTTGAGCACAAACAATTATCTATGCATCCAGAAGGGGCCTATCGCTATGTGGACAGAGATGGTGCTTACCAGGAAAGTCAATTCCGCCTCGTTGAAAGCAGAGGAGACACGATCTATACCGAAGAATTACTTAGTGTCGAGATCTATGAAACGGTTGCCTTAGCTCGCCTTCGCCTTGAAAACCAGCGCAGGGAAGAAGCAGAGTACAAGTTGATGACCTTACACAAGACGTCTGAAGGTTGGTTAATCACAAGTATAGCCTGGGGTTGGGGCGTTACCCAATAGTACAAAACACCACATGATTACCACATACACGTTCTGGGGAATCGTTGGATTGCTGATAAACATTCTTATGCTTCCTTCCTCCCCCCTTGAACCAGAACTGCAGGTCACCGGCACCGACCCCCTTGATTTGCCTGTTGATTATTACCTGGATATCGAGTCGATCACGCAAAAAGCCTACCGCGTGAACGACCCAGGGAATGACAGCGAATTGTACTTTGTCTATGGAAGTGTATTAACAGACGGGGCCGCTGTTTCCCATGCGAGCTGGTCCTTTACAAGAAACCCTTTTATCCGGCTTTCTCCGTTTCAAACAAGCAAACGAAGAGTCCCGATCATCGCGCATCAGATCCTTCAGCCACTTGAGTACATTGTTGTAAACATTGGCATCATGGATGAAGACTGCGAGTCAACGAACCGTGGCCGCTTGTCGAATTTGTTCATCCCCAATCTTTCTGCGTCTCCCAGATACAGGCCCGGATATGTGGGTGGAGTTACCCCATCCTGGTCCGGCTCGATGGTTGGGCAACCCAGAATCCCACAAAACGACATCAGAAAACAGATTCCCCCTCCATTGATTGACCTTGGGCGGATCAAACAGCTTACGGAAGGACAATGCAGCTTCAGGCGGGCAGATGACCTTCAAGGTTACATTTCTATTATCGCCTGGAATAATCCCTATGCCCCTCCGGAGTCCCGCATGTGGGATTACTACTGCGACCCTGCAATGTGCCACGCCCCCCCTCAACCTACGGGTGATTCACTCATCGTACATACCCGGTACGACAATGCCCATGATATTACCTTTAAGGTGACGATGCGGACGTATTAACTACACTCAGAATGATATTCTGAGTCATTTCGGGTTGTTTGGGGAGGAGCTTTGAATAGAGCGTAACATTGAACGGGATTGTTGCGTAAATTTGCTTGTGTTAATAACCACCCTATGTATTCATAAGCCATCTCCCTTGATGTTAAATAGATTGATTTCGCCTTATTTGGTGATGTTTGCGGTTGTTTGTTCTGTTTCGATTACCGCGTGTGCGCAGGAAGATCCCTACTATGGACTGTATGTAAAAGAGTGTGCGACGTGCCACGGGGATGGGTTTCAAGGAACGGGCCAGGGGCCTGCCCTTGCGCAACCGTTGCCGATTGAGCAAGGATCTCTAGACCAGATCATTATGGCCATTAAAAATGGAGCCGTAGAGAAAGGCATGCCGGCCTTTGGCCAGGCGTTGAGTCCATTAGAAATCAAGCGGCTTGCCATCCTGATCTCTGAAGTCCGCATGACGGGCGTAAAAGGCAATGATTACTACAATGTACAGCAGACGTTTTCTATACCCTCAGATCCCATTCAAACGGAGAAACACGCCTTTAGAATTGAATCCGTTGCAACGGGTATAGACCCGCTTCCCTATTCAATCGCTCCATTGCCGGATGGACGTATTCTCGTTACTGAGAAAATGCGGGGGCTTCGCATCGTTAACACCGACGGCTCCCTTTCGCCACTTATAGACGGGACTCCCCAGACGTATGATCACTCCTACCAGATGCCTGGCGTATTTTTGAAGTACGGAAATGGCTGGATGCTTGACGTCACTCTTCATCCAGATTATGAAGAGAATGGGTGGATTTATATGACCTTCGGCGACCGTTGTATGCAATGTAATTATATAAGCCGAATGTCCGCTTCAGCCGTATCGATGCTCAAGCTCGTCCGCGGCCGTATTGCTGACGGCGTGTGGGTAGAGCAAGAAACTCTTTGGGAATCAGATTCGACCACCTATACGCCTATGGCCGATATGACCCTTGGAGGACGCATGACGTTTGACGATGCGGGCCATCTGTTCTTTAGCCTGGGCATGAAAGGTGTTTCTAATTTTTCAGACATTCAGGACCTTGATCGTCCTTCAGGCAAAATCCATCGCATTTACGATGACGGTTCAATTCCGGAGGACAATCCCTATGTCAATCATCCCGAGGCAGTACCGTCTATATGGTCCTATGGACATCGAAGCCCACAGGGGCTGGAATTTAATCCACGGACAGGAAAACTCTGGGGTACAGAGATGGGCCCGCGTGGTGGCGATGAAGTTAACCTAATTATGCCCGGCAAAAACTATGGCTGGCCCCTCTACTCGAAAGGGCTTAATTACGATGGAACGCCTGTTGAGTATGGCAAGCAGTTGGGCATTGAGCTAGATCTCTCTACCATCGAACAAACCAAGATCGATCTTACCCCTTCGCCAGCCATCTCCAGTTTCGTCATTCATGACGGCAGCGTCTTTCCAGAGTGGAAAGATAACCTGATCGTTGGCTCATTAAAAGCCACCGAATTGTTCAGAATGGTCATCGACGGCGAAGACATCGTGCACACCGAGACCATCATCAAAGACTTTGCTCGGATCCGAGACGTTGAGCACGGTCCTGATGGTACGATTTACCTGCTGTTGGAGCACGCAGATGGCGGGCAGATTGTGAAGTTGGTGAAGGACTGACACTTACCAGTCTACCACCGAGCCATCAAAAGCGTCATACGTTTCCGGATTACGCCAATCGTGATCGATTTTGTCTGCAAGTGCTTCTTCGTCGAGCTCAACACCTAACCCGGGGGCTGTTGGCAGCGGAATATACCCGTTTTCAACCTGGAATGGGTTCTTGATATAGCCGTCGCCCAGAGATACCTGTTCCTGACAGAGGAAGTTAGGTATTGATGCTGCAATCTGGATTCCCGAAGCAAGTGAAATCGGCCCCATGGGGTTGTGTGGCGCTAGTGCGGCGTAGTAGGCCTCAGCCATACCTGCAATCAATCGGACTTCCGTGATACCACCCGCGTGACACAGATCGGGTTGTAGGATACTTGCAGCCCCTTTTTCTAGAATCTCCCGGAAGCCCCACTTCGTAAAGATCCGCTCCCCTGTAGCAATGGTAAGGTGTGTACCACGCGCAAGTTCGGCCATTACGTCGACATTCTCTGGAGGACACGGCTCTTCAATAAACAGTGGATGATAAGGCTCCAGCGCCTTGATCAAGTGCTTCGCTGTTTGAGGGGGAATGGCTCCGTGAAAATCAATTCCTATGTCGTTTTCATCTCCAATGATCTGCTTCAATTCTGCAAACTTCTCGACCGCGTAATCGATGAATGCTTTGCTTTCTACAATCCGAGACGGCCGCTCCCGTGGGACGCCCGTTTTAAA
Source organism: Rhodothermaceae bacterium (assembly GCA_019634345.1). Lineage (GTDB taxonomy): Bacteria > Bacteroidota > Rhodothermia > Rhodothermales > JAHQVL01 > JAHQVL01. The sequence goes on from JAHQVL010000152.1 coordinate 8,159, forward strand.
CGTCGTGAATCCATCCTCCAAGGCTTTTTTGATCGTTTCAGGTGTTCGTGCATGGGCGTACACCCGAATTCGATCTCGTGTTGGGCCACCAAGCAATTCATACACGGGGACTCCAAGTGCCTTGCCTTTAATATCCCACAAGGCTTGATCGATCCCACTCAATGCACTGGTCAGGATGGGGCCGCCCTTGTAGAATGAATGCCGGTAGATGGCTTGCCAGTGATGGGTCACTTTCCGAGGATCTTTCCCAATCAAGTAGGGCGCAATTTCCTCGATGGCCGTGGCGATGGTACGAGCGCGGCCTTCCAATAGGGGTTCGCCCAATCCTACAATACCCGCATCGGTGTGCACCTTCAAAAAGATCCATCGCGGTTTTACGAGGAAGGTCTCCAAACGAGTGATCTTAATGTTCTCAGACGGTTTTATAAGGGCATTTTTATACCTGTTTGCGTCAACACCAAAAAGCGTTGGAAGGAAGGCAGCACACGCTGCTTTTTTAAGGATGTCCCGGCGGGAATAGGGGGTGGGGGTCATGGTTTCGGGTTTCAGGTTTCGGGTTGTATTTATAGGTCGAAGATTCGGCCGGGATTTAGGATGTTATTAGGGTCGAACGAGCGTTTAAGCCGCTTCATTGTCTCAATTTCTTCGTCGGAACGGCAATAGTGGAGCCATTCCTTTTTGGACACACCGATGCCATGTTCTGCGGTTATGGTTCCAGAGACTTCACGAGTCAGGGCAAAAACAGTATCTTCTATGCGATGTACGTCTTCCTCGCGGCCCGTTGACGCGATTAGATGTAGATTCCCATCGCCTATATGACCGAACAAGAATATATGGCATTGAGGGAAGGAAGCTTTTAGCTTTTGCTCGACATCAAGAGCAAATTGCGCCATGCTGGCTATGGGTATCCCGATATCAAAGTTAGCGACCGGATTAAACGTCGAAAACAGTTCAGACACCCCGTCTCTTATCTTCCACAGGTTGGTCCGTTCTTGCTCATTTCGGGATAGAATGGCGTCTTGAACCAGGTTACGTTCGAAGGCGTCCTCCAAGGCCTCCTCGAATTGGGATCGCGTTGCCTGTTCATCTGCGCCCTCTACTTCGCAGAGGACATAAAGAGGAAAAGGGCCAGGGAAGGGATCACGTTGACCAGTAAGTGAAGCAACCGTTTGAAAATACGATTCCCACATAAGTTCAAAGCCTCTCAAGCCCGGGAGCTTTTTTTGAAAGAGGTGGAGCAGCGAAACTACATCATCAAATCGATGCATCCCACACAATGCGGTATACCGCGCTACCCTGGTAGGAAACAGGCGGAATGTCGCCCCAGTGATAACCCCTAACGTCCCTTCGGTGCCAATAAACAACTGCTTGAGGTCATAGCCTGCGTTATTTTTCAGCAGCTTGTTGCGATTCGATAAAATCGTCCCATCAGCCAGTACTGCATCCAGGCCTAACACAAGATTACGTACCATGCCGCGCTGGATAACCTGGGTACCGCCGGCATTGGTGGCTGTAAAGCCACCTACAGTACACGACCCCCGTGATCCCATGTCGAGAGGAAACATGAGGTTGTGCTCAGCCGCTGCTTCTTGGATTTCCTGGAGGGTTACACCCGCCTCAACGGTGATGGTAGAGGAAGCAACATCCAATTCAACAATGGATCGCATGCGTTCCAGAGAGAGCACCCACTCCCCGGATTTAGGAGAAGCTCCCCCGCTTAGGCCCGTAAGCCCTCCCTGGGTTACAACAGGGTGCTTTAATTCATTACAGCCAGCCAAAATTAGAGCGACATCGTGTTCGGTACGCGGCAAAAAAACAACCTCAGGAAGAGGGCCTGAAATGCCACTCCAATCTTTGGTGTACTTGACTTCTACCTCCTCTCCTAAGCGATAAAGAGAACGGGGAATTTGAGCTAGTTGACTGTCGATAGCCGATTGAATCATGGTTGCCGCTGAGCCGGTGGATAAAACCCTGCTTACTTAGAAGTAATAAACCTCCGCTCTGAAACACAAGGGATATACAGAATTTACTCCCTTGATGATCTAGGGCGTGTGGAATGTTATTGTGATAACATCGATCTGCACGCACACCATCAATAAGGAAAACAATGAGCAAAAAAAGGGAGAGCTTCTTCAAGGCACCCTCGACATGCTAATCTTGAAGACGCTAACTCTGGGATCTATGCACGGCTATGCTATCGTTCGCCGCATTCAGCAGGCAACCGATGAGGTATTGGTCATCGAAGAGGGACCGCTATATCCTGCACTGCATCGCATGGAGAAACGCTCGTTCATTAAGTCTAAATGGGGATTGTCTGAAAACAATAGAAAAGCCAAGAATTACAGCCTGACCCCTAAAGGCAGAAAGCAACTAGAGACTGAAGTTTCTATGTGGGAGCGCCTCTCAGCAGCAACGATCAAAGTGTTATCTCTTTCACATGAAGGATAATCAATTCGATGGCAACACGCAGTTACTTGAACAATCCTTTCCGCAAACCAGATGCCCAGGCGCGCCTGCAGATGGAGCAAGAGATCGAAGACGAACTCATGTTTCACCTCGAGATGAGGCAGTATGACAATAGCGAGGAGTATTGTGATAAATCGTTAAGCATTTACAACCATAACCCGGTTGTATTTCGGCGAGAAGCAACATATACTGAAATCGATTTGTCACCCAAACTCGATTCCGTGTCTGATTATGGCCTCAAAAAACTTGCTTCGTCCCGATTATTCATCCACTGTACAGATTGATGTAACTCCCCAAAAAGCAGGTTGGGACTATCTCTCCTTTCAAGTAATCAAGCTATCAAAAGGAGAAACCTATTCCCAAGAGACAAACGACAGAGAATTTGCTCTCGTCCCCTTGCAAGGGGCAGCAGTACTGGCTGCGGGAGGCGAATCCTGGGACACAGAGCGGGATGGGGTCTTTACCCAGATGCCTGACGTGCTGTATGCTCCACCTGGACAAACGATAGAGGTAAAAGCAGCCTCAGCGTTCGAGTTTGCTATCGGGAGTGCCCCTGCCGAAGGCACGTATCCTGTTCGACTCTTTCGACCGGACGAACAGCGCGTGGAAGTACGCGGTGCATTACCTGCTTTGCGGGAAGTCCACCACACTCTGGCCTGGCCCTTGCCGGCTGAACGGTTGATCCTATTTGAAGTGTATGTGCCAGGGGGAAACTGGTCGGGCTGGCCTCCACACTGCCATGACCGGTATGGCAATTCGCCCTATCTGGAAGAGATTTATTATTATCGGATGCAACCAGAAAACGGCGTAGCTTTTCACCGAAACTACCGCCTGGACAATGATTTCGACGAAATCCACGCTGCTCGTAATGGGGACTGCGTGTTGGTCCCCGAAGGCTTTCACCCAGTGGCCCCCACCCCGGGCACAAATATCTACTTCCTAAACTATCTTGCCGGCGATGCCCTTCACGAAGCCAGAAACTATACCGCATACGAGGATCCCAATACCACCTGGATCAAGGCGGATTGGAACGCGAATGAGATGAAGTTGCCTATTCAGTTTTAGGTCATTTTGTGGGCGTAAGGTTTAAGGTTTAAGGTTTAATGTTGGGGAAGGAGGTCATTTTTTTGGAAGAACATTAAACATGGAACGTTAAACGTTAAACACTGAAAAAATATTTTTTTCAGCGACCGTTTGGGACTTTGGGTTTATTGTTCGTCATGATTGATGAAGGCTGCTTTTGCGGCCGCTTGTTTAAAAAACTAAATTCAATCATAGACAATGAAATCTGCACATACCCTAGCAATAGCCTGCTTAAGTTTATTCTCTTTCTTTTTGCTCGCAGGCCCTACTGCATCTGCTCAAGATGTATCTCTTGACCTTGCATTTGTTACTCACCTGGATATCGACCTTCCAGAGCAAGATGTATTCATCGAACGCGAACAAGGCTCAGGTAAGGTATATCGCGTGACCAAGGGCGACCATAATATGAACGCCCCGTTGTATGCCACCGCAAAATATGTCCCCCACGATCCTTTTAACCCAGAAGCTGTTGGTCCTTACAGAAAGGGCGCATCTCTTGACATGACACTCGGCCAATGGCTGAAGCACAGCGGACAAGGTACGTATTCTTGCGAGAATGGCACAGGTACGCTCGAACTTACATTTACTGGCCTGGTACCTGAAGGTGTTTATACACTATGGCATACATTTATGGCGCTTCCTCCTCCAGTTCCTTTCACAGGTACCCTGGACCTGCCACTCGGTGCACGGGATGGATCTGAGAGTGTTTTTGTAGCTGACAAAGACGGCAAGAAAAACTTCAAGCATACCTTCACACCTTGCCTCCAGATGTCAGATATATGGACGACCTCAATGATCGGCTTGAATTACCACAGTGATGGAAAAACCTACGGCGGACACCCTGGAGAATTCGGTTCCAAGTCTCACATCCCACTGTTCGTAATGCTTCCATTGCGAGATGGTATCGACCAATCCTCAACAAGCGAATGATATCCTACATCAAAACCAATCACACAACGACTTGTGTCGTCCATGTGTGATTGGTTTTGTCTAAGGGTTTCTTTCAAATCAACAACTTCTAAGGAAGGCTACGGCCTCCACCTCAAGACAATGAAAACGCTCGTTTTTTCTGTACTTGCTGTTACATCCCTTTTTTTGATAACCGCACTACAGGCACAACAGACTCCAAACCAAGACCGCCTGCCGGCCCCCATCATAAGTACCGATTATTATCAAGATGGGGCTCCGAATCCTGAAAAAGTAGAGCTGGGGAAGCTCCTATTCTTTGACAAAATCCTTAGTGGCAACAAGAATATCGCTTGTGCCACCTGCCATCATCCTACATTAGCGACCGGAGACGGAGTATCCCTGGGATTTGGAGAAGGAGCCCATGGACTGGGCCAAGACAGACAACAGGGAGGATCAATTGAAGAGGTTGTTCATGAACGTGTGCCAAGAAATGCACCCGCTCTCTTTAATCTAGGAGCCAAAGAATTTACTCGCATGTTTCACGACGGACGGGTAGAAGTAGACTCCTTGGGCTACTACGAAGGTGGCTTTATCACACCAGCTAAATGGAAACTCCCGAAAGGCCTCGACAATGTGCTGGCCGCGCAGGCGATGTTTCCAGTAACATCGCCTACAGAAATGGCGGGGCAAAAGGGAGAAAATCCGATAGCTGATGCCATTTCATTAAATAATGCAGCTGGCCCCCAAGGCGCATGGGCACTTATTGCTCAACGGCTCCAAGAACTTCCCGAATACGTAGACCACTTCGAAGCTGCTTTTCCTGGCGACGTTCAACAGCCAGAAGACATTTCAATGGTTCACGTAGCCAATGCCATTGCCGCATTCGAAGCAGTAGCGTTTCGCGCTGACAATAGTGGATTCGACCAGTATGTCAGAAATGAACGTGAGCTGTCCAAAGAGGCCAAAAAAGGAATGGATCTGTTTTATGGAACTGCTCAGTGCGCATCGTGCCATAGCGGCAAATTCCAAACGGATCACAAGTTTTATGGGATTGGAATGCCTCAGATTGGCCCTGGCAAATCGGACGGTTCTGATGCAACGTACTGGAGAGAAACCGGGCAAAAAGCTTTCGTAGAAGACTTTGGCCGCGGCCGCGTAACGGTTCGCGACGAAGATCAGTTTAAATTCCGCACTCCATCGCTGAGAAACGTGGCACTAACCGGGCCGTGGGGACATTCTGGGGCGTATTCAACCCTGGAGGATGTCGTTCGCCATCACTTGAACCCGGAGAAAGCACTGGAATCCTACCAGGTAGATCCCTATGCACTCCCTTCTATAGATAAGGCCGCAGAGACCTTTTCCGATGGCCCCAGGCTCAAGCATCGTATCATCAGCCAGGACCGCCTAGAAGGGTTTTTAGTACGAGACACATGGGTTCTCCAAAACCCATCCTTAAAAGAGAAAATTGCCGCCGCAAACGAACTTACACCTGTAGATCTAACCGATCAGGAAGTAAACTATGTTCTCGCATTCCTCGAAAGCCTGACAGACTCTACATCCCTTGACTCAAACTTCCAGATTCCCCAACACGTCCCAAGTGGGTTGCCGGTAGACTAGCACGCACAATGCATTGTGAGTGTGTTTCGGGTTCCGCGTTTCGGGTTGTCTCGTGTTAACTCGAAACGCGAAACAGCCCAGCAAGCATCGCTTGCTGGGGTTATCCATCCAGCTCACGCTTTAACCAGGCACGGGCCATACGCCAGTCGTTGGAGACTGTGCCATGGGATATATCGAGGTAGGCCGCTGTTTCTTCAATGCTTAATCCTGCGAAGTATCGGCATTCAACCACTTTGACCCATCGGGGTCGCTCGGCTTCCAATCGGGTTAGTGCATCGTCCAATTCTATGAGATGATCCATTGAAACAGCCGCATTGGAGCCGGCCAGAGTAAGCCCTACCTCCTCTCCCTTTCTTTTATTCGCAGATTTATACCGGGCATGATCGGTCAGAATGCGGCGCATTGTATTGGCAGCTGCGCCAAAAAAATGGGCACGCCCTTTCCAGTCTACATCCTGATAACGAACTAATTTCAAGTAGGCCTCATGCACCAGATCAGTAGTCCGAAGGGTATGGCCCGCTCGCTGGTCTCGCAGTTTTGCCTGCGCCATCTTTTTCAATTCAGGGTATACCTCAATTAAGAGTTTATCAAAAGCCCCCGGGCGCTTTGCTTCTACGTCAATCAATAATTTAGTGATATTGCCTTCTTCCATGTCCAAGGTTCTGCATGTTGCATTGGTTCAACCCAACGCTGGGATGAATCAGAATTCGATAGCTGGTTCTAATTTATGAACTTTTCTGCTAACCATTTAACCATCAAGGTCAATACCAGCAGTCCCGTTTCATTGGCCACCCCTCAATTCATTAAGAAAAATCACCCAAAGACGATTAACCTAGATGTATATATACATGAATCACTATTCTAAGCGGGAGTCGCACAGTACCCATTTGCCCGCGCGCACGTAGAATAAAAAAAGGATCCTATTATGCACTCAGGAGGAGGATACGTTGAACTATGCATTGATGGGCTTATTGAACGAATCCGCTCACTCGAAGCTGAGGTGGATCGTCTCAATCAAGAGAAGGAAGCAGGTGCAGATACAAAGCACCTATCAACCACTGATACCTGTATACCTCCTTCTCTCCTATCTGTAATGAGTCAAGAGCTCAGAGATCCTTTAGTAAAAGTCACCAATATGGTGCACTCACTACAAACCACGTTGCTTGACGCCACCCAATCTGAATACCTCGACACATTAGACCACTCAAGTCAAGTTCTGGGCAAACTTATTGGCAATATAGTGGATATGGCCACGTTGAATGCGGGTACATTTGAATTGGATGTACAGCCTTTTGACTTGCATGCACTCCTGTCAAAGACGATCGAGTCCTTTGGCCCTAGAGCCGCAGAAAAAAAAGTAGAGCTTCTCTACCTTTATGATAACAAAGTCCCTAAATATGTCTGTGGTGACTCAATTCGCATCGAACAAATCCTGAGAACTCTTTTATCTAATGCGGTCAGATACACCGACAAAGGAGAAGTGATGTTATTGATGAGTGGCATCGTGATCGATGAACATTCTCTTATGCTGATTGGGGAAGTTGAGGACAGTGGAAAAGGCATAGCAAAGAAGTATCTAAAAGACCATTTTATGCCCTTCGAAAAGGCTCGCTCTTCTTTCCGAGAGTCAGGGCTGAGCCTATCTTTGTCGAAGCAGCTCCTAGAAAGCATGCAGGGTTCATTCTCGGTAGATAGCCATGCTGATAGAGGAAATCGATTCATGTTCTCGTTTACTGTAGACCTCGTGGATCAAGAATACCGGACAGGCTCAGAGCAAGTAGACCTGAAAGACAAAGAAGTCCTTTTAGTAATTGACAACGAAAAAGGCCGTGATATTCTGCAGGCGACGCTGAGAAAATGGGACATGAAAGTAAGCTACCAAGATTCGGTACGTGACGCGTTTACCTATCTTAATTCCCCAGAGAATCAATGTGACCTCTTGATTTTGGATGTCGAAAACCAGCTTTTTGACAGTGCTTTAATTGCTAAGCCGCTCAAACAGATTCGAACCTCCCTCCCCATGATCTTACTTCGTTCTATTGGAATTTCAGAGGATGAAGAGAATATAGCCTGGTTTGACTACCGTTTGGATAAACCCGTAAATCCAGTACGGCTCAATGAAGTACTTAACACGATTTTCAGTCCGCAGTTGATCGAGGCGGATAGCTAATAGGTGCACTCCATTTCTAAATTTGGCGCTGCACGTGTATGGGTCCATGATCCTAAAACCACCCCTTTTTTCTCTCCATATCCCTTTTTTAATAGATCTCCTGACCTCCAATTCCCCCAATTCGCTGCTTAAGATGCTCACATAAAAGCAGCTAAGGCTCCCCTCTGTATCCAACGTCTGTTTATCAACAGCCCGTGCATATCGCAATGTATAGAATGCTACTAAAAAAATGGCGTGCAAGCCTTTGGCTTGTACTTCTCGCTTCCCTCTTAGCCCCATCAGCCCTGGCTCAGACGGGTGAAATTGAACTTTCAGGCGAATTAAAGAAGTGGCATCCAATCACCCTCACTTTAGATGGTCCCTTCTCAACGGAGACGGCTGATCCTAATCCATTCCTGGATTATCGACTGAATGTAACCTTCTCAAATGGAGGTACCACCTACATCGTGCCTGGATTTTTTGCGGCTGACGGAGATGCTGCTCATACATCAGCTACAGAAGGTACTAAATGGCGCGCGCGCTTTACACCTGATCAAACAGGTACCTGGACATACACGCTTTCTTTTAGAGAAGGAGATGGAGTTGCTGTCAGTGACGACACCAATGCCGGCACACCAAATAGCTTCGATGGCCTAACAGGTTCATTTACTGTAAATGACACGGATAAAACTGGGATTGATTTTCGAGCCAGAGGGATCTTGAGGCATGTTGGCGAGCACTATTTGCAATTTGATAGCGGAGAATGGTTTATCACAACGGGCACAGGCAGCCCAGAAAATTTCTTCGGCTATGATGATTTTGACAATACCTTTCCATTTGAAAACTGGCCTCCAATCAAAACATACCCCTCTCATGTAGCGGACTGGAACACGGGGGACCCCACCTGGGGAGCAGACAAGGGCAAAGGGATCATTGGCGCTGTCAACTACCTCTCCAGTGCCGGTGTTAATTCCATGTATATCATCTTGATGAATACCATGGGAGATGGGAAGGACACGAACCCGTGGATCGGATACGAGTCTTTCTTCAACTTCGATGTATCCAAACTGGCTCAGTGGAATATTGTCTTCGAGCACATGAACCGCAAGGGGATCATGCCACATATTATCTTACAGGAGATGGATATCGAGCAACTCTTAGACAATGGAGACCTTGGGACAACCCGGACCATGTACTACAGAGAGTTGATCGCTCGATTTGGATACCTCAATGCAATCAAGTGGAATATCGGAGAAGAGCACGGAACGCCTGATGCTGGAGGAAACACAGACGCCCAACGGATGGATTTTGTCGATTATTTGACGGCAACAGATCCCTATGGCCATCCCGTAGTGATGCACACCTCTGCAGGCGAAGGGAATTATGATGCACTTTATGGTCCATTTTTAGGTCATCCCACGTTTGGCGGTATGTCCTATCATATCCACGGACCTACCAATGGAGGTGCAGATACTGGCGGTGGATTAGATACCTATCGGTTTGCGCGAGAATGGAGAGAGGACTCCGCGTTAAATGGACGCAAGTGGATAATCACCCTGGACGAGTGCTGCGGATGGAATGTTGGTGTAAAACCTGATCAAAGCAATCTAGAGGCCGTTCGGAAGGACGAAATGTGGGGTATGATGATGGCGGGCGGCGCCGGTTTTGATTGGTATATGGGGTTTGACACCGATAACAGAGATCTTACCCTGGAAGACTTTAGGATCTACGATTTCCTCTGGGAGCTGTCCAGCAATACAGGGAATTTCTTCAGAGAGTATGTCCCTTTCTGGGAAATGGCTCCTGTTTCAGACCTGGCGCCCGTCGAGACAAACCGCGTGTTTGCCAAGGAAGGTGAAGTCTATGTGGTATACCTACGAGACGGCGGCACCACCACCCTTGATCTGGGAGGGAGCAATGAATCCTTTACGGTTGAATGGTTCAATCCTCGCAATGGTGGTGAACTCATTGCCAGCGACGTCACCGAAGTAGATGGCCCAGGCGTCCAGTTTTTAGGCAATCCCCCATCAGACACCAACGAAGACTGGGTTATCCTTGTTCGTAGCACGGACCTTATCAGTCCGGTTGTAGCTCGCTTTACAACAACCTCGTCGAGCATTCCTCTCACCGTTGACTTTGATGCATCGACATCAACCAGTACGGATGCAGCCATTGTCTCTTATGATTGGGCCTTTGGAGACGGTGCCTCTGGTAGCGGAGAGTTTACCAGCCACACCTATGCTGCTCCAGGGTTTTATACGGTAACTCTAACCATAACGGATGCACTGGGCAATAGCGATGACCAAATCCAGACCATCGAGATAGAAGATCCTAATGCAGTAGGCGCGTACCTTGAGCAGGATGGTTTACTCGTCATCGAAGCTGAGCACTTCGAAGAAAACGTGACACGGAATGAGCAAACCTGGACAGAAGCAACCACCTTCACAGGCTATGAAGGAACCGGCGCCATGGCTGCATTACCAGATAATGGCCAAATATATTCTACGGATTATGGGGCAAACAGCCCTTATATAAACCTGCTTGCTGATTTCACAAATACGGGTACCTTTTATGTCTGGGTCCGTGTTCGCGCCGTTTCCAGCGGGAATACCCTTCATGTAGGGCTCAACAATACAGAAACCTCTTCAGCTGAAGGCCTGGAATCCAACAACTTTTCCGATTGGGAGTGGATACGCACTCGAAAGAGCGATGGCGGAGATGCAACGCTCTTCATCGACTCACCCGGTGAGCACACCATTACGATCTGGATGCGGGAAGACGGAATTCATTTAGACCGCATTGTTCTGACTACCGATGCCGGGTTTGTCCCAACCGGCGGTGGCCCCGCTGAAAGTCCACAGGCGGGCATGGCGCCAACAGCGTCATTTACTGCTGACCCAGCCTCAGGCTCTGCACCCTTGACTGTCGACTTTGATGCATCGGCCTCTACACCTCCGGCTGGAGCTTCTCTCACCTCCTTCTCCTGGACCTTTGGAGATGGGAATAGCGGGACAGGAGAAATCACCAGTCATACGTTTACAACAGAAGGCACGTACACCGTCTCGTTGGTAGTGGAAGATTCAAATGGAAATGCGGATGTCGCCACAACAACCATAACGGTAGATGCCGCGCCAACTTCTGACCCTATAGCCATCTTTACAGCAAGCCCTCTCTCAGGCACGGCTCCTCTGCTGGTCGACTTTGACGCAACAGCTTCAATTCCGCCTACCGGAGAGACCATTACGGCATACGATTGGGACTTCGGAGACGGTTCTACAGGTATCGGGGCTACAACCACCTACACCTATGCTACAGAAGGCACGTACACTGCAGAATTAACGGTTACTGCTTCAAACGGCAATACGGGTTCAACCACTACTACCATTACCGTTGACTCCGACACACCTCCACCGGGTGATGGTGCATTTCTTGAAGAAGGAGGGCTCCTCGTCATAGAAGCCGAGCATTTCGAAGAGAATATCACAAGGAATGGGCAGACCTGGACAGAAGACACAACGTATCCTGGATTTGAAGGCGAAACAGCTATGGCTGCTTTGCCCGATAATGGGCAAAACTACAGCTCCGGATACGGGACAACCAGCCCGTTAATGAACTACCTGGCCAGCTTCACGAATACAGGCACTTATTACGTATGGGTGCGTGTCCGCGCCGTCTCCAATGGAAACACCTTGCATGTTGGGCTGGATGAAACAGAAACACCCTCATCCGATGGTATTGGTTCGTTTAATTTCACAGACTGGGGATGGACCCAGTCTAAACAAGGAGGGAGCTCTGCTACAGTAAGTATCGATGCAGCCGGCGAACAAACTATTAGCGTATGGATGCGGGAAGACGGGATTCATTTTGATCGAATCCTTTTAACAACAGATGCATCCTTCATTCCCGAAGGGGCCGGCCCTCCCGAAAGTGAACGCTCCGGCGATGATCCACCTGCTGGTGATCCTGTTGCCTCATTCACCTTGTCCCCCGATATGGGAATTGCCCCGTTAGAAGTCTCCGTTGATGCATCTGCTTCAACACCTCCAGATGGGGCTACAATAACCAGCTACGCGTGGGACTTTGGTGACTCCAATGCCGGCAGTGGTGAAACGACCACTCATACGTACACTACGGCAGGCACATTTACCGTCACGTTGACCGTCACCGATTCGAATGGGAATTCGGATTCTGCAACGGATACCATAGAGATTTCAGATCCCCCAGCCGATGATCCTGTAGCGATATTTACTTCTACACCCGATGAAGGAGAGGCACCTTTAGAAGTATCCTTTGATGCTTCGGGGTCTATGCCTCCGGATGGTGCTACTATTACCGACTACAATTGGGATTTCGGAGATAGCAACTCGGGCACTGGCGAAACAACATCCCATACGTACACCACGGCAGGAACGTTTACGGTGACACTCACCGTGACCGACTCGAATGGCAATACGGGGTCCGCCACGTCAACCATTACCGTAAACTCAGATGATCCTGGAGATGCCGAAATGCACATCTCGTCCATTACAACGGTCGTTATACGTGAAACGGGTAGGATTGCATACGGACAGGCCACGGTAATCGTTGTTGACCAGGATGGTACTCCCGTTGCCGACGCAACAGTGGCAGGTACGTTTAGCGGAGATGTTGAAGGAACGGCAACAGCAGTAACCGATGGTGACGGTACCGTTGTCGTCGATTCAGAGCTTGCAAGCTTCCGCCCTTCCGTCGTCAACTTCTGCGTTGATGAAGTGACTCATGCCTCACTCGTGTATAACCCAGATGCCAACGATGATCCGTCGTATTCGTGTACAGAGAACGCGGCTCCAACCTCAGAGAAGTTCAATAATGCGGAGGCGTTAACCAAAGAGACTCTAATTCCAGAGGAATACGGCATTGTCAGCTACCCCAATCCGTTTAACTCCCTCGCCACCATCAAGCTAGACTTGCCAGAGTCCGGCGATGTGGTGTTGAAAGTGTACAACGTTCTTGGGCAGGAAGTGCAAACCCTGATTACGGGGCATAAAGAAGCCGGCACTCATCAAATCACCTTCGAAGCCGGCTCATTAAGCAACGCCCTGTACATTTACACGGTGCAGGTTAATGCGTTCACCGCTACCAAAACGATGGTATTGGTGAGATAATAAAAAAAGGTCTGAGAGAATACTCTCAGACCTTTTTAAAAACGTATTGGGCGTATCTATTTAAACGCTTTGCTTAGTTCAGCATCCATGGCTTGATCAATACGTGCATGAGACTCCATCAAATGAGCCATAGTAGTCGTATTAACCGCACCACCTTCAATGACTTCTTCCATCCGGTCACTGACTTTGGTCAGATGGTATCGGGCCAATGAACGGGCATCTTCGGGTGCAGGCTGCACCGTAGGACGCGGGCGTTCGTTGAGCATGATGGAGATGAGTCGAGAAATATAGGAACGCTGGAGATTCCGGCGATATGAATCCACATTCTTCCCAGCTTTGATTTCAGAGAAGATCTCACCAGAAAGCATATTCATCAAGTCTGCCACAGTGAAGGCTTCCTGGTTATTCGGCATGCGGACTTCATTGTTGATCATGCGGGCCGTGCGTCCGTTATCTAACAACATATCCACTACATACCGCTGCATGAAATTCACTTGCTCATGAATCGGGAAATCGATTGATCCGGAGTAACGTGTAGTTACTGACCAATCCGAATAACGATTTGGCGTCATCTTATTGAGCAACTCTTCATCTACATGGAATGCACCAGGCTTGAGCGCTGTGTCGATAATAAATTCGACCGCATCTTTCTGCTTCTTCGCAGAAAGTGGTTCAAATGGCTCTCTTTTATCCGTATCTCCCTTGTGATCGCGATAGAAATAAATACCGCCTACATTTTTCATGATAGGCATGAGAGTAACAAATTGCTCGAAGAGCAACCCGTTTACAGCGCCTCGAAGACGTTGATATCCCTCGCCCTCCCCGATCAATCTTTCCTCAATACGGGGTTGAATTTTCGCAACCAGGTCAGCACGATCTTTCGCATACTTGATCGGATCAGAACCAAGATCCCACGTATTTGATAGCGGATCAATGGCCATTGGACCGCGGTGGGTATCTTCATCTGTATTGTAAGCATGCATCGGATCAATGCCCTTAGAAGCAATTGCTTCCAGGAATTCGATTTCTTCATTCGGATTGGCCAACCGTGGAGCGGCTCCGCTCATGGGTTTTGCGAGAAACGGTTTGTACGCATAAGTGACACTCCATTTATCGTAAGACCCCACTGTCATGTTGACAAAATCACCTTGTTTTGCAGGATCAACAGCAATGTTGGTTGCAGCATAGTCCATCACAGAGAGTGTCAAACCATGTTTGCCGGTGAACTCACTGTCGTTCAACTTATCGTGAGGAATCGCTGATGAACCCCGGAAGTTATGCCGCATACCCAATGTGTGACCCACTTCGTGCATGATCAAATCACGAATAGCATCTCCAAGGTACTTCTCAGGCATGGGCTCCGAGCCACTGATTAAGCCCTGTCCTATCAACGCGGTTCGCATCAAACCCATTTGATGGGCTTTTCCACTTTGATACATGCACATGCGGCTTACTCTATCAGCGGGCATCGATTGCAACGCTTCCTGCTGCTGCACGTAGCGCGTCATGATGCCTTCTTCGCCGATCATTTCTTGATATTCGTTATTCCAACCCGTTACAAACGTAGAGGAAATAAGAATATCAGCGTTTATGATTTCACCCGTGCGTGGATCCGTCTGAGAAGGGCCAATGGCATATCCCATTGAATGGGCTGCAGTCCAAATAATGGTTGAGTACCGCGCATCCTCTGCACTCCATGTAGAGTCGTCCGGAGCTTCCTTGACTACAATCGCATTTTTGAATCCAGCGGCTTCGAATGCTTTATTCCATGCCAGCGTCCCCTCTTTCACATACTTCCTGTATTCTCTTGGGATACTATGATCCATATAGAATACGATAGGCTCTTTGGGCTCAACCAGCTCTCCGCTTTCGAGTGTTTCCAGGCTACTGGGTTCGAGGCGCCATCTGCTCACGTAATGAACATACGAGCTGTTTTCCTTGAGCTTAGAGAAATCACGAACAGCATCTCCAAAGTGCCCCACTCGATCGTCCGCGTAACGAATCGCCATGGGGGTTTCAGGCAGAGCAACCATCGAATAACGAACACCTACTGGAACGGATCGATAGTCAGATACTCCCGCAGAGGACGAAGCAGGCGGATTAGCCGATTTATACGTCAGCATGACATCTAGCTCTACATTCTCCGGGAAGCCTTTGACCTCGCTCAAGTAGCTGCGGGATTTATCAAACTGCAAAGGCTTCATGCCATAATAGAACTTCAACTGATTGCTGATATTCGCATAATCAGAGACAAAAAAGGACGTAGCATCAATAACTATCTTTTTCGATGAAGTATCTGCCCCAGCAATCTTGAAGGACTGAACGATGGAGTGCCCCGTGTTTTCTTCCAGGGAATATTTTAATGCAGATCCTTCTTGAGCAGTGAATTTAGGATTCACGTGGATGAGGTAAATCTGATCTCCTACACGCTCAAACTTCATCAATCGCATATCGCTGATATACAGACCATCATGAAGGTTAAAGACCCCTGCACCTTGTGAAAAGTGCATCAACATGCCAAACTCTTTGCCTAGTTGATCTGGGTGGAGTTCAAGAAATAGTGTTTGATCCCGATTCAGGTGTGTTTTAAAATAACCTGGCTTTGCAGTAGCATCTTTGAGCACCTCCTTCATGGGCTTAAAAGGGGACTTCTTTGCGGCAGATGCTGTTTTGGCAGCGGCCGCAGTCGTTTTTGCAGCCGATGCCGTCGGCGATGCTTTTTGTTCTCCGTCAGGAGTTAGATTTATCGTTGTACAGCCGGCAATAAGGAGGGTGCATGCCAATGCTATGCAACTGAAATATTGGCGATACATTCGTTGCGTAAATTTGAATGAATTGAACAAATGAGAGTGTGTATTCCGATGATTAGTATAGATACAATAGGCTTTCTTTAACTCTTCGTCAAGATAATATTATGTGCTCTACCCCTTTTTCTGTTGATTGCAAGTAATCAAGTGATTATTCTGCCTATCTGTTTACCAATATGCTCCTTCGATGCCCCTACTTTCACGACGTACATTCACAAAGAGTGGACTCGCAAGCTTTATTGCGCTATTAACCCCTTTTAGCTTGGAGTCTTGCGACGTACTTCGATCTCGCAAGTCTGTACCGTCTGAAGCCTATCTCAACAAGCTCAAGGGCATGATATTGCTCGGTGCATACGGGGACGCGCTAGGGGCCTTTCATGAACCGAGAGGGCTCCAAGGCTATACAGGTAATCCTGATTCTATTCATTCACTACCCAAAGCGGTAACCTATCAACCCCCAGGAAGCCAGGCTACACCCTGGTGGGTCTGGATTCGAGGAGACGAACTTACAGAAGATATCGTGGGCGTCCCTACGGATGACAGTGCGTTTCGCCTTCTGATCCTTCACCCCTGGTTGATATCACTGGATAAGAAACAACCAACAGAATCCCTATTCGCGGAGTGGATGCAGGATCGAGTACGTAAGGATCGTTCTTTTGAAGTATCCCAATGGCAGCGCAGGCGCCAGTTACAAATCCATGATTGGTTGATCATGTTAAAAGACGCCAACAGATGGCGGGACGACCCTTCACCAGACCCTACGTTTTTTATCCCGACTGAGGGCAACCCATTCTTCAGGCCAGCTACTCCAATTGTATTTGGCATGTTCATGTATTTAGAATTGGCAGCGCTTTATGGCGGATATCCCCCTCATGAAGTGATGCATCATTTTTCCACGTTTAGCCAATTAGACCAGGGGTATGCAGGGTCAGTCACAGGCCTGTTTGCCGGCCTGATTGCTGCTGCGATACCGGTTTCTAACACAAGGATTTCTTTCGATACCTGGTATCATTCAACGACGAGTACACTCTTAAAAGAACGTCCTTCACATGCTGAACTGCTTAATGAGGCGTTCCAAAAAGCGTGGCGCATAGGCATGGAAAACCAGTCAAAACCCGAGGGCGACTATTTGGAAATCACAAAAAAGGAGATCTATGACGCCCCACTCCCTTCCAATAGAGATTCGATTGGATTTCGTGTGTTTGATCCTATCCTTTTCTTCAAGCAAATAACAGCATCCATTGCCTACTCCGGATCTGATATTCAGAAGGCCTTGCGCCTCCTTGCCAGCAGCCCCGGGGATGCCGATACGTTGCCTTCGATGCTCGGTACCCTGGCTGGAGCATGGGCTGGACATGCGTCCCTGCAACAGCTTAGCAATGCCTTAAAGGATGACCTGGAAGAGGTAGATAAGACCCTAACCACGTTGTTTGACTACAAAGTACATGACACCTCCTTACAGTTGGCGAATCTGGCAAAGCGGATGCAGTATTCATAGCATTGGATTAACATCAAAAACGTTGTTATGCCTTCCTATTTCCACCTGGAACTCCAAGAACAGGAAAAAATCAAAGACTATCTTGTCGCAAAAGACCTGATTGCGGCCAGCAGCGACGTAGTTGGTATTGACAAGGCAGGAGAAGGTAACATGAACCTGGTCCTGCGTGTCACTACTCAGAAAGGATCGTTTATCATCAAACAGTCCCGCCCCTGGGTAGAAAAATATCCCCAAATTGCCGCCCCGGAAGGACGGCTGCTGGTTGAGGCTGCTTTTTATGAAGCTGCACAATCGTTGCCCTTTGTTTCAAGCCATATGCCGGATTTATTATATGTGGACCGCATTAACCGCATTGCTCAATTTGAAGACCTGGGAACGGCCTCAGATTTCACTTCGGTTTATTCGAACCCCTCTGCTATAGAATCCCATCTACCTGAATTGTGCAACTGGTTATCCGCCTTGCATTCAGGTACGTTTGATGAGCACAGCAAACAACGGCTCATTAATAAGGAGATGCGTACCCTCAATCATGAGCATATTTTTCACTTCCCATTACTTACTGACAACGGGTTCGACCTGGATGCCATTACGCCTGGATTACAAGCAAAAGGAGATTCACTCAAACAACACATTCGTTTTGTAGATACGGTCACAGAACTGGGCAAGCGATACCTCAACGCGGGCACAAACAAAAAGGATGTATTACTTCATGGGGATTATTATCCTGGCTCCTGGCTAAACACTGAGGAAGGCATAAAAATTATAGACCCTGAATTTGGCTTCTTCGGTGATTCGGAATTTGATGTTGGCGTGTTTATAGCCCATATGCTTATTGCAGGGCTACCGGAAACCGTTATTAATACGATACTGGATTTATACAAAGGGCCCCATACGTTCGCCCCAACCCTGGCTCTACAATATGCCGGAGTAGAAATCATGCGCAGGTTAATAGGCGTTGCACAATTACCCCTGACTGCAAACCTGGAAACAAAAGCGAGCCTCATCGACCAAGCCAGAAGACTGGTGTTAACTCCTTAAGTTTATTTGTCCATGAAAAACAGACCCTCTCTTACGCATCAAGAAGCGCATGCACTCCTTCACGTAATTCTCGACCAGCTTGAGAAACAGCAAAAAGGTGCAGCCATAGCGATCGCAGATGAGCATGGTGAACTCCTCGCCTTTATACGCACTGACGGCTGTCCGCTCCCTTCTATTTATAATGCTATGAACAAAGCGTTTACTTCGGCCCGGGAAGGCATTCCTTCCCGTCAGTTGGGTGATGCCTCCAAACAAGAACAGTTTCCACTTACTTATTTCGGAGAGCTTCGATATACAGGCTGGGGTGGAGGGATGCCGCTTAAAGCAGGAGGTGTAGTTGTGGGTGCAGTAGGAGTGAGTGGCTTACCGGAAGAAGAAGACATGATACTAGCTCAACTTGGAGTGGACTACTTCAATGAGAAAATAGCCCATTGAGGTTATGTTTTTGACGTAGAGTACGTCTATCTGTTCAACGTTCTTCCCAGTTGAATTGATAGCCCCATG
>JAHQVL010000153.1 GCA_019634345.1 Rhodothermaceae bacterium
AATTCGTATTGGTCTCATCGTTCATTCTGTAAATAGAATTCACCGCATTTCTTGGGAGGAAGTTAAGCCCCCCGAAGCCATAGACTCTATTGATCCTGCGAGTTCTACCGTAGTGGGTATCGTGAATCAAGATGACAAGACCATTTTGATGATCGATGTAGAAAAAATCGTTGCTGACGTCAACACAGAATTAGCCTTGTCGGCTTCCAATCTGGACTTAGATACGTTCGGCTCCAATTACACTGTAGTTACTGCAGAAGACTCCTCTATGATCAGGAGGCTAATTGTAAATGAATTAGACAAGGTAGGCTTTAATATTAAATCTCTGAACGATGGTTTATCTGCCTGGAAACACCTAGCCCGGGTCCGTGATAAAGTACGAAGTGGTGAGCGCTTGAAAGATCACGTTAACCTGATCATAACTGATATAGAAATGCCCCAAATGGACGGGTACACGCTTATTAAGAATATCAAGGAGGATGAGATTTTGAGGGACTTACCCGTTATCATCTTCTCATCCATGATTACAGAAGATAACAGGCATAAAGGAAAATCCGTCGGAGCGAATGCGCAATTAACTAAACCAGAGATTGGCAAGTTACTAGAGACTTCAAAGGAATTACTCGGTTTCGAACGGGATTCTCTCGGTGTATAAAATCGAGCCCTCTCGTTTCCAACTTGTTAAGACAAAATAAAAAGAGCCGGCGATCATTCGCCGGCTCTTTTTTTCGCACAGTTACGCGAAACCTACTCTACGATCATCACTCCTTTCATGAGCGAGTAATGCCCAGGGAATGTACAAATGAAAGGATACTCACCAGGAGCTGGAGCCGTAAATTCTACTACCGTTTGCTCACCAGGGCCTGCTATTGCCGTGTAAAACAAAATGTTTTCATTATCAGCTGGAACGTAGTCATTGTCAGGACCAGCTTGAATCGCTGCTGCGCCGACGGTGTTAATGTCCGATCCAGGGCTAAGAATAACGACATTATGCTGCATCGCATCCAGTGTAGCCACATTGTCCATCACAAGACGAACTTTCGTGCCAGACTGTACAGTAAATGCCTCAGAAGCAAATTTCATCTGGTCTCCTACAGGTTGGATAACCACTTCTTGCATACCATCTGAATTTGAAGAAGCAGAGGATGCTTCAGGGGCTGCTGCTTCATCGCTTGCTGCTTGTGGGGCTGAGGATTCACCAGCACATCCTGCAACGAGCAGGAGAATCACAAATAAGATTGAATATATACGAGCCATATCTATATCCGGTTGTTAGAGCTTTAGCGTTTACTGGACAAACTGCCACCAAAGCCACAGGTTCTATAAGTTATGGAGAATAATAGGGCATACCATGAGAAAACCCTTACACAGCAGCCTCTTTGGAGGTTACATAGGATCGGGCGCTCGCTAATACAAGCAACACACAACTTGCCAAAAGAGCAGCTCCTGTTATCAAATGCAGTGTACTGATAATCGTTGGATATACACCCCTACCCGAATATTCATCTACCGTTATTAACCAATAAGCAAGAAGCCCTAGTAAAAACTGGACGGTAAGCACAATAGATAACATATGCGCAAACTTCGGAATGATAGATGAACCATTACTTGCTCGCTTAGCCCCTTTTATTGTCATAAATACAAGAGCAACAACGATGATAGCTCCCAGCAGATGGGTGGTTACCAGCACAATATGTGAACCAGCACCCGGATGCCTCAATAGAGCACCAAGTATTATTTGAATGTAGACAGCGGCGGCTGTGATGACCGTCACTTTTCTGAATTGAGTAGTGCCTGTACCTTCTTGCAGTATCCCTGCAGACTTCAACCAGGCACCAGAAGTAAAGAAGGTTAGGCCTACAAGCGTTGAAAAATAGAGTTGAGCTACACACGCGTGTACCACGGCAAGATCCAGAGATACCAGCACAACCCTTAATCCACCTAGAACGCCCTGGACAATTACAAGAAAGAGGGCAAAACCGGCAACAACCTTTACCCATCGGCGAGGCTCGGCTATCAACGTCCACAGAAAGAGCAGTACTGTTGAGGCGCCTACAACCATACCCATCAGCCGATGACCATGCTCAGCCAATATTGATGGAATAGCCCACCATCGTGGAATAGGTTTTATTGGATCGATGGAGTTAAATGTCGTTGGCCAATCTGGAACAGCCAACCCCGCTTCTATACTAGTTACTACAGCTCCCCAACTGAGAAGAATGACAGTAAATAATACCGTTAACAGGGAGAACCGGTAACGCCACTTAAGCTCCGCTGTGACAGGAATGGAGCGTGCTTGAAGTGCTGATCGTATCATGTGTATTAGTGCATTGCTAAACAACGATATTCTGGCTGGCTACGAGGGAAGATGGGCCCTGTTCCATCACTATAAGATCTTCGAAATTGATGTGCTCTCCCACGGCCTAAACAACACTATACCCGTTAGAATGGATTAGTTTTTTCGGTTTTCGAGCTCCTCATACCAAATCATCGGAAGCCCTTCCGAATCTCCCTGCTCATAATGATAGGTGGTCTGTTTAATTTGCTCTATAAAGTACCGCTGGTCTTCCCTGATCTCCCTTACCCCTACTGGAATACTATATCCCTGTTTTGTCGCAATATGGCGGATGCGCCCGGGATCTTGCTCTACATCAGACTCTTTAGGAGGAAAAAGAATCTTACAAGCCGTCACTGCTACCCATGTAATCATGAAAAACAGGATAGGCACAGCAACTATAGCCAAAAGAGCATATAAAGTAGGCATAGCAGTACGATTTGCCTGGTATTACTGGAAGATCGAGAAGGCTTTAATTAAATGGTAATTCCTTCTCCCGTTGTATGCAAGTAACGCTTAAAAAAAACTTGCACTCCCCCTCAAATTACACCGCCACTAGAAATGTGTACTGTTGCTGATGGTTGAAAACATCAGTACTTACATCGTAATAATGTTGTCACCACTCAGCGGGTCACAGGTTCCACAAAAAAAGCAAGCCCAGCTAAACCAGGCTTGCTTCAAAAATCTTTTAAAGAGATAGCCGATCAGTGACCGTCATCACCGTGGTCATCTCCATGGCCAGCATCCGCAGGCTCCTCCTCTTCTACGTCGAGAGGAAGCCCTTGCTCAAGCCTTTCCTGGCGCTCAAGAAGCTGCTGTTCTATGCGCTCTTGATCAGAAATGTAATTCTCTTCTGCATTCGACATATCTCCTCTAAACGAGGTATCGAACAAGGTAAAGCTCAAGAAGACAATTACAAAGATGAATCCTAATGAGAAGATGAGCAAGTTCACTCGGTTATCCCACTTGAGAGCCATAAAGAACGTTACAACCAGGGTAGCCTTCGTTCCAGCAATAACGAGCGCTAGCGGCAAGTTCAGCGGCCCAAGGTCAACCTGCTTGGCAGTGATTACTGTTATGATAGTAAGAAAAATGAGTCCACCGAATACGCCCCATAAGATCTTAAGTGGGACTATGTGGTGTCCGTGATGACCGTCAGCCATTGTTCTTCCTTTATAATAAAGTTTTAAATTGCATTCTATGCGTCCACTTCCATGGAGGCGAATCCCTATCGAGCTAAATCAGATACATGAGAGGGAAGAGGAAAATCCAGATGATATCCACAATGTGCCAGTACAATCCTGTCAATTCTACAGGAGTATACCATGCGGCAGAAAAATGACCCAGACGTGCTTTTACGAGCAGCCAAGTCATCAAAATGATTCCCACGATAACGTGGAAACCGTGAATACCCGTCATTATGAAATAAATACTGAAGAACTGTTTCGCATAAGGGATATTGTATTTTGCATAATCAACGCCATGCGATACCCCATGAGGATCAAATCCTTCTCCAGCAAAAATACCATGCTCAAACTTAGCCATATACTCGAAATACTTTACTACGAGGAAGACGCAGGCAAGCAATATGGTAATGAGGAGATTCCAAAACAGAGCTGCCTGATTTCCTTTCTGGATGTAATGAATAGACAAGGCTACCGTTAAGGAAGAGGCCAGGAGCACGAGTGTGTTTAACCCGCCAAGTTTCCAATCCAGCAGTGTACTCGCTTCAAGAAATACTTCAGGGTGCCATGCACGGTACACGGTGTAGGCGACAAACATACCGCTAAACAGCAGAATCTCTGTAATCAAGAACAACCACATGCCCATCTTAGCCGCATCAAACTGTTGATCGGCATTTACAAAATGGTGCTGCAAAAATGCAGGATGATCGTCATGTGAAGCTCCGTGCCCACCCTGGGTATCGTGCTCAGTAGATGCGATTGTTGTAGACATATTTTATACTTCGATGAGCCACCCACCCTAGCAGGTGGCTGTTAATCGATTAAAAACAAGAATTAAGAAGCTGAGGAAGAAGGAGCAACCGAGGGAGGTTGATCCATCTGTACGGATCCATCACCTGATGCACCGTCACCGCTAAAGATTTCTTCTACGGCGTCGAAATCGTAAGGCCCGTGAGTAACAATGGGTGAAGTAACAAAGTTGTGCGGTGAAGGCGGCGAAGTCGCGTTCGTCCATTCCAGGGTTGCTGCCCCCCAAGGGTTTGAAGGAGCCGGCTTTCCTCTTCTGAGGGAGTGAACAAAGCAGCCGAGAACAACAAACAACCCTAATGCAAGCACCCAGGAGCCAATGGTTGATGCCATATGCAACCCAGCAAAGGCCTCCACATAATCGTGGTATCGACGCGGCATGCCCTGGCTACCCAAGATCAATTGAGGGAAGAAGGTCAGGTTGAAGCCAACGAAGATGAGCCCGCAAGCGATCTTGGCAGACACCTCGTCATACATTTTCCCTGTTATCTTTGGCCACCAGTAATGCAGACCACCAATTGCTGCGACTACAGTACCTCCCATCATCACATAATGGAAGTGGCTCACTACAAAGTATGTGTCATGCAGATGAATATCGATTGCCAATACCCCCAGCATGATGCCTGTCAACCCACCAATGGTGAACAAGAACAGGAACGATAAAGCGTACAAGAAAGGCGTCTTAAGCCAGATCGATCCTTTATACATGGTTGTAACCCAGTTGAGCACCTTCACCCCGGTTGGAATACCAATGAAGTAGGTGATCAGCGAGAAGATTACAGAGGAAACAACTGACTGCCCAGAGACAAACATGTGATGCCCCCAGACCAGGAAGCCTAGGAATGCAATGGCTACCGAAGATAAAGCAACAAACTTATATCCACTGATTGGCTGCCGGCAGAAAGGGGCGATCAACTCAGATACCACACCAAAAGCGGGTAGAATCATGATGTAGACTGCAGGGTGCGAATAGAACCAGAAAAAGTGCTGGAACAGTACAGGGTCGCCACCAAGTGCAGGATCGAAGATGCCAATGTGCAGCATTTTTTCGAAGAACAACAGAACCATCGTGATACCAATCACAGGAGTTGCTAATACCTGAACGATACTGGTTGCATAAATACTCCAGGTGAACAGCGATAGCCGATTCCAGGTTAACCCTGGAGCGCGCATTTTATGGATGGTCACGATAAAGTTGATCCCCGTAAAGATCGAGGAAAACCCGGCGACAAACACAGCCGACGTTAAAAACAAAACCGCAGAACTGGCGCTGCTAGAGTATGGGGTGTAGAATGTCCAGCCCGTATCAATTTCACCTGCAAACAGGCCAAAAAGGACAAGTGCCCCACCAGCAAGGTACACATAGTAACTTGCCAGATTTAGCCTGGGAAAGGCAACATCAATGGCTCCCAAATGCATCGGAAGGACAAAGTTACCAAGTATAGCGGGGATGGATGGCACCAAAAACAAGAACACCATCACGATCCCATGCATGGTAAATACCTGGTTGTAGGTATCAGGCCCCATGATGGTCACGCCAGGAGTAAGTAGTTCGAGACGAACCAGGAGCGCCAACATACCTCCAATAAAGAACATAACCGCAAGGGTAACCAGGTACATTACCCCAATACGTTTATGATCCACTGTAGACATCCATGACCACACCGTTTTCTGATGATTCAGATAATTCTCTTTAGGAGAGTGGTGCACTGCAGAAGCTGTTTGACTCATCGTATAATCTATTTTTTATAGACCAAGATCTATCTATTAATTAAATATCTATTGTTGCGCTTCTATGAAAGCGATCAAAGCAGTTAGCTCACGCTCACTCAAACCGGAATAACTGGGTGGCATCCCATTGATGTATCCTTCAACGATACGAGCGGCAGGATTAAGAATGGATTCACGCAAGTAGTTGTCGTCAGCTACGGCCGAACTTCCATCTTCGAAAACTCGATTCGAACCATACAACCCCTGGAAGGAAGGTCCTACAACTCGAGAGCCATCTAGGGAGTGACAACCGCCACAAGCCTGTTGTTGGTACAACAGTTCACCGAGTTCAGGTAGGGGCATTTCGTCCAGGTTACCCATGGCACTTTCATCCAACCACGTATTAAAATCACTTTGATTTTTAATAAAGACTTTCGCGAGCATGCCAGAGTGCAGAGATCCACAATACTCGGTACAGAACACGTCATACTCTCCCGTCTCGGTGGCTTCAAACCAGACAGATGTATACCTGTTTGGCAACACATCGTGCTTCACGCGAAAAACAGGGATAAAGAAACTGTGCAACACGTCTGTACTGCTCATTTTGAGCTTGATAGGTTGATCAACCGGAACGTGAAGTTCATTAACCGTGATTGCGCCATTGGGGTATTCAAAATTCCACTGCCATTTGGATCCCCTAACAACAATCTCGTAGGAATCCGGTGGAGCAGAGCTCATCTTGATAAACGATTGGAATCCCCAAGTGAACACAATCATCACAAGAATAGTCGGCACTACAATCCAGGCGGTTTCCAGGATCTTACTTTCTTCTACGTGCTCAGTACGCTCATTTGGATGTGTTCGCTTGTACTTGATCACAAAGTAGGCCATCGCTCCCATCACTGCGACAAAAATGATGACACTTACCCAAAAGACGAAATAAAATAATGAGTCTATCTCAGGAGCCATGGTAGAGAGTGCCTCTGGCATCCAGGTAGTTGCTCCTTTATCTTCCATATTATTTATGTATTTACAGTGTTATCTGTGGGAGAATACCCTTTGCTTTCCCGGCGCCAAAACACAAAAAGCATAGCGCCTAACACAACAACGGTCAGAAAACCACCTAATCGCATAAGATTAGAGGCATGGGCTACATAGCTATTCGATTCTGGGTCGTATTGCAAACAATAAAGGGCGATAAGATCTATCGCTTCTGCAATTGAACCATTCGATGCCTCAACAAGAGCAAGTCTTATATCTCGAGCATCGAACTCTAGCGTTTGAATGTAGCGCGACACCGTTGCCTCAGGGGTTAGAACGGTAACAATTGCTGGATGCACAAACTGCTCAATATCCTCCAGCCATCTATACCGAAATCCAATGGCTTCGGCCACTGCGGTGATTGACTCTTGCGAGCCCGTTAAAAAATGCCATCCTTCAGCTGCCGATTCATTCCCAAGCTGGCTTATATAATGCGCCTTCTTTTCCTTAGCAAGTTGATAAGAATCAGAGGGATCTATGCTGATCGTCACGATATCGAACTTGCTGCCAGGAGCCCACTCCAATTCCGTCAGCCCCTTCGTGAAGCCGTCCATCAGGATGCTGCACAGCATGGGACAACTATGATATACCAGGGTAAGGATTACAGGCCGGCCTGACTCAAAATAGTCAGCAAGTTGAACCTGTTCGCCGCGTTCATTTGTAAAAACAAGATCTGTTGGAATCGTATCACCCAGTTTCTGATCGACTCCTATCCCATCATAAACAGCGTCTAGTTGACCTGCTATTTGAGCGGATGCAGGTAATACAGTAAGCAAGCAGACTACCACGAGTTTACTTACCAGCACTACTATATCCCTATATCCGACCCGCATTCGCATATAATTATAAATGGGTTTACTGAGCAGTTAATGCCATTTCATCCGTGAAATTCCCTTCAGGATTTTTGTATTGCATTTCTACCATCAGGTCTATCGCCTGGTCAACAGGAATTCGATACACGCCGGCTTCTGCATCAACAACGCCAGATTTATTGAGCTCTGTAGTAGCAGCGGCTCGAATATCTCTGATTTCAGGATAACTCGCTTCCATCGACATCACTTCCTGGGTTTGCAGTGCATACGACCCTGTAATTCCGAACCCGACAATAATGAGCGCAACAACAACTAAAGAGGTTGCAAACACAACGCCCATGATCATAAACACGTTGAGGTTCTCTGGCTCAAAACCGGCGAGCCCATGCCCTCCTTCATGATCGTCATGAGCATGTTCAGGAGTCTCCGCTGTCGGAGTATGTATAGTTTCTTCTTGTTCTGACATCCGTTTACTAACGTAATAAGTTCAGGCCTTAATTAAGCTACGCTTCATTGTATTCATAGATCGGCATCGAACATGAAACATAAATGAAACCGGCATGAATGATGTACTAAGGACTTAATTATGTCTGTATGTATTTTTAGCTCTTTCGCCCGATATCATCATGAGTTTGTGAACCGAAGAGAGGCTCCCAAATGAGCATCATTTTTAGGCACAAGACTGTGTCTGCTCAGCCTGTACATAAATAACCCAAAGTAGGCCATAAACAGTCCAATCCAGGTTGTAAAATCCAACCAGTGGAAGCCAGCATGTCCGTTTTGGGCCAGATCAAGGATTGGCATTGCAAGCCAATGAAGATCGAACCAATGCATGATGAGCATCCACACACTCATGAAAGTTAACAGGGGCAAAAATCGTTTATTTCCTCTGGGCAGCAAGATAATGAAGGGAATGATAAAGTGCGCGACCAAAAGAACAGCGCTATGATATTCCCAACCGTGTTCAAGGCGATGCCGATACCAGATCGTCTCTTCAGGAATGCCACCATACCAGATCAGCATATACTGGCTAAATGCAATGTATGCCCAGAAAACAGTCATCCCAAACATGAGTTTACCAAGATCATGGTAGTGTTCGGTAGTGACAATGCCTTCAAGCATCCCTCCCCTCTTCTGAATAAGCGCATTTGAAAAGATCATCAGAGCCAGGGCACTCACAAAGGAGCCCGCAAAAAAATAGATGCCAAAGATGGTAGAGAACCAGTGTGGATCTAACGACATCAAGATGTCAAACGCCGCAAACGCAGTGGTTACTGCAAAAAGAACAAGGCCAATTGCACTGATTTTATACTGCTTGCCTCTAATCGATGCATCGGGGTTAATGTCTTGCTTGATTGAAAGGGTGTACAATCTGTGCGATATGAATGTCCATACCAGGAAGTAGAGGACTAGCCTGCCAATGAAAAAGGGCGTATTTAAATAAGGAACCTTGCCGGCAATCAGCGGATCGTAGTGGCTATCAGTGGGATCCAGCAGTTCTTCGTGCGTCCAGTGGTACAAATCGTGCATACCAAGGATAATGGGAATACCCAGCACGGCCAAAAAGGGAAACGCCCAGATCAGCGCCTCAGCAAGACGGCGGACAACCACACTCCAGCGAGCATGGGTTAGATGCTGAACAACAACAAAGAACAGCGCCCCAAGGGTTATACTAAGACAAAAAGACCAGGCTACCAGGTACGAAAAAAAGAATTGCTTGTGGTCCGCAAATCCACCCGCAAAACTGGCCAGCAGCAAAACAGCTCCAACAACCAATGGTACTACCCACCAGGCAGAACCCCCTGTGAACCGGTACGATTCAGTAGCTTCGTCTTTCGTAGCTCGGAGAGGATCTCCAAGCCAAAAAAGAAAAGAATTCGATTTTATATCCGCCATGAATTATCTCGTTCAGATCGTGTCATTCACGTTGGCCGATTGCATAAGGCTGAACGGCCAACAGGTTTCACATTTTTTACTCTTTCAATTTAGTGTTCCTACTGAGGAATCTGACTTGCCGACAGATCATCTCCTGACGCTGTCCGGCTCAATTGCAGGGCTCGTATGTAGGCAATAATGGCCCATCTATCAGCAACTGGAATTTGCTGTGCATATCCAGGCATGGTCCCAGTAGGTGTGCCATTAGAAATAATCTCGTAATAGTGGCCGTTGGAGAGTTCGATCAACCGTTCGGCGTGGTAGTCAGGTGCTGGAATGTAACCATATCCCTTTCCACCGTTTCCAACCATGATCACTCCTTTCCCATCTCCTGCAGAACCGTGACATACGGTGCAATAAATCTCGTATCGCTCCTGCCCTCGTTCAAGCAGATCACGGGTAACCGGAACAGGCATATCGGTGATCAACTCGCCAGCCTCATCAATACCCTGGTAGAAACGGGTATCTTCTCTCAAAAACCCACGAGCAACCGTCCCTGGTACAGGAGGCCGCATAGCCCGTTCGTCAGCAAACATCGTATTCTTTTCCTGAGCCTCGAATTTCTCCTGATGATCCATATTGGGATTGAGGTGAATCGGGCTTTGCCCCTTCAGGGAGCCTCGGCACCCACTTAGAGCAACTGCTACAAAAAGAAACGTATATATAAAAAGTTGTTTTGTCATTTCGTCGACACGTTTATAAAAAGCCGTCCGATCAGGCTACAGTTTCTATTTCTTCAATCAATTGAACCGCATCGTCATCATGATGCCCATTGCCTACATTAACAGAGCCCTGGTCCTTGATCATTTCAATTCGTAGTGAACCCAGCTCTTTCATCATTGCCGTCGTTTTTTCTTTATCGAATTTTTCGTCGGACGTAGCAACGAATAAAAAGAACGCATCATCGGATGCTCTAGCAAAGTTCTTAGAGTAGAACAAAGGATTGTATGGACGAGGTAACCCATTAAAGGCCAGCATACCTATTACTGCCGCATATGCAGATAACAAGACGGTAAGCTCAAACATTACTGGCACAGAAGGCTCAATAGCAAAGAATGGCTTTCCACTGATATTCAAAGGATAATCGATAGAGCCTGTCCACCACTGTAACCAGGTCGCCAGCGCAAGGCCGGTAATACCGCCCAAGAGGCATATATAACCAACTCTAGAATTGCTAAGCCCCATTGCTTTATCCATACCGTGAATAGGAAATGGGCTATGCGTATCAAAATGTTTGTATCCGGCTTTATGAGTAGCTTCTGCGGCATGCATGAGTGTCGCAGGGTTGGAAAACTCAGCGAGCAATCCATACTCATCGTCATCATTACTTTCGTAGATGCTCATGTTAGCTTTTGCCGAACGGAGCAGATTTTTTAGCATGATAAGCTGCTTTATGTTTAAGCTCTATAAATCAATTAATTAGGATGCAGGCTTCACATGCGGGATGTGATCGCCAGCCATTCCGTCTCCTTCGTGATCTTCGTAATAATGCGGATCTGCTTTTGGCATAACCCCCTTGACCTCAGCGATAGCCACCATCGGCACCCAACGCAAGAAGAGAAGGAACAGCGTAAAGAATAATCCGAACGTACCCACAAAGGTGAGAATATCAACAATAGTCGGTGTATAGTAATCCCAAGAACTGGGGAGGTAGTCGCGGTGCAGCGAAGTAACCGTAATCACAAATCGCTCGAACCACATACCGATGTTCACAATAATTGAAGCGAAGAATGTAAATCCAATGTTTGTACGCAGCTTCTTGGACCAGAAAAACTGAGGAAAGAACAGGTTACAAAACATCATCGTCCAGTATGCCCATGCATAAGGGCCAAACATTCTATTCAAGAATGCATATTGCTCGTATTGCACTCCTGAGTACCAGGCGATAAAAAACTCAGTGATATATGCAAAGCCTACCATCGACCCCGTGAGCACGATAACGATGTTCATCCGCTCAATATGACTGATGGTAATAATATTCTCCAGGTTATAGACCTTCCGCGCGATAATCATCAAGGTCTGAACCATGGCAAATCCCGAGAAAATCGCCCCGGCAACGAAGTAAGGCGGGAAGATGGTCGTATGCCAACCTGGAATAATAGAAACGGCAAAGTCAAAGGATACAACCGAGTGAACCGAGAGTACGAGCGGCGTTGCAAGAGCAGCAAGAAGCAAGTAGCACTTCTCGTAGTTTCGCCAGTGACGGTTAGCTCCCGTCCACCCGAGTGACAAGAACCCAAGCACTCGCTGGCGCCAGATTTTTTTTGTGCGGTCCCTCAGTGTAGCCAGGTCAGGTACCAGTCCTACATACCAGAAAACAAGAGAAACGAGGAAATAGCTTGATACCGCAAATACGTCCCAGAGGAGTGGACTCTTGAACTGCGGCCACATTTCCATCTGGTTCGGAATAGGCAACATCCAGTATACGGCCCAAACCCTACCTACGTGAATGGTTGGAAATACCAACGCACACATAACAGCAAACAGCGTCATCGCTTCCGCAGCACGGTTGATTGATGTACGCCATTTTTGCCTGAACAGAAAGAGGATCGCTGAAATCAGCGTACCGGCATGACCAATACCAACCCAGAATACGAAGTTGACAATAGCCCAACCCCATCCAACCGGGTTATTCAATCCCCAAACACCCGTTCCATTCCAGAATAGATAGGCGATCATTAAAAACAACAACCCGGTAATGCTCGTTGCCAGACCAAATGCAACATACCATAATGGAGGTGTTTTTTTCTCGGTATGCGTAGACACCAGATCGGTAATCTCATGGAAAGAGAGATTCCCTGTAATCAGCGGCGGTTCCCCGTGGGAGCCATCGCCATCTGGATGATTTATATCTGTGGTTGCAGTTGTACTCACAATATTCGCTTCGTTTATGTAATAATCTTAAGAGTGATGATCATGGGTTACACGGTAACGCCTTCCAATTCTGGATTGGGGTTCCGTACGCGTCCCAGATATGACGTCCGTGGTTTTGTGTTCAGTTCAGCAAGCATGTTGTAGCGCCGATCATTCTTGCGATACTCGACTACTTTGCTGGCTGCATTATTTATATCCCCAAACACAATTGCTCCAGTAGGACACGCCTGCTGGCAAGCGGTCAATACATCACCATCTTTCAAGGTTGTTTTTTCAATATTTGCTTTGATGTTCGCTCTACGAATGCGCTGAATACAGAACGAACATTTCTCCATAACCCCACGAGACCGAACCGTCACATTGGGATTTTGGGTCATCTGCACTTCGACAGGCAACGTCTTCGACCAGTTGAAGAAGTTAAAGCGACGCACCTTGTAAGGGCAGTTGTTTGCGCAGTAACGGGTACCAATACAGCGATTATAAATCATCTGATTGGTGCCGTCTGGCGAATGAACCGTTGCCGCTACCGGACAAACAGACTCACAGGGTGCATTTTCACAATGCATACAAGGAATGGGCTGAGAAACCATCATAGGGTTGTCCTCATTCCCTTCCTCGCTCACATAATATCGGTCTAATCGAATCCAGTGAAGCTCTCGCCCACGACCCACTTCGTCCTTACCCACAACCTGGATGTTATTCTCTGACTGGCAGGCGATCATACAGGTGCTACATCCGGTGCACGAATTTAAGTCGATCACCATCGCCCACTGATTTTCGTGGTAAGGATTATCCTTGAAAGCAGGTTGTGCTGAAGGATGATCCTCTTCCCACAGCGTTGGGTATTCTTCCCAAGGTTCGCCACCGGGCAGGGTTTTCACCGCTTTGGCTGCAAATTCAGGATACGCCTTGTATTCCTCTATCGTAGCCATTCGATACATAGGCCGGCCTTCTAGATAGCCATGATCCTGCGTCGTAACAACCAGCATTTTCCGCCCTGTCGCCTGGACGTTAGCCCCTACTGCAACCTTCATGGTCGTAGGAGTGCGAAGCCCAGCTACATTAACACCTACTCCTGTGCTGACAGCCCCTTTATTATAAACGTCCGTGTAATGGTCCAGGTCGAAGATGTGCTTACCACGTAGCGTACGCTCTGTTGGTAATTCTCGGCCATAACCCAGCGTCACTTTGATCGACTTATCAGCATGGCCCGGCACAATCCAGACAGGAAGCTCGACGGTACTATTATTAATCGTCAGTGAGATGATGTCCGAGTAGTGCTTTCCTTCCTTGTACTGAACACCAACGCCTAAGTCTTCCGCTGTTTTAGGGCTCATCACCGCCACATTATCCCAAACTACTTTAGTAACAGGATCTGGCAGTTCCTGGCACCAGGCATTATTCGAAAATCTTCCGTCGAGCACCTTATTGTCTAGCTGGAATACCACTTCAATGTCATTCTCTCCAATAGAGAGGGGTGACTGGGATGCCGTGAAATTAATCGACGGTAATACACTGTTGAACTGGCTTCCTGGAAGGAAACCATCATGAAGCACCTTATTCCATCCTGCTTCAAAATCACCAGTAATCACATCGGCCCAGCGTGCTCGCACTAAATCGTATCCAGACGAATCCAATCCGGCACCAAGTGCTTGAAGCACTTCAATCTCCGACTTCGATTCATACATCGGGGCAATCAGAGGCTGGATGACAGAAAGCGTTCCATCAAAAGCACGTCCATCGCCCCAAGCTTCTAAGTAGTGAGACCGAGGAATATGCCAGGAGCTCAATGAACCCGTTTCATCAATGTGAGCCCCTACATGAACGCTATTTTCAACCAGCGGAAGTGCTGAAGCAAAATCCAACTCACCGGGCAGGTCATATACTGGGTTCACTCCAATCATGATCAGAGCGTCCAAGGACCCGTTCCGCATATCGCTTACCAATCCTCTCAATTCCTCAGATTGCGCTGCCGGTGCAGGTTCTTCGGTATCAAACAGGGTAACGGTATTACCAACTGCATTGAGCGACTGATTAATCGCAGCACACATTGCGTGTACCTCAGGAGGTTGTGTATCACCAGCCACTACCACACCACTAGATCCTGCTCTTCTTAAATCAATAGCAATCTCTCTCGCATAAGGGTGATCGACAAAGGCAGCTCCCATTCCATTCACCCCTTCAACTTCGAGATGTACCGCAACAGCAGCCACAAAATCAGCAATCTCACTTGATCGCAATCGAAGCCGGTTATCCGCAGATGATCCTGTAACCGAATAGGCGCTTTCCACCGCATACAGCCTGCTCATCGAATCATTGGAAGAAGATAGCTTTCGCCCTGCAGCGAAACTTCGAGCATTATGAACAAAGTTACGATCAATCGGGCTCAAGAAATCAGCATCAAAGCTTACAATCACGTCTGCCTGATCATAATGATACCATGGGCGCAATGAACGGCCATAGGCCATTTGCATTCCCATTAAGCCGGGGTCATTGCCTTCAGGCGCATAGGTGATCCATTTCAACTGAGGAAATGCCTGCGCCAATTGTCCACGAAGAGCCTGAACGGTTGGGGAAGAGGTAGGCTCGCAGAGCACTGCGATCTGCCGAGAACTACTGCCTCGAAGCAACTCCCTAGAAAAATCCAGGAACGCATTCCAATCAGAAGCAGCCTGGTTGTGCAAGACTACTTTTGACCGATCAGGATCATACAAATTCAGAATAGAGGCTTGCTCAAAGATCCCTGATGACCCTTTGGTTACAGGATGATCCGGATTACCTTCTATTTTAGTGGGCCGGCCTTCATTGCTTTCGACGAGCAAGTTTTGCAGAATACCCCTGTACGGCATGGACGTAGCATAATACATGGGAATGCCAGGAATAACTTCTTCCGGCTTATCAACAAACGGCATTATGTTCTCTACCGGCCGGCGGCAGGAAGAGAGACCAGCCAGCGCCATTGAAGCACCCATGAGCTGGATAAACTGGCGCCGTGATGCCCCACCAGGAGCCTCATCTGCACCCGGCATAAATTCAGGATGAGCAAGATGCAACATAGATGCGTCTTGCTCTAAATCAGCCTGGCTTCGCCAAAATTTAAACTTTTTATCGTCGGCCTTCGCCGTATCAACATCAATAACAGGTAGATCTATCATATTATATGGTACGTCAATCAGTACGCATTCAAACGTCGCTAGCTGTCAATTCTCGAAGCAGCCATTAAAAACACCTTGATCAATAGTGACAAGCCGAACAATTGGTTGGCGGCACAATTCCATCCTGAGCGATTCGCTCTACATTTTGCTCGACAAAATCAGTAGGATGAACATACCCCATCGTGGTGACCTCACTATTCGGACGCAGGTACAGTTCAGGTTGCCTGTGGCACTCCAAGCACCAGCCCATGGACAACGGTTCTTCCTGATACACAACTTCCATCTGGTCTATCCGCCCGTGACACGTTTCACACCCTACTCCATTATTCACGTGAGCCGAGTGATTAAACTGTACATAGTCAGGCAAGAAATTCACTTTGACCCATTCAATCGAATTGCCCGTTGCCCAGCTCTCACGAACAGGGAGCAACTTCAGAGACTCTGTTTGAATCTGCGAGTGGCAGTTCATGCACGTCTCCGTAGCTGGGATGTTAGCATGCGGAGACACCTC
Source organism: Rhodothermaceae bacterium (assembly GCA_019634345.1). Taxonomy (GTDB): domain Bacteria; phylum Bacteroidota; class Rhodothermia; order Rhodothermales; family JAHQVL01; genus JAHQVL01. The sequence goes on from JAHQVL010000153.1 coordinate 16,365, forward strand.
CACATAACTATGGCAATACCGGCAATCCAGACCCAATTCACTCACATGGAAGCGATGACTGTACTCTACCGGCTGTTCCGGAGCATAGCCAACATCTACAAATTCGGGGGAAAAATAATACCACACTAAACCCACTACCAGTACTCCTCCAAACAAAACGCCTGCAAGGGATAGCACAGGAAGTGTATTTGCGTTCTTAGGAAAGATCTGAGCCATTCCGTTTTATCTCTGCTAGAATATTTCTGTGTATAGTTATGTGTCGCTGTGTACTTAATTTAGGTAAGCCGAATTTAGGCTAAAAAAAGACACAATGTGAAGACCGGATGTTAAATCTCGTCTAAAAAGAAAGGGAGTGATTATAGTTTCATTTAATAATCTAAACTCATAAAACCTTCATTCTATTCTAATGAAAGATCTGCTTGATTTAGAGAATTTGTATCCGATAAGCCTTCTCTCTGGGTAGCCTCATAAGAAAAAGACCTTGAAGAGATCTTCCAGAAGCGGTATGAAAGGAGTATTGCGGCCACACCAAGCCCAACCACTAGCCCCCACCACAACCCAACTGCACCTCCGTCCAGGGTAAATCCAACAAGCAGCCCAACACTGAGCCCGATCACCCAATAGGAGATCACGCTAATAATCATTGGTATGCGCGTATCCTTCAACCCGCGCAAAGCACCAGCCGCAGCCACCTGTGCACCATCAAATACCTGAAAGACAGCTGCTACCCCGAGTAATACCACGGCGATGCCAACTACTTCCTGGTTTTCCATTGCCGACGTATCTATATAGAGCCCAATTATTTGCCTGGGTATAACCCAGAAAAGAATCGCTGCTACCATCATAAATAAGATGGCTAATCCGATACCTACAAAACCTGCCCTTCTGGCTGCTTCGGCTTGCCCCTTACCCGTCTCCTGCCCTACCCTCACTGAAGAGGCTATGCCGATTCCCATGGGGACCATAAAGGTATACGCTGCACATTGTAGCGCAATTTGATGTGCTGCTAACGATGCAGTACCCAATAACCCCACAAGAAGGGCAGTGACAGAAAACAACCCGGCTTCTACCCCATGCGAAATACCCATTGGCCACCCTATGCGCACCAGCTCTTTAAAGTAAGGTTTATCAAAACGGCCTCTATTCCTAAAAAGTCGAAACTCCCGAAACGGACGAGCCAGTCTACTAAAGGCAAGTAGAATCCCAAACAGAAACCAGTAGACAATGGTGCTTGCCCAACCGGTCCCAACGATTCCTAATTCCGGAAAACCCCACTTTCCATACATGAGCACATAGTTTGCAAGGATATTAACTCCAACACCTATCATCGTTATGATAGTAACTGGTAATGGTTTAGAAATGCCTTCTACAAAACTGCGAAGTGCAGCAAACCAAAGAAATGGTAAAAACCCCCATACGATGGCTCGAAGATACCCTTGCGTTAGGGCAACAGTTTCGGGATTTTGCCCGATAGCACGTAGAAATGGCCCTAAATTCCATAATATGAGCGTACAGGGGAGTGCAAGCAAAAAACCTACCACAAAACCCTGATAAACCGTTCGCTCAACAGCTTCATGATCTCCGGCACCAAAAGCCTGAGACACCATCGGGGCCACTGCATTGACCATCCCTATACTTACTATCGCCAGAAAAAAGAACAGCGTGTTGCCGAGCGCCACCCCAGCCAATGCTTCGGCACCCAACCGCCCAACCATCAACGTATCTACAAATCCGAGCGACATCATTCCCAACTGCGAGCCCACCACCGGAATAGCCAACCACAATGTCCGACGACATTCTAATAAATATGGATACTGATTAGTCAAGGTGGCTTTCTGGAGGATAATAGATCAAAGGTTCAGTGTTCGGTGTTTTTGGAAGCACAGTAGAACCTGTTTACAATCTAAAGTTCCTCCACCGACTCTCGTCCCGGGCCCCAGGCTCCGGACTTTTGTCTCTGGACTTTTTCGTATACTAAAACCCTTTACCCAATGTCAATCTCGAGTGTTGATCGCGTAGAGCGGACGTTAAGTATGTCTAGTAAGTTAGTTGGCTGGTCCTTTTTTTATTCGGTCGCTTGCCTGGTAGGGACAGTTCTCTCTATTTGGGCACAAAGCCGAGGGCCGCTGTTGGTTGCAGGCATGGTCTCGTTCGGATCCCTCTTTTACTTGTATGGGACGGCGGGTTTTCAACACCGGATTCTACAGGGAGCAAATCTTCTTACCTTCTGCCGGCTTGCACTCACCCTGAGTTTATTTAGCGTCCCCTTCCTGCCCAACTCGGGGCTGCTGATCTTACTAATCAGCCTGGTCATCTTGATTGCAGATGGATTCGATGGCTGGCTGGCACGGCGGCGAAATGAGGTCACTGAATTCGGTGAGTACTTCGACAAGGAAACGGATGCGTTCTTTCTGCTCACCTTGTGCGTCCTTGCTTACTGGCAAAATAAGCTCGGCGCCTGGATACTTATACCCGGGCTACTCAGGTATGTATTTGTCATTTTTATGGCTGTTGCGCAACCTGACGAAAACAAAGAGTACCGATCAAAATGGGCACGCATTATTTTTGTCGTCATGATAGGGTCTCTTTTGAGCGTCTTTGTATTACCAATCTGGCTTTATGCACCGGTTGTGACGATAGCCACAACAGCCATTGTGCTCTCTTTTGCTCATTACTTCAAATGGGTACTGGTACAAAAACATGCACCTCGTTTGCGTGCCTCATCACACACCTGGTTGATTGCGCTAGGCGGATTCCTATTCATTAATAGTCTTTTATTTCTGCCTTCGTTTGTCACCCACCTCAGTTCAAGTACATTCTTTCCCATACCTGGGCTTAAGGACCCATCCGCGACAGCGTATTGGACCCGCGGCTGGTACGACCATTTCCTGCACTACGTTATCCGCCGGCCGAATCAAGATATCTTTAGGATTTGTGTAGACCTTGTAGCATTGATCACTCTACTGTTTGTGGCCACGAACTCCAGGAAGAAGACTCAACGTCCATGGGTACTAAAGCGCATAGTAGCTCCAGCGATTATCGCTCTCTTTCTTTACGAAGTATACGATGCTCTTGTCTATTCCTTTTTCCATCGCTCTGGGATACTCATAGAAGACGCGCAGTATTCGCTCAATCTCTATTACATTCTTCGTGACGCCTTATCTCCTGAACAGGCCCCCATATTCATTGCTGCAGCTACAGGATTTGTCCTCTTATTATGGACCCTGCCCGGCATTCTAAAAAGTATAAACAATGCCCTGCACTCCATTCGGCCTCGCGCGCTCCTGCCTGCTGGCAGTCTTGTTTTTTGGTCCGTGGCCCTCTTCTTTTGGTATTGGTTCGGCACTGCCAATCCGGATCCTACTCTCCGATCCATCACAGGAAAAGTAGCCGTCAACATATCCGACTCCTTTGAACTCAAGAGAACGATCGAAGCAAATAAAACGCTTCCTATTGATCCTGTGTACACGACGTTCTCATCAATCGATTTACCAAAAAAACCTGATATCTACGTGTTTCTCGTGGAGTCCTATGGAAGTGTGGTCCAGGAAGACCCTGACCTTAGACAGATTCACCAGGCTCGCATTGAACAAATGGAGAAAGCCCTCACAGAGGCGGGATGGCTAACTGCCACAACGGAAAGCACGGCTCCCGTTAGTGGAGGATTGTCCTGGCTGAGCATGAGTTCAACCTTGTCGGGCATGTTCATCGACAATAAAGCACAGTATACATCCTTTCTCGATCATGTTGATTCATATCCTCACCTGGTTAACTTTCTCCAAGAGCAAGGATACACGACCATAACCCTTCAACCTCCTAATCGCCCGCGTCCCGGACTGCCCCTGGAAAATCCATTTCGATTTGACCATACCGTGTACTTTCAAGAACTGGGATATGAGGGAGACCCGTATGGGGTCTGGATCATTCCCGATCAATATAGCCTGGAGTTCACCTACGAAAACTACATTGAGAAAGAAGCAAACCCTAGCTTCCTGTTTTTTGAAACCGCCTCAACCCATGCGCCCTGGGTTACTCCTCCTCCCCTGGTTGAGGATTGGCGGACGTTGAATGAAAAACGGTCGAACGCGGAGAATTATGGGACTTCGTCTCCCCCACGTACTTTCATTCATAAAATCCGTGATTCCTACAATAACCGGTTCAACAAAGAAATTCCCAATACACTTGAAACGTACTACTCAACGATCTCCTACGACCTTGACGTGTTAACGCGGTTTATTCTCACCCAGGCCGCTCCCCAAAGCCTGATTGTCATTCTTGGTGATCATCAACCTCCCCTTCTTAAGAGTTCCACCTTTAACACTCCACTCCACGTAATCACAAAAGACACTACCCTACACCAGTGGCTTGAAGGATTCGAACTCACACCTGGATTAACTATCGATGAGCACTCAAGCCCGGAGCTGACTCATGCTGGTATCTATTCGTTGCTCATAGATCTTCTTTCAGCCCCAGTAGACTCCAATTACACACTCCCCTCCTCGAATTTTCGCCCCAGTGGCATCCCACCCTCTATTATTCCCTAATCAACACGTCTAAAATACAACCAAGAACCAGCAGAACAGACATGACACGAGGCAGACAGCACCTGGTAACCACACCCGCTGAATCCCAGGCCGATGT
>JAHQVL010000154.1 GCA_019634345.1 Rhodothermaceae bacterium
CATCAACTGTACAGAACTGAACATCCAGCTCTTTGCGAATAGTATACCGCAGGTCAAGAAAAGGGAGGGCTTTCGCACGGTGTTCGAAGGTATCCCAAATGGTCTACTGGCAAACGCTGATAGCCCCTTGATTGAGGAAATCGTGGTGTGTTTCTTTGCGCTTATTAGTATCTTCCCACTGCTTCAGAAGCATCCTACCTGATTAATTTCCATCACCTATTCTTGCCCGGTATGAAATCTTTTTGTCTGTTTATCCTTGGTACCCTTTTTCTGTTTTCATCTAGTTTAGCCCAGGATGGGGAATCTGCGGTGGCGGATCTAGATTATGGTGCGCTCAAGTTTCGCAATATAGGGCCGGCGTTTCCCTCTGGTCGCATTGCCGACATGGCTATCCATCCAGAAAATAACAATGTCTGGTATATAGCTGTAGGCTCAGGTGGGGTTTGGAAAACAACGAATTCTGGTACAACGTGGGAGTCCATCTTTGAAGGGCAGGGCTCCTATTCAACAGGTGCGATCACCATCGATTCCAATAATCCTCATATCGTTTGGGTTGGGACGGGTGAAAACGTTGGAGGCCGTCACGTTGCATACGGTGATGGGATATACAAGAGTATGGATGGTGGGAAGTCTTGGACCAACATGGGGCTTGAACTGAGTGAACATATTTCAAAGATAATCATCCATCCGGAAAACTCTGATGTGGTATGGGTTGCCTCACAAGGTCCTCTCTGGAGTTCAGGTGGTGAGCGTGGGATTTATAAAACAATAGACGGTGGAAAAACATGGACACGCACCCTTGGAGACGACGAGTGGGTTGGTGCTACGGATTTAGTGATTGATCCTCGCAATCCTGACGTGCTCTATGCTGCTACCTGGCAGCGTCACCGAACCGTTGCTGCGTACATGGGCGGAGGTCCTGGTTCTGGTTTGCATAAGAGTACAGACGGTGGAGATACCTGGACTGAACTTACCAAGGGGCTTCCTACATCGAATCTTGGTAAGATTGGATTGGCGATGTCTTACCATAATCCGGATCATCTATATGCGGCTATCGAGCTTGATCGGCGAACGGGTGGGGTGTACATGTCTAGCGATCGTGGTGCTTCCTGGAAGAAGATGTCAGATACGGTTTCGGGTGCTACAGGACCGCATTACTACCAGGAGCTCTATACCTCTCCCCATGCGGAAGGGCGACTTTACCTCATGGATGTTCGGGTCCAAATATCGGATGATCATGGTAAAACGTTTCGGCGGCTCACAGAAAGCAACAAGCATTCTGACAATCATGCGATTGCTTTCCGGATGGATGATCCTAACTATATCCTCATGGGGACGGATGGGGGGATTTACGAGTCCTTTGATAATGCAGCTACCTGGAAATTTGTAGAGAATTTGGCCCTTACGCAATACTATAAGGTGGCCGTCGATGATGCTTTCCCATTCTACAATGTGTATGGCGGGACGCAGGATAATGGCTCGCATGGAGGCCCATCCCGTACGGATAATCGCCATGGCATCCGGAACGCAGACTGGTTTAAAACCCTCGGGGCCGACGGGCATCAGTCGGCCGTTGAACCTGGGAATCCAAATATTACGTATGCAGAGACGCAGCAAGGTGGGTTGCATCGCATTGATCGGATTACTGGCGAACAAGTGTATATTCAACCGCAATCGCTCGATGGCGCGTACGAACGGTTCAATTGGGATGCTCCTATCAAAGTAAGCTCCCATGCTCCAACGACCTTGTATTTCGCTTCTCAACGCGTCTGGAAATCAACGGATCGGGGCGATAGCTGGACGCAGATATCGGATGATCTTACTCGGAATCAAGAGCGCTTTGAGCTTCCCATTATGGGCCGTACTCAGAGTTGGGATAACTCGTGGGACCTCAGCGCAATGTCTAACTACAACACCATAACGTCTCTTGATGAATCGTCGATCGTACCCGGCTTATTATATGTCGGCACAGATGATGGGCTCATTCAGGTGAGCGAGGATGATGGTGCTACGTGGAGGCGCATTGAAGTCGGCAGCATGCCTGGCGTGCCTGCTACAGCATTTGTGAATCATATTTATGCTGACCTTCATGATGAAAATACCGTTTATGTTGTCCTGGATAATCATAAATTCGGAGATTTTAATCCATACGTACTGAAGAGCACAAATCGGGGAAATAGCTGGGAATCATTAGCCGATGATTTACCTGAACGCACATTGATTTGGCGAATCGTGCAGGACCATGTGAGCCCGAGTTTACTCTTCCTGGCTACAGAGTTTGGCCTTAGCTTTTCCAATGATGGAGGGGAGGAATGGATTCCTTTAGAAGGAGGGGTGCCTACCATATCCTTCCGAGATCTGACGATTCAAAAACGAGAGAATGACCTTGTAGCTGCTTCTTTTGGCCGTAGCTTCTTTATTCTGGACGACTATTCTCCGCTTCGTGAGGTCAGTGAGTCCTTGCTAGCCCAAGATGCGCATCTCTTTCCGGCTAAAGACGCCTGGCTCTATGTGCCTCGCGATGTGGTTGGCAACTCGATGGGGTCGAATTACTACACGGCTCCCAATCCCGAATTCGGTGCGGTTTTCACATACTATCTCAAAGAAGGCTGGAGCTCGATGAAGGATGAACGGAAGAAGGAAGAAAAAGCTGCAGGAAGTGATGATGTGGCATTCCCCGGTTGGGACGCGCTGCAGGAAGAACGTGAAGAGGTTCAAGATAAGATTGAACTTGTTGTGCGTGATGCCAATGAGCGCGTAGTGAACAGAGTGAAGGGGAGTACTAAAAAGGGATTGCACCGAGTAGCCTGGAATCTTCGCAACACCGCTCGTGGATTGATAGAGCCTGGTGAGGAGCCAAATAATAATGGCTTCCTTGTTACCCCTGGAGCGTATACAGCAACATTGACTCGGACATCAAATGGTATAATGACCGACCTTGCCGATCCGGTCAGTTTTAATGTGGTACCTTTATATGAACCGGCTCTCGAAGGTGCTACACCTGAAGCCATTATCGCTTTCCAGGAGAAGATGGATGAATTTCGATCCGATATAGCCTCGTTCAACAAGGATTTAGAAGATCACCAGGATCTTATCGAAGCCATGCAAGCTGCACATGCGCGTGCTGCTCAACCAGACCCAGGCCTGATCGCTCAGTTGCATGAAGCACACCAAGATTTACTGGACATTGAGCAAAAAATGAGCGGGTATTCGGTTAAACAAAGCGCCGGCGAGCGAAATCCACCGTCTCCTCAGTCGCGGATGTTTGTCGGGTTTCGAGGGTTAAGCACCACGTATGGCCCTACGCCAATGCATGAGGCCGCAGTGAATAAGGGAATCACAGAGCTTGGCGAACTTCAAGAGGCTTTGGCGGTGTTTGCGGACGGATTGCCTGCTCTGGAGTCTGCCCTTGAAGCAACCGGTGCTCCGCCGATTGCATCGGATAAACTCAACAGGTAGGTGTAGCCTGGTTAGTTTCTTGGGGCGACCCTACGCTCTCGAATGATAAGACGTGAAACAGAAATACGATAGGTCGTAGGAAGGTATAATCGACACCTGGTAAACTAAACTTATTCAACCATGAAAGCGCTCAGTGTCCAGATTAATGTTTCAATCCTAAATACGGGGAGGGTGTTGTGGTCCTACCTTGTCCTGGGAATTGTTCTTGGAGGCCTTTCTTCTTGTACTCCCGGGCAGTCTAAGGATCTGAATGACCCTCAGGCTCTAATGGGGAATGGGTTTGGTATCAATAATTCAACCTTGTTTGTGCATGATCTAGATAGTACCAGCGATTATTTTACTGAGACCCTTGGGTTCTACATTCGAAATAAACGCACGTTTGGAGAAGGCGCTTTTGAAGGCACTTTCAGTTTGCCGATCTCTTTGCCGGACATGTCATCTATCGAATTGATCTCAAGAAATGACACAATTTCTGTTACTGGTGAGAATAGTGCCGTATTAGACTATTTAGTTCTAAACGAAGGAGCGAGAATGTATTCATTGTCGAGTTCTTCTGTGGAAAACACATATTTATGGCTTTCTTCCCAAGGGTTTAAAATGGATTCAGTACGATCGTATTGGACAGCCAGTCGATCTCCTCAGTCCTCATCATGGAGTGCGGACAGTAGTCAAAAATTCAGTGTAAGTATTGAACGCCCGCAGTTATCTCCCCATCTTCCTCAATTCATCCAAAGCACCACCTTCTCCTATGACAACATGCATGAGTGGAATTCCTATTATAGCTTTGGGCGGGATTATTCCAGGCACTTAAATGGAGTAGTGGGGCTAGCTGCTATTCAACTTGTCGTTGAAGATCTTGCATCTGCACGCGAAGAGTTTCAGAGGATGGGGTTATCTGAGATAGAAGAAAATCAAGGTGACAACAGCGTTCGATTCAAGCTTAAAAGATATCAAGAAGTACAACTTACAACGCCCAAGTCGCCGGATGATGCCCGTTCACAATTCCTAGAGAAGCAAGGCTCTGGCATTTTTGCACTGGTTTTTGACGTCGAGGATATACAGGCAACGTATAAGTTTCTGAATAAGCGATTACCTGAAGGGGCCCTCGTCGGGGATTCGTTGTCCAGTCAATTGATTGTGTTAAATGACTATGCGTTTGGGGTTCAGCTTGAGTTCAAGCAAGAACCCCACGAGCAAGCGCAGCTCGCTGAACAATTTAAACTTAACCATGACTCCACGCTCGATAGTACTGCCCAGAAGCACGCCGAAGAGTTATACGCAACATATTGTGCGCTTTGCCATGGCGATAACAGGGAAGGATACGCCGCTGACTTTGCCCCTTCGCTTCGGTCACATTCCTTGCTGGCTTCGTCGAAGTCAAACAACTTTATGCGCTATACAATACAGTATGGAAGGGCAAATACAGCGATGGCAGGATACTACGAGAAGCGAGGTGGCCCTTTAGAATATATCGAGATCGAGTTATTGCTGAAGTGGCTATACGAATCAGCGGGTGTTGAGGAAGGTGTTGAGATTTCAAGAGACCCCGTTCTTGGTGATGCAGAACTGGGAGCGGACATATACGCTGCATCATGCGCATCGTGCCATGGGGAGAAGGGTGAAGGTATTACGGCGCCCGCCCTGGGTAACCCGATGCTGTTGGCTACTGCAACGGATGGGTTTTTACGGTATGCTATTTCAGAAGGAAGAGATGGTACACCCATGGTTGCGTTCAAGGACAGCCTTACCAGTGATGAAATAGATGCAGTCACCGCATTTCTTAGAAGCCGGGCATCCGGTTGGGATGTGCCCAAGGGAGATACGATACGTGTACCAACTCCTGAGGAATATGTATTGAATCCGGACAGACCGGCTCCCGAGTTTGATTTGCGTGATGGATTGTATGTCTCCGCAGCGCAAGTGAACCAGGCACTCCAAGACAGCTTGCGGTTCGTATTACTGGATGCTCGATCTACAGTAGCCTGGCGGCAGACTCATATACCCGGTGCCGTCCCCGTCCCCTATTACGAAGAGCCTGAAGCGTTTGTAGATATTATTCCCAACGACAGTACATGGATTGTAGTGTACTGCGCCTGCCCACATGCCGCGTCTGGACGAGTAGTCCGAAAACTGAGGAATCACGGGTACAAGAATACCGCCATCTTGGATGAAGGTATCCTCGTTTGGGCACAACTCGGGTATCCTGTGAGACATGGAAATTAGGGTTCTATGGGTATACCCTACTCCCTTCAAAGGGGTTTGATATCAACTATGCAACTGGTGCATATTAATCCTATATTTGGGCTATACTCTTGGCTCATCCCTAGGAAAATCACTCATTTGCATGTTTTTCGGACGCCGTTCGTGGCTTAGCTGGCTTTTACCATCGCATCCTTTCTTCTGCAAGGTCCATCTGAGTACCCTCATACTTTGTTGTGTGCTTTGGTCTTGTGGGGCTGAAGTTCTGGCTCAGTCTCAAGAAACCCCGCTCCAAACATTTGGCTATTTCCAGGTTACATTCCGCCACGATGATAGCACCGAGGAGCAGGATCGGGCCAACTCGTCCAGCGTCCAGCAACTCAACCTGATTTTTCAGAAGACCTTCTCGCGCGAGTGGCTGGCCTTCATCAACTTTGAGTTGCTCAACAACTTTTCTTCGAGCCGGCGCTGGGGTTCTTTTGATCTCGATGAGGCCTGGGTTCGCTACCGAGCCGATCAGCGCCTGACATTGAAAGCCGGATTGCAGGTTCCCATATTTAACCACCTCAATGAAATCAAGAACCGGACGCCGCTGCTGCCCTATGTTATTCGGCCGCTGATTTACGAAGAGTCCTTTTCCGAATTCGTCAATGTAGAAGAGTTTATCCCTGAACGGGCCTTCTTCCAGGCAAACGGCTCGTTTCCTCTAAAGAACGCCAGGCTGGATTATGCAGCGTATCTCGGCAACAGCCCTAATATTAACAGTCAGTTTGATAACCAACGAACGGGAATTGCCCGTCAGACAGGTGTTGATACAACGACCACGGTGCTTGTAGGAGGACGGATAGGGTTACGGATGGATGAACTGAAGGTGGGCATTTCCAGTACCCGGGAATCTGATAACTTTTTAAGAACGTTTGTTGAACCTCCTGAGGGCGGAGTCTCTTTACTTCAAGGCATCTCAGAGGAAAATATCAGGGGAGTCCCGAAGACGCGAATAGGGGCTGATTTGTCGTTTCGTTATCGCAAATTCTCTCTCGAGAGCGAGGTAATTGCCGTCCTCTACAATATAGATGTGCCTACTGAGCTAGGGCTTCTACCCGATGGAAGTGAGCCCCACATTGATATCGATCGGCTGTTTTACTATGGCACCCTAGGATTTGAGGTTGACGAGCGGCTATTCCTGTACGGCAGCTACTGGTTCACTCAAGAGGCTTCTGAGATTCGAGTGCCGGTCCAGGTTGCTGATGAAGACCTGACCATTAAAGTGTTTTCTGTGGGAGCCCGGTATAGTGTTTTGCAGGACGACGACGGGTTTGATCGCATCACGATGAAAGCGCAGTATGCGTTCGTTCCTATCAATTTCCAAATCGACGGTGAAATGTTCGACTTTACAAGCAGGCAAGAAGTGCATTTTTTCGGCCTTGCTATATCGGTTCTTTTTTAAATGGAGGCGTGCTAAGTAGACTATGAGTCTTCGATTTAAAAAAGAAATAGTGATGGTTGTATTGCTCTGCTGCGTGACTACGGCAACAGCTCAGGTCGCTGTGGTTGCGCATAAAGATGTTCCTATCGAATCTATTTCTAAGGACCAGCTATTGGATTTTTATATTGGTGACATCCAGGCCTGGCCTTCGAGTGAGTTGGAGATTGTTGTATGTGACCTCCGGGAAAAAGGGGACGTCAAGGATGGCTTTTATCAGTACCTGGGGAAAAGTTCATCGCGTATGAGATCGATATGGCTTAAGCGTAAACTGGCGGGTGAGGGCAATCCACCTTTGTTTTTTCAGAGCGAGGAGGCGTTGCTGCAGCATGTTATCGATACGCCCGGGGCGATTGGATTTGTACATCTCTCAAAAGTGACGGGCACTGTAAAGGTCCTCATTGAGATCGATGATGGTGAAGGGTAGGAAGGTCTATGGGTGTTCGAGATTTTAAATTAGGAACCAAACAAAGCCTGGGATTTGGGATCGTTCTCATCTTCATGGCGGCAGTGAGCGTTTTTGCCATCTTTCAAATGGCGGCCCTTCGAACTGAAATAGAAGATACCAATGAAATCTGGCTTCAGCGGGTAGTGCTCAGTTCTCGTTTTCATCTCAACGCATCGGCCCTTCGTACCACGCAGTTACAACATGCGTTCGCACCGCAAACTGAGCAAAAGCAAGTGTACATCGACACGATGCTGGTATTGATCGATAAGATCGATGCTGATAGGGATGTATATCTGCGTTTATTGACTGCCCAGGAAGAGGAGGACCAGTTTTCGGAAGAGGAAGATGAACTGACCATACGGCTAGACTCCCTGTGGG
>JAHQVL010000155.1 GCA_019634345.1 Rhodothermaceae bacterium
ATCGTATCTTCCTTCAAGAATACCCGTCACACGCGGCTTATCCAGAGGTTCTGCAACATATCGGCCGGCTTCAACAAGAAATCTTTTACGCTCTAGGAGACGCAGAGTCGACACTGAAAGAGGTCATTGAAAAGTTTCCGGCCTCTATGGCGTTCCAAGAAGCAAACTTCGACATGGGTCGTATAGCTGTATTGCGCGATGAATTACCCAAGGCCCGGCTCATTTTCTCGCGTGTGGAAGAAGAACTACGCATCGGCGAATTGGCCGAACGTGCCCGATTCGAACTCGCTTTGATTCATTTTTATCAGGGTGAATTTGACGCTGCTCTGACCCTTACCCAGGTCATGAACGAGAACACATCGACGGACATCGCAAACGACGCCATAGAATTAAAGGTGCTCCTTTTTGAAAACAAAGGGCCAGACTCGCTTAATGCACCGCTAAATCTATACGCGGATGCGTCGCTGGCCGCACGGCAGCGCCTGCACAATAAGGCACTCTCCACGCTCGACTCTCTCATGCTTCAATACGGGAATCACCCGTTAATGGACGACGCCCGGTTCCTCAAGGCAACCACGCTACGTGAAATTGGCCGAACAGAAGAAGCCCTGGCTGCGTTTCTTGAATTCCCCTTAATCCACCCGGAGAGCTTTTTCGTCGACCGCAGCCTCTTTACTGCAGCCCAGATTTATGACTACGAGCTGGGTAAAGAAGAATTGGCCATCGAAACATATAGCCGATTACTTAATGAATACTCGGGGTCGCTCCTTGCCTCTCAAGCCAGGGAACGAATACGGATATTAAGAGGAGACGGGATTTAACGCTGAACACTAACCAACTTGCGCGATAATGCAAACTAAAGCTCTTTCTTTGTTACTGAGCCTCATGGTACTGATCACTCCTGCGGGCCTTTCCCAGGATATCCTCATTCCTATGGATTCGAGGCAATCGGACCACTTAAAAGCCTACGGCATTGCCTTCTGGTCTCTTGAAAGAAGCATCACGGTAGAGTGGCTTTTAAATTATCGAGGAGGGTCATTCCTGGCTGCATTCGATACTGAGCTGGAACAGGAACTCCGGATTCGCGGCGTATACTATGAAAAAATAGACGGCGCAACGACCGCAGCCATTTTCTCAGAAGTGGAAAGCGAATCAAGCAATACCTCGGTCGTGCGGCTCGAAAAAGCGCCCCGCATTGCGGTATATGCCCCAAAACAGACGCTCCCATGGGATGACGCTGTGTTACTCGCCTTGACCTACGCGGAGGTACCCTACGAGCTTATTTACGATGACGACGTCTTGAATGGTGAGTTGGCCAACTACGATTGGCTCCACCTGCACCACGAGGACTTCACCGGGCAGTACGGTAAATTTATGCAGTACCGCTCGATGCCCTGGTACATCGAACAGCAACGGCAGGCAGAAGCCGCTGCACGGCGTCATGGCTATCGAAAGGTAAGCCAGCTCAAACTGGTCGTTGCGCAGACCATCCAGGACTATGTAGCCGAAGGCGGTTTCTTATTCGCCATGTGCTCTGGTACAGACACCTTTGATATCGCGGTTGCTGCTGCTAATACGGATATCGTTCCTGGCGAATACGACGGCGACCCCATCGATCCTAACGCGGTTTCCAAGCTCGACTACAGCAACACCTTTGCCTTCCAAAACTTCCGGCCCAATTTTAATGCCCAGCAATATGAGCATTCGGACATTGACACGGGCCCTCCCCCACAGCCTCTGAGAAACCCGGCCCTGGATTATTTTACGCTTTTTGAGTTTTCAGCAAAATGGGATCCCGTGCCAACCATGTTGACACAAAGCCATGTTTCTACGGTAAAGGGATTCGTTGGGCAAACGACCAACTTCCGGAAGAGCTTTATTAAACCGAGTGTTGTGATTATGGCCGAGGCTCCTGGGCGGGACGAAGTGCGTTATCTGCATGGCTCCTTTGGACAGGGGACATTCACGTATTATGCAGGCCATGACCCTGAGGACTACCAACACTTCGTTGGGGACCCTCCAACAGATCTCAACCTGCACAAAAACTCCCCCGGCTACCGGCTCATCTTGAATAATGTCCTTTTCCCGGCTGCCAAAAAGAAAAAACAAAAAACCTGATCGGAACTCGCGATGTCGGAAACACCCGTACCCCCAAACCCTAACACCCAGGTACTCCAACACTCTCAATCACCCACTGTACAGCAGCGCAATGGAAAAACGGTCTCGCAATCCCATTGCGAGATGAGTGAAATTGTCCTCCCAAACGATACCAATAGCCTGGGTAACATGATGGGAGGCCGGCTGCTGCATCTTATGGATATCTGCGCCGCTATCTCGGCCCAACGTCACACGAACCGGGTCTGCGTCACGGCAGCAGTAGACTCTGTGAAGTTTCATGCTCCTATCAAGGAAGGAGAAATTGTTGTTATCAAAAGCCAGGTCAACCGCACGTTTCGCACCTCGATGGAAGTAGAGCTGAACGTCTGGGCAGAAAACCCGCTGGCGCAGACATACAGAAAGTGCAACCAGGCCTTTTACACCTTTGTGGCCGTTGATGAGCACGATCGCCCTATCCCGGTCCCCCCTATCATTCCAGAAACAGACGAAGAACGCGAGCGCTTCGAAAATGCAGCAAAACGCCGCGAACTCCGCCTCCTTCTAGCCGGCCGAATCACTCTCAATGACGCCCAGCACATTAGAGATGAGTTTTTGTAGACCTCAACATGGGATGTTGAGGCGTGCAAAGTGCAAAGTGCAAGGTGCAAGGTTTTGTTTCGAGTTACCAGGACTCAACGAAGTAACAAAACACCAAACACCGAACACCGAACTCCAAACACAATCATGCTTCAGCATGATTGCTTTCTGCCTCCTCTTCAGTTTCACAGCCTTTGACGTGAGGGCGCAGGAAGAGCCGGTGCCCTATAGCCGGTTAGGGATTGGGGGGCAGGCCGGAATTCCTTCTGGGTTGACGGCCAAGTACTACTTCAACCAACGCTTTAGCGTCATGGTCGTAAATGCCTGGAGCCTGGATCGCTTTCTCCGATTCAGTTCAAACATTGCCTACGAATCGCCAATCCCCGATTCACCCTTGAATTATTATGTAGGCCCTGGGCTCTTTTTTGGAAGGGAAAACAGCAGCAAAAGAACGGACTTCAAAACAGGCATCACTCTAGTATTTGGCGTCAACTTTTATATCGAGAAGTTCGAGGTTTTCCTGCAAACCAATCCCGATTTCGCCCTCCACCCAGACTTATCCGTTAGGCTCGGTGGTGTTGTTGGACTCCGGTATTTTTTTTGAGTCAAGACCCTCTCTACGTTCTCTTAAAAAGTACACAATTCTTTTACACAAAATACCTGATTTCGAGGGACCCCAAACCCTGTAGCCCGGTATGAATGCACCGAAAGAAATGCACACCTAATGCACTGTTATTTGAGCCTTTAGATAGAGCCGATCGTTCAATCTTGTCATCCCGCCTTTGTGAAGGATCTAACGTGAAGGAAGGCTACACAATTAGGAGTACGCAGGCTAAAGGGGTAGATCCCTCGATCGCTGCGCTCCAACGGGATGACAAAAGGAAAATATCGAAGAGCTTTAATTGCAGTGTATCAGACACCCATCTGAATGGTAGTCCATCTGACTACATAGGAATTACTTAACGCAACAAATATTTAAGTTAACCTGTGGCGCAAACTGGAGTGAGTTCTGAAGTAAAGACGCTGAGAAAGGAGCAGCAAGTGGCAGTGGAGAAGGCTGTCCAATTCTATAAAGAGGGACTAAAATCAATTACATTGATTCTTTGTCCCGGATATGGAAAGACCCTGGCAAGCCAACTGATATGCAATGAATTTGCCCGATTGGGGTATATCGATGGCGCTGTCAGCTACGTCCCTCGCCTCACCCTTTCCCGGCAATACGAACTGGATTGGCGAAGAGACAAGGAAGAGTTTCGATCCGGTGAGTTTCATGTCGAATTTCCCTGGACCAATGGTCAATTCACTGATTTTTTGGTCGGCGATTTTCTTGAGGTCGAAAACGAGTACCCCCTCGTTTCTCCTCGTATCCCCTCTCAGTTTGGCGCTGTTACAACGTACAGCAGCCTGTGCTCAAATCCTCAGATCCATTTTGATCAATTCAAACGCGGCAGATTTGTACTCATCCTGGATGAGTCGCATCAGCTAGGGCAGGAATCCGAAGGTGGGCAAGGTACACAATCCGCCCAACTGATTGAAAAGCTGGTTGAGTATGCTGCATTTGTCATTATCATGACAGGCACGGAAGTTCGTACAGACCGCAAAAAGATCTTACCCAAATACATCAAGTACGAAGAACGCGTGGGCGATAACGGCATGCGCAAGATCCACCTCGTGCCTGATGTCTTAGCACGATATACAGACGGAGTGCGTGACGGGTATCTTCGAAAGTTCTGGTACAACCTGGTTGACGTCAACTACTCCAAGGTGTATGCCAACCGAACCGAGCAAGTAAATATTGCCTATGAAGACGGCTCTATCAAAAAAGCGGTCAAACATACGCAGGTATGGCAATCGTTGGTCGACAAAGGCGTAGAGCGCCTGCGAAGAGGGAAAAGTTTGATTGACCCTCGTCTATGCGAACTCATTACTGCTGTTGACCAGGCTCACGCGAGGAAAATACACAAGTACCTGGAAGAAAAATATCCCCGCCTTCGATCGTTGATCGCTGTCTCGGACGACGGCGCCAAGGCTAAGAACAACCTGGAGGAATTCAAACAAGGCGGATACGATATCCTGGTTACCGTAAAGATGGCCTACGTTGGATACAGCTACAAGTGGCTCATGTACTGGGTATGCGCCTCTCATTACCGCGCATTCCTTGATCTAGAGCAGACCGCCGGCAGAATCATCCGTACCCTCCCGGAGTCCACCATTCCGTTGAAAAAACAACTTGCCGAAGTCATTGCCCCCGCAGACGTTCGCATGAAAAACTTCTTGTTCTACATGAAAGAATGCAGCGATCGCGGTATCAGCGAGAAGCAAGAAAAGGAGGAGGTTCTGGGAGAAGGTACGTATACACCCGAGCTCTACAAAATAGAGAACGTGAGTATCCAACCCGGCATGACAATGAGCCTCTTCCCCGAATTCGAAGCGCCTAAACCTCAACAAAAAACATTTAATTTTCACTCAACTTCAGTCGCTATACCTCCCCGGCCCAAAACATACAAGGACACGCTGCTCGAACTCCGCACCAAATTGCAACGAGCAATGAGCCAGACGAACGTCCTATTCGCCAAGAAATACAACCGCCCTATCGACCATACGTACACCGCCAATGAGTGCGCCCGGCATTTCCGCGAAGTCATCAATGACAATACGATCCGAACGCCTGAGGACGTCATCAAGCGAATGAAGTGGCTCCAGCATTTCAGAAGGCAAAAGAATCTTCCGATACCAAACTTTAGGCTTGAAGAAGTAGAAATGTGACCCAAACTTGATGTTCTAACGGAGTAATTTAACGCTGCTTTAGGTACTCACTACGTCCACAGTGCACTTTTCATCCTATTCGAGTTACACATCTCTGGAATTTGTACTATCTTATTAAAGCTTCTCCGCCTGTACGGCGAAATAACAAGTTGAGGCACAAAAACTTTTTAGATCCATACAACACAGTATGCTATACCAACGGGTTCTCATAACAGGTGCAAACGGCTTAGTCGGCCAAGAATTGGTGGCTCTCTTGAGTCTCCACCGCGACTTTGACGTGCTTGCTACTGGACGAGATGACGCCTCAAAAGTGCCAGGCGGCTCGTTCGGGTATACTCCGTTGGACCTGACCAACCACAAGGATGTCAAGGACCTGCTCGTTAATTTCACCCCAGACGTCGTCATAAACTGCGCGGCAATGACGCATGTTGACACGTGCGAGAACGAGCGCAAGGGATGCTGGTCCGTGAATGTAGAGGCCGTAGAGAACCTGGCTCGCTGCTGCCTGATGGTTGGCGCAAAGCTGGTCCATGTATCCACCGATTTTATCTTTGACGGCCTGGAAGGTCCATACCGCGAAGAAAGTCGTCCCGATCCGGTCAATTTCTATGGCAGGTCCAAGCTTGCAGCAGAAAATGCCATTCGCAAGGCCGGCTTGAACAACTGGGCAATCGCTCGAACCGTCCTCGTTTACGGTGCAGGCAATGATTTGAGTCGATCCAATTTTGTCCTCTGGGTCATCGATCAACTTTCACAGGGCAACAAAATCCGTGTAGTAGACGACCAATGGCGGACTCCAACGTACGCACCAGACCTCGCACAAGGCCTGCACAAATTGGTTCGCTACGACAAAAGAGGTGTCTATCACCTGTCTGGCCGCGAATTCATGTCGATCTATGACCTGGCCCAAAAGGTAGCCCGCATGTTTGATCTGAATGCGTCCCTCATCGAGCGCATCGATAGCCAATCTCTGAATCAAACCGCCGTCCGCCCTCCCAAAACCGGATTCATCATCCTCAAAGCTGAATCCGAATTCGGCTATAAACCCCGCACCCTGGAAGCAGCCCTAACCCATCTAGGTTCACGCCTCGGCTTGCCGGTGACGACGTCTTAAATCAGCCAGAATTGGCTGATTTGTTTCGTGTTTCGGCTTTCGGGTTTCGTGTTTGTTGCTCGTTTGGGGATTTATTCACTTCAAAATAACCCGAAACGCGAAACACGAAACACGAAACGAAATTACATGACCCATTCATGTAATATTTTTAAGCTCAATGA
>JAHQVL010000016.1 GCA_019634345.1 Rhodothermaceae bacterium
GTTTAGCAGAATAGTCCACTGCAGTATTGATGATGCGCCTTCGTAGGGGAAAAAAGCGCCAGATAATAACCACAGAGGCATGAGGAACAGGTTCATAATGGCATGGAAGCCCCGGGTTGACTGCATGGACCAGGCGATGGCGACACCCAGCGCCGTAAATGAGATGCCGAGCAAAAAACAGGCAAGAATCAGAATGAGTAGCCCTTGTAGTGTTGGAATAATACCTATAAGAGGTAGGAGAAACAGCAAAAGTACGGCCTGGATTAACGATAGCGTTGTGCCCCCCAGTGTTGTCCCAAATACAAAGGATATTCTTGATACAGGAGCAACAAGAGCTGCCTGTAGAAATCCCGTTTTACGTTCTTCAACAATGGATATTGTGGAGAAGATGGCTGTGAATAGAATCATCAATGCCAGTATGCCAGGGAACAGGTACTCCAGGTATCCGACTGAATCTGCAGTGCCAGCAGGTAATGAGAAGGTGCCTTGAAATCCAAGCCCTAGTAATAACCAGAACATAAGAGGCTGTGCTAGAGCACCAATAACTCTGCTTCTATCCTTTACAAATTTAATGATCTCGCGTTGCCATAAGGCAGTAATTACAGACATGCTTAGTGATCCTTTTGTAGCGCGGCAGCAGATTGATTTATGGGTGCAAAAGAGCGATTTGCGTACATCAAAAAGACATCTTCGAGCGTAGGGTTTCGCACGGTATACGATTCAATGAGATCCTGCAGTGCGTGGTAAAGGGCAGGGATTGATTCCAGTGCTTTATCTTCTTTAATGCATATAGAGCCATCTATTTCGGAGGTCTTAAACCCAAATTCATCTTCAATACGCTGAGCCAAAAGTGCGGTATCGGTAGAGGTGAGCCATAATACTTTCTCGCCGAGCGTCTTACGTAATGCGACCGGATTACCGCTTATTGCTGTGGAGCCGGAATCCATAATAACTACCTCATCGCAGTCTTCAGCTTCGTCAAGTAGATGTGTCGCGAGAATCATTGTTATCCCTTCTTCTTTGCGAATCGAAGAAAGAAGGTGCCAGAAGTCATGCCGCGCAATAGGGTCGAGGCCAGTGGTTGGCTCGTCAAGCAGCAGGAGCCTGGGCTGGTGTAATAATCCGCGCACAAGATCGGCGCGGCGTTTTAAGCCTCCAGACAACCGGCTGACTCTTGAGTGCAGTCGATCCTGGATTTGCAGACGGTTTGAGAGGAGCGCTATTCGATCTTTCAGAGACGCCTTGTCCATCCCATAGAGCGCGCCATGAAAGAGGAGGTTTTGATGTATGGTGAGCGCTTCATCGAGTGAGGGCTGTTGAAAGACTACACCGAGGTTTATGCGTACGTTATTGGGCGACCGCACGGTATCGTGGCCCATGATGGTGCTGTGACCCTGATCAGGAGCCAGTAACGAGCTCATGATTCTAAACAGGGTCGTTTTACCGCTCCCATTCGGCCCAAGTAGTCCGAAAAAGGCGTGTTCTTTTACAGCAAAAGAGACGTCTTTAAGTGCTTGATGTGAACGGTATGCGTGGGATACTTCACAGATCTCAGCAGCAAAATCAGCCATGAAGGTGAGTGCAAAGTCTTAGACCAGGCGATCTAAAAAGATTAATATGACCAATACAGGTATGTGCAAGATTGAAGCCTTTAGGACCCGGCGAGCTGAATAGTTAGAAAGCGTTCTATAGAAAATTACGCTGGTATACAGAAGCCAGACGCTTACCAGGGTTATCCCGATCAAATAGAGCATGCCTGTAAGGCCAAGGATGGTAGGCAAAATGGAGAGAACAAGCAAGCATACAGAAGCAGAAAGCATTTGTGCTGCAGTAGACCGACCCTGGGGCTCCACAACAGGAAGCATTTTGAAGTCAGCTCGGCTGTAATCTTTGCGGTACATCCAGGCAAGAGCAAAGAAGTGGGGGAGCTGCCATACGACTAATATACCGAAGAGTACCCAGCCGCCTATGCCGAGGGAACCCGTAGCTGCCGTCCAACCACCTAGCGCTGGTAAGGCTCCTGGAATGGTTCCGACCAGTGTATTGTACTTGGTGTGTTGTTTTAGGGGGGTGTAAAGAAAGACATAAAGAGCAATGGTACTCCCTGCTAAAATACACGTAAGTACATTTGTAAAAAAAAGAAGCAGAAGAAGTCCAGTAAACGAGCACGCACATCCAATAAAAAGCGCAATGGATGGACGGATACGGCCCGCAGGTAGAGGGCGGTTACTCGTGCGTTTCATGAGTAAGTCTTTCTCACGTTCCACGTACAAATTGAGAGCAGCGCCGCCAGAGGAAGAGAGGGCAACACCAATTAATAATGCGACGAGTGTGATTCCATCAAGGGCAGGCCCTGACCCTAAAAGAAAACCTCCGAGTGCCGAGATGGTGACAAGGAAGGTAATTTCCGGCTTTGTTAGAGAAAGGTAATCCCGAAAAACAACCCAAGCACTTTGTTCAGGAGAAGGTGCTGTTGCAATAGTAGGAGACGATTTGGCCTTCAAGTTAAAAGTCCTCAGGATTGTATAGGCTAGTATTGGGAATTTAACGATTCAATGAGTGAGTTAAAAGTCACCAGATTAATCATTTCAAAAAGCAACGAGCCAGTATTGTGCCTGTTCCATTAAGAGTACTTGAAGGGGAATTAACGGAACGATTTCGCAAGTAGGTGATACACTCTGTGCTTATTAAGCATGTCTAATAAATAATTTCTTTGTTAAGGCTCTTCTAAAACGCATGAAAGCAAAAGGAACCCTCATGGTAACCATTTCAGGAATACGTGGGATATTCGGAAATGGGCTCGATCCATCTGTAATTGTTCGATATTCATCTGCATTTGGTACCTGGTGTGCACGCCGGGCTAAGGAAAAAAGGCAAAGGCCTGTTGTCGTAGTGGGTAGAGATGCCCGAGTAACTGGTGAAATCTGTGCTCAATTAGTCACGGCAACACTCCAGTCTACCGGCTGTGACGTATTGGATGTTGGCCTGGCAACGACTCCAACTGTGGCTATGGCCGTTATGGAAGAAAAGGCCCTGGGAGGGGTAATTCTTTCTGCTTCGCACAATCCAGCTCAGTGGAATGCATTAAAACTGATCGGTACGGATGGTGAGTTTCTAAGGGCCCATGAAGCCGAGGAGATGCTTCAAATTGCAAGTGAAAATGCCCAGGAAATCGTTTCCTATGATCAGCTTGGTGCTTATCAACATGAGCATTACTTGTTTAAGCATATTCAGGCTATTTTGAAGCTTGATTATATAAATGCGAATGCAATCGCAGAGCGGGACTTTCGGGTTATAGTTGATGGGATCAATTCGGTAGGGGGCATTGCCATTCCTGCCTTGCTTGAGGATCTTGGGGTTAAAAGAGAAAACATATCGGTTCTGAATGGAGAACCCAACGGGCTTTTCGCCCACAACCCTGAACCACTTCCTGGCCATCTTGAAGGCATAATACAAGCAGTGAAAAATCAAGGTGCTGATCTAGGGATTGTGGTTGATCCAGACGCAGACCGCCTTGCGTTAGTGGCAGATGGAGGGCGCTATGTCAGTGAAGAGTTAACCCAGGTAATTGCTGCCGATTTTGTGCTCCGCCATCGCAAGGGCCCCTTAGTTACGAATCTCTCTTCTTCTCGTGCGCTGGAAGATATTGGCGCTCATTACGGCGTGCCTGTACATCGCTCTGCGGTTGGAGAAATTAACGTTGTAGATAAGATGAAAGAAGTAGGCGCTGTACTTGGAGGAGAGGGCAGCGGTGGTGTCATTGTACCCGAGTTGCATTATGGCAGGGATGCACTGATTGGAACAGCCATGGTCTTGCAGCACCTTACAAACCTGGGCATATCACTGTCTGAGCTGGAGTCTACGATGCCGAAGTATGTAATGACTAAAGGGAAGATACCTCTTGGAGATATTGATGCAGATGCCGCATTGCAGACCCTCAAAGAGAACTATCAGGGAGAACGAATCTCTACTGTTGACGGCCTAAAAATCGATTTCGAAGATGGCTGGGTTCATCTGAGAAAGTCCAACACAGAGCCCATTGCTCGAATCTACACAGAGGCGCGCACCCTTGAGAGGGCACAGGAATTGGCAAAACGATTTGATGCTGAAGTAAAAGAGCTGGCGTAGTAAGGGGCAACAATTAGCAGAAGTTTTGGGTGACAAAGATTTTCTGGTCTTCACCCACTACGGCGCCAATACCCTGTTGGATATAATCATGCCTTAGGATATTCCGCCGATGGCCACGGCTATTCATCCATGTCCTCACAATTTCTCGGGCGAGTTCGTCGGCCGATTTCCAGTTGAATTTTGTGGTTTCTTTGCCGTTAAATTCAGAGACCTCAATAGAGTGGTAAGAAACGGTCGTGAGGATGTTTTCTCCGATGCCAATCCGTTGGCTTCCCCCGGTCTCAACGACGCACTCAAAACCTGCTTCGGCAGCTCGATCAGAGGGAGTACGTCCATCCAATGATTCATGAGAGAAATACCCCTTGGCGAGCATGTCTGCACTATGATTTCGAGCTAACACGGATAATTTGTCGTTCCACTCAAGTAGGCTCAGATTTTCGTCTGCGCGTTCTTGATTGACGATCTCATGAATGGATTGCTCAAGGTCATCCAGGTCATAGAGCCGGTCAGAAGGGGGCGTGAACTGCGCAGGAGGAGGTGCTTGTGTGCAATGGAGGCACACAAAACCGAGGAGAGTGCCGTATAAGAGGGCAATGAAATTCATGCGCATGGCAATGAATGTATTACGAGAGCAACTGCTCAATTAAGTCTACGGTAGTGACTCCTTCCGCTTCAGCATTAAAATTGGTTACTATACGGTGGCGAAGCACAGGTGTCGCAATATTTTGTACGTCTTCAATAAGCGGTGTTGAGCGGCCATCTAGCGCAGCAAGCGCCTTAGCTCCTAAAATCAAGTACTGCGAGGCACGAGGGCCGGCTCCATAATTGAGGAAGTTGGAGATGAAGTCAGGCGTGTTTTCCCGGCCTGGGCGTGTACTGGAAACCAGCTTAACAGCAAACTCAATCACGTTATCCGCTACAGGGATTTCCCTGACGAGCCGTTGAAAGGAAAGGAGGGACTCTGCTGAGAGTACCGGCTGAACATCTGTTGTTGAAGCACTGGTCGTATTACGGACTACATCTACCTCTTGTTGGAACGTAGGGTAATCCAACCACAAGTTAAGCATGAAGCGGTCAAGCTGTGCTTCCGGAAGGGGATAGGTACCTTCTTGCTCAATAGGGTTTTGCGTGGCAAGGACAAAGAACGGTTCTTCTAAAGCGAAGGTTTGTCCCGCAGCCGTAACCCGATGTTCCTGCATGGCTTCGAGCAGGGCAGCTTGTGTTTTAGGTGGAGTACGGTTGATCTCGTCCGCTAATACTACATTTGCAAAGATGGGCCCTTTTACAAAACGGAATACTCGTTTACCCGTCGTGATGTCATCCTCAATAATCTCAGTGCCTGTAATGTCCCCAGGCATGAGGTCGGGGGTGAACTGGATACGGCTAAAATTTAAGTCAAGGGCAGTGGATAGGGTCTTGATGAGCAATGTTTTAGCAAGTCCCGGGACCCCAATCAATAACACGTGCCCATTTGAGAGCAGGCTAACAAGTATATTTTCAATGATGGATTCCTGGCCGACGATCACCTTTGCGATTTCATTGCGAAGGCCTTGGAAGTTTGATTGGAGGTCATCTAGTAGAGAAATATCCGTTTCCGCTTGATCCGAGTGCGACATGTAGGGCAGTGACTATAAAAATGGATAAGAATGATTGAATATACGAATTAGTTCATTACAGACTTGCCGTTGACAGCAAGTGAAATCTCTTGGGCTTTGCCTCGCATTTCGATGTATACGTCTTTGCGCAGGTCTTGCAGCCACTCCGAAAGCACACGATTTTGTTTGTCCTGTAAAGCCAGAGTTTCTATCCGCTCATAATCTGTTTCAATATCGACTTTATGTTCAGGGACACGGCGCTGGAGATGAATGATGTGATAGGCTTTTTTACCATCGAGTAATTCAACTTCAGCAGGTTCGCTAATCTCACCTATATCTATACTATTGATGGTTGTACGCCATGTGAAATTAAGCGCCTGTAGAGGGAGATCTCGTTCTCCGGAACTGTAATTGAGTACTCGCCCTCCTAATTTATTTGAAATCTCTTCTTCAGAATGCCTTCGGGCCATGAGTTCGAATGGCATTTCCTGGTTCAGAATAGAATCCCTTACGACCGATAACATATCAATGGCTTCGGTAGGATCGGCTTCATTTTCATCGATTTGGATGAGAACATGGTTGAAGTCAACAACGTCACCACGCCGTTCATTTACGCGAAGAACGTGAAACCCGTAAGGAGATTCAAACACCTGGGATAATTCTCCGATATTTGCCCGTGAAGCCACAGCTGCAAATTCGGGCACTAACTCTCGTAGCCGACTGCCTTCGTAGCGCCCCCCGTTGCTTTTTGAGCCTTCATCCTGTGAAAAAGCAGTAGCAGCCTCCTCAAGGGTAAAGCTGCCTGCAAGGACGGAGTCTCGTATTGATGAGACCAATGATCTTGCATAGTCCTTTGCTTCATCACTCAATGCAGGGTACCGAACGATATGAGAGAGCCTGACAATCTCGGGAATGGTTGGTAGAGAATCCGTTGGAAACTGCATAAACCATTCTCGAATTTCGCTGGGTGTTGTTTTGATAGAACCGATCTTAATCCCCTGGAATTGATCTGCAAGTAACTGATCTCTAAGGTCTTCCCTGAGGTCGGAGCGTATCTCTAGGGTAGATTTGCCGTAAATTTGTTCAAGATTAGAAACGCCACCCATCTGGGCCGTGATCTGGTCAATGCGTTGATCCAGCGCCTGCTCCACCTGGTCGTCACTAACAACGATGTTCGTATCTCGTTTTGCATGGATCGAGAGAACGCGTTGATCAATAAGCTGATTCAGTGCGGTAAGCCACAATTCCTCAGAATATTCCATTTGCTGTTGCTGGAGGAATCGAAGTACGATACCGTCAACTTCAGAACGGAGAACAATATATTCACCGACTACAGCAACTATTTCATCAATTACTTCCTCATCACTCTGAGCCACAGCAGTCGTGACTGGGCAAAAGGTAAACAGTGCCAGGCAAAGGACTGCGAAGAGGCTAAAACCCTTTAATACGTTCATAGAAAAAATACCCACAGTTCGTTCTACCACTAAACGACGGAACCGCAACGAATATTGCATAAGGTGCTACAGGATACAAGAAGAAACTAGGATGGAGAAGATTACTCGTCCAAGTAACGGATTTCCAGATCCTCTTGGGCAAGCGCTTCGGTTCTCAGCCGTTGAACCTGACGGGCAATCAACTGTTTCCGGGTGTCTATAGTCAACCGCTCTTTGATCTCTTCTCTGATCAATTCAAGTTCTGGGATTGTGCCGGCTGGCCGAGTATCAGCCATTTGTATAATATGGTATATATCTCCTTCCTGGTAGACGGCTGAAATTTGGTTTACATCCAGGTTGTTAACAATGGCGTTCAGTTGAGCAGATGTAAAAAGGACTGATTTGGGGTGAAACTGCCTGGCGAGAATAAGGGAGGCATCCTGATCTTGCGCATACTCTTCAACGAGGTCGGGCCAAATAACCTCAACTGTGCCCTCGACCGTTGCGTCTCTTAAAGTGAGCCGTACCTGGTTGGCATCTTCCATTGAGTTCGTACCGATGTAGCGAATGCGAAGATAGTCATCGCGGAGAGCCAATTGCTCCAGGTTTTGAGCATAATAGGCTTCAATCTCCTCATCACTGGGCAAGGGGAGGTTGTCCTGGATTAACTTGTTAATAAACGCACTTACAAGCACCTGGCGTTCAGTTTCCTCAAGCAGTTTCTGGACCTCTGTGTCATTTCTGAGGCCTCGACGAATCGCCTCCTGAGCGATGAGCTCGTCTTTGACCCATCCTTCAACGATCTGCTGGAGTGCTTCAGAGGAGTCTTGCTGGTATGCTGTTGCATCCAGGGTTGGCTTTATGTCCTGAGCCGTTAGGGTGCGTTCACCAACTCGGGCAAGATACTCTTCGTCGGTAGGGTTTCCTTTACAAGCGGGTAGGAGAAGTAAAGCGAAGAGTAAATAACGCAAAAGCATAGGGTTTCGGGGTTCAGAGTGCAAGATTCAGGGTGCAGGGTTCAGAGCGCAACGTGCAAGGGGCTTATACTTTGCTCCCTGCACGTTGCACACTGCACTCTTAATTCATCGACCCCATGGGAGAGTCAATGGGGACGAAGTCGCTTTGATTTTTCTTTTCTTCTGCGAAAGCCTGAATCAGCAACGCTTTATTGGTGTGCACCTTGTATCTGGCACGAAGGCGTTCCAATAATTCAGCTTCCAGGATGGCCTGGTAGGCATTCACTACCTCGGAACGGGCTTCGTCAAAGGTCTTCTGACGAGATTTGTCTATGCCGTCATTGACCATCATGATGTAGCTGCCAGAGTTAAACTCAGGGGCAGTAAATTCCCCTTTGGCGGTATTGATTGCTTTGTCAAATACCGAATTATTGTTTTCGGCGATAAACGTTGTGTCCACACGAATCGTGTTCGTTGTGTCCTCATTAACCATGTTTATCACAGAAAGGAGCCCCATGTCTTCCACTTTGCTCTGGACGTCGAGCAACAACGAATCATTGCGGCTTCTGAAGCTAATGATACGATGTCTGTCTGAGAACCAGAAGCTGTCAGCGCGTGGGCTATGGTAGGCCATGAGGCCTGCCGTATCCTGCGCCGCGGCGGTCCAGACGGAGTCTTCCATGAGTTTAAACAGGAGAAGGCCCTCTTTGAATTCCTCCATAATGCGTCCGAACTCGGCATCGGTCGATTCCAGACGGGCCGCTTCGATATCCAGGGCCTGATCTTTCAGGTACTTATCGATGGTGTAATTGACCATTACTGTACGATCAGGATTGAAGGGAATAGAAGCGGTTTCTGCATAATCCACGAGTTGTTTGAACGTATATGCAGAATCAGCAAGGGTAAGAACCGTCATGGCCATAGAGTCGGCCGCGATGTTTTGAACACCATTGGTGTTGAAGGCGAGGCCGTTGAGGATGTCCATAACAAGGGTCGTATCTACTGTAAATCCGACCTCTTCCAGAACCTTGTCTGCCATGGCATCTTCTGCACGCTGTACTCTTGGGAGCCTGCTGGCTGCATTTTTAAGCCGGTCGTAGCTTTCTTCAAAGGTTTTGACGGGCTCAATCTCGTCAAGGTAAAAGATATGATAGCCATAGGTTGTTTGAACGATCTCAGTGAAATCGCCAGGGTTTTTAAGGGCAAAAACCTGCTCTCTGAAGGGCTCTGCACCCGGTGTTGTATAAGAGAGTTTGCCCAATTGGCCTCCACTTGGACGGGACTCCATATCTTCAGAATGGTTCAGGGCCAATTCTTTAAAGTCTTCGCCGTTTTGCAGGCGTTTGTAGAGGTCGTTTATTCGCTGCTCAGCAGTTGTTGTATCATCAAGGCCTCTTAATCCGTCTCTTGTTGCAATGTGAGAGACGTACAGATCCTGATAGCGAGGTCTTTTTTCATGCACATACAGAATGTGGAAGCCAAACTGGGTGCGAAATACCCGTGAGACGCTGTCAACAGGTGTTTCGTAGGCAGCATCTTCAAATCCTTTGACCATGCGGCCTGATCCAAAGAATCCAAGCCGTCCTTTGCTTCCCAGGCGATTACCTCGTGCAGAGGGATCATCTGAATGAGTGAATGCCATCTCGCCGAAGTCTGCTCCTCCAGTTACAATAGAGTCGCGAATAGCTGTCAACTTGGTTTCTGCGGCTTCAAGTTCTTCTGGTGTTGAGGCTGTTCCTGCGCGAATCAAAATGTGGCTGGCATCAACAAGCTCTTTTTCCTTCTCGTACATGTCTAGAAGGATGGGGTCCATGATTTCTTTTTCGAGTAGGTAAGGACGAGCAAGTTGGTCTCTATATCCATTGATTTCTGCATTAATTCCAGCGTCGCTTTCGAGGCCAAGGTCCTGTGCATAAAGCACCTTGAGCCTGAAATCAACATAGCGATCCAGGAATTCCTCGTAGGTCTCTAACGAATCCTTTGCTGCAAGGTCGCGATCTCCGACAGAGCGCGCATAACGAGACTCAAATTCTTCGATAGTAAGTTTTTGGTCTCCTATTGAGGCAACGAGAGAAGGGTCTGCCATTTCTTCAGCAGTTGATCCTACATTGGAGCTACTGCATCCCGCAATACCTGCCGAAACAAACAGGGCAATGAGGGTGAACGTACGTATTGGTTTTATTGTCGTTTTCATTCGTTTGTTGAACTACTGGTTAATTGCCGATTTGTTAGCCTAACAGCAACTTTCAGAAAAAGAACGTGTCTTAATTGAAACTACTGCAGCTGTCAAAGGGGCCTTCCATGTCTGAATCCAACTTAAACACCGGTGATCGAGCGCTAATTGAAGAATTTCAGGCTGGGGAAGATTACGCATTTTCCGCGCTATACTTTCGTTACAAGGATGCTGTCTACGCATTTTGTGTAAAAATGCTCCTGAATAAAGAGATTGCCCAGGATGTTACGCAGGATACTTTTTTACGCATCTACGAAAACCGCAAACGATTACTAAAAACGGACTCATTTAAGTCCTGGTTATTTACGATTGCTCGAAATCAATGTTTGAATCAGTTACGGCGAAATAACTGGCAAATTCCCCTTGATCCTGATATGGTGCATCCGAAGATGATTACGGATGCAAAAAAGACTCCAGCTGCAGAATTGGAGAAAAGCGAAAAAATTTATCTGGTCAATCGGTTTCTTGCCGAGCTAAAACCTGATTACCGAGAGGTGATTATCCTCAGGGAATATCAAAACATGAGTTACGAAGAAATCGCTATTGTAACTCGAAGTACGTTGAGCGCCATTAAATCTAGATTATTTAAGGCGCGTCGAAAACTTGGTGTCTATTTGGAAGAGGCACTGGGTAAAGAGGTGGAGCGAATACGGACCGACTAATCGGTGACACCTTGTTCTAGTCTACGTCCTTGAAGAGAAACAGTATATATTGCCATGAGCAACGATTTACATAATAAATTATCACACAGCCACAACGTTGATCAAGATGTCGCATCAATCGCTCTGAACGAGTTCATGGATGGTGAACTTAACATCAACGATCAGTCAGCCTTATTTGCGCACTTATCAGTATGCGAAGAATGCCGCCGTGAACTTGACGGGGTAATGAATTTTAGGCGCCTCAGCCGCGTTGAGCACCTGGTTGCTCCACCTTCTATGGATTCCGGTATGTTCAAGAAGCTGAGAAAGCAAAAATCGATAATGGCTCGTATTGATCGCGCGGAGGACCGTGCACCGATGTGGTCTATTCGAACGGCTGTATCGGTTCGTGCCACTGTGCTAACCGTTCTGTTGGTGTTCTTTATGGGATTATTCTATCCAAGCACTGCAGAGCGATCTGAACTCGCTGCGGCCGGATATGTGACGGGTGCGGATGAATTGACTGAGTTTCCCGATCTTAACCTGTCCCAGTGGAATACCCGAACATTGTATGTGTTTTATCCTGGGCTTACTGTCGAGGCTTCTTTAGAAGAGGAACAGTAGCACGCTTAAATTTGACAGTAAAAAAGGGCGATGAGAAAAACACCTCATCGCCCTTAATTTTTTGGTAAGGAGTATTCATCGTTGGAACCGGTAAGAGGGGACAACTTCCGTAGCCACCTCTATAACCTTTCTTAGCGTACCTGATGGAATTCGGCTTCGTTCAACGGCAAGTTGAGCCACGATAAAATCTTCTGAAAATGATTTAGGGCTCATATTATCCTTCCAACGGTAAGAGCGGGCGAACTCGAAGATCTGATGCTTCAATTCCCCTGGGTATAAGTAATTCATATCTGATAGAATTGATTTTGTGGTGTTTAGTAGAGGGTCGATATATCCTCCTTTTGAAAAGCGATGGAAAGGAGGAACAAATATGTATACGAATTTAGCAAAATATTTATCCTCTTTTCAAGTAACTTTTCCGCAAGAAGGAATAAATGTCAAAAAACTTTTTAACTGGATGTAAAAAATCGCCTAAACAAGAGTTACAAATTGTGAGAGAAGACCCTCAAAAACCTGTAAGGATTCCCCGCACTCGTATTCTCAGCAAACTTTGAACATTAAACTTTGAACCTTGAACCCCCACCCAAGTACCACCAACGATTTCTGTGAATTGTAATGAGTTGAATAAATGAGTGAATCCGGTACTACCAGGGTACGATTTGCGCCCAGTCCAACGGGCGTTTTGCATATTGGCGGATTTAGAACTGCCTTATACAACTTCCTGTTTGCAAGGCATACAGGGGGGACGTTCGTGTTGCGGATTGA
>JAHQVL010000156.1 GCA_019634345.1 Rhodothermaceae bacterium
CCTTCATGCCGCTCTCTAAGGCATTTAACGCATCCAACTCCAGCGTCAGGTCGCGATCGAAGGACAAAGCATTCCAGGCCAGGTCCAGGTGTGCGTCAAAAATGGGGCGTGTCATGACCGTGTTAGGTAAATAGGGTGGGGTTATAATTTTCGGAGCTTGACTTCCTCGACGGCATGGCCGTCCCCTTTTCTCAAAATCAAGTCTGCTCGCTTGCGGGTGGGAAGGATATTCTCGACCAGATTGCGCTCGTTGATCTCACTCCATACTGACCTTGCAAACCGGTCCGCTTCTTCGTGCGACATCGACGCATACCGATGAAAATACGACTCCTCGTTTCGAAAAGCAGTATCCCTCAACGTATGGAACCGCTCGAGAAACCAGTTCTTGATCAATCCAATCTCCGCATGCACATAGATGGAAAAATCAAAAAAGTCCGACACATACACACCCGTCGTGGTGTCAGGATTTAGACGAGGGGTTTGCAACACATTGATGCCTTCTATAATCACAATATCCGGCTGCCTTACGTCCTGCTCTTCGCCCTCTAGAATGTCATAATGGAGGTGGGAATAGACAGGGGCAGACACGACGGGCTCCCCGGCCTTGAGCGCTGAAACAAATCGAACCAGGGCACGGATGTCGTAACTTTCAGGGAATCCTTTTCGGCTCATGATGCCTTGTTCATGCAGCACCTCATTTGGATGCAAGAACCCGTCGGTGGTAATCAAGGCTACCCGCACATGGTCCGGCCACCGGGCCAGCAGGGCCTGCAGAATCCTTGCGGTCGTACTCTTCCCAACAGCCACGCTGCCTGCAATCCCGATAATAAAAGGCACTTTAGACGCCGGGCCTCCCATAAACGTAGATGTCGCTCGATGCAAGCCCTGCGACGCTGAAACGTAGAGATTCAACAACCTGGAAAGCGGAAGGTATATATCCGACACTTCGTCGAGCGTCAGGGACTCATTGATCCCACGCAGTTCCGGCAAATCCTTCTCTGATAATGTCAGCGGCGTATCCCTGCGCAGCACCGACCACTCTTCTCTGGAAAAGACGAGATACGGCGAGTACGATGCCCCCTGACCTTTGCTCACATTGTTTGAACTCACTAGCATACCCTAATTATATAGTCAACCCAAACTTAATGACTACGATCAAATAAATCCTTATTTGATCGGTTTCTGGTTTACACTATATTCCGCACCAGCGCAACTTAGCCAGCTTGAAGCCGTAGTTATTTAGACATTTGACTAAATGCCGAAATGAATAAGTTATTCAAGGCACTGAACGACCCTACGCGAAGACGAATCCTGGACATGCTCAAGGAAAAGGATCTGACTGCAGGTGAAATTGCAGACGCCTTTAACATAAGTAAGCCCAGTATATCCCACCATTTGGACCTGCTGAAGCAAGCCGAATTAATCTCGGCCACCCGTGAGGGCCAATTTCTCCGCTATTCCCTCGACACCACGGTGCTGGAAGACGCACTCCAGTGGCTGATGAACCTTGTTGAACAAAAAAACAACGACGAGCAATGACATCCTTTTTGAAAACGCTGATTAAAGATTGGCCGGCCCTCCTGATTCTCATTACCCCTTTTGTCCTTATTGCCGCTTACTGGAATCAGATACCTGACGAAATCCCGATGCACTGGAATATCAACGGTGAAGTGGACCGATGGGGTGAAAAAGGATTTGATGTATTTTTCCTCCCGCTCGCAAGCCTCGGCGCCTATTTGCTTATGCTCGCTGTCCCCCACATCGACCCAAAGCGCAAAGCCAAAAGCCAGCAAAAAGGCATTAGAGCGTTCAGGCACATCATCCCATTTCTACTTACCGGGCTCTTTCTCGTGATCTTTGCTCAATGGATGGGATTGGACTTTGAGCTAGGAAAAGGAATCGGCGTTGTTCTTTCGGTCTTCTTTATCGCCATTGGCAATTATCTGCAATCCGTTAAACCGAACTATTTCATCGGGATTCGAACGCCATGGACGCTGGAAAGTGAAGACATATGGAAAAAAACGCATCGCCTGGGTGGCAGGATCTGGATGATCGGTGGATTGGTCCTGTTGATCGCCTCCGTATTCTTCGGTGAGCGCTTATTCTTCTGGTTCTTATCGTTCGGGGTGTTTTTCTTCGCATTCGTGCCCATAGGGTATTCGTTCTACCTCTATATGCAGTCAAAGAAAGAGACGAGGGCGTCCTCGGATGCGTCTTGACCCCCTCGATTCAGAACAGCACAAAGCGCCACCAGAACGTTCCATCCCTAATCCGGCATAGAATCTGGACAACCTGCCCCACTTCATCCACAGAACGGGAATAGCACAGGGCAGTTTGTTCACACCTGACTCCCAAACCCGAATACAACAGGACCACGTGTCCACAACGCATCCCCGCTTAAAAACAGGAGCTATCTGCACTGCAACCTCTAGTACATAGTCTGTGACTAGCACATGGCGATTTGCCCGCACCGTACCCCCAATCCGGAATAGAACCGGGCGGTTTGTGCGCGCCACATTCCTGACCTGGAGCAGGACTACATACTGCTACCCACACTTATTCCCATTGCCATACCTAAGCAATCAGACTTCCATGCCCAGGTATTTCTCTGTCAATTGGCGTCGGCTTTTGTATGCGGTATGAGCAACCTGTACATCTTCAAGGAAATGCGCCAGTTCATCCATTCGCAGTGCTTGTGGACCATCGACCAGCGCCAGCTCTGGTTTTGGGTGGAAATCAACCAGAACCATATTTGCGCCCGAGATAATCCCCTGAGCAGTGACATGGAAGACGTCCAACAGGCCATCGTTTGATCGGGCCCGGGATCCTACCGAGTGCGAAGGATCAATACAAACAGGAAGCCTCGTTTGCCGTTTAATAACGGGCACATGAGCGAAATCGACCATATTCCGATGCGGGCTGGCAAAGGACGTTTTCATCCCTCTTAAGCAAAAGATAATATTTGCATTCCCTGCTGTTGCAAGATATTCTGCCGCGTTTAGCGATTCGGATAACGTGATACCAAATCCTCGCTTGAATAGAATCGGATACTCTTTCTGGCTTCCTATAGCCTTTAGGAGCTCGAAATTCTGCGTATTTCTCGTCCCGATCTGCAACATAACCCCCGTAGGCCGGCCGCTTTCCTCCAACGCCGCATCAATTTCTTCGATATGCGTCTCGTGAGTGACCTCCATCGCGATCACCTTGATGCCGTATTTACCCGCCAGTTCAAACACGTAAGGAAGGCACAATTTCCCGTGCCCTTGAAACGAATAAGGGCTGGTTCGAGGCTTATACGCCCCCATCCGCGTGCACACCTGGCCATGATCTTGAAGCGCCTTCATCATGATCTCTACGTGCTCCCTTGTATCTACAGCGCACAATCCAGCAAACACGTGCAACGTATCCTGATTAAATTCGACCCCGTTATACTGGAATCCAATTTCGCGATACCCATCATCCTTATGCCGGCCGATAATTCGATACTCTTCCGATATTCGAATAACGCGTTCCACAGCAGGTAGCGAAAGGATGTCCTCTTTCCTCAACGCGATTGTATTCCCGATCAGATACAACTCCGTAAGCGACTGCATCCTCCCCTGCACCAGGTGCCGCCGCACC
This sequence comes from Rhodothermaceae bacterium, assembly GCA_019634345.1. Classification (GTDB taxonomy): domain Bacteria; phylum Bacteroidota; class Rhodothermia; order Rhodothermales; family JAHQVL01; genus JAHQVL01. The sequence continues at coordinate 3,622 of JAHQVL010000156.1, forward strand.
TCAATATCCTTCAGGTTCTTCAAATAACTCCAGGTCTGAATAAACTCCTCCGACCCTTCATCCGTGTTTGGGTGTAATATGACAAGCATGAAATAATATTTTTTTGGTTTCGGGTTTCGAGTTTCGGGTTTCGGCTTTGTTTCGTGTTTGGGGTACGATAACTCGCAACCAACACGGAACGCGAAACACAGAACGCGAAACAAACCAGGAATTCTCAAGAATTCATGGTTTTCGTGTTAAGGTACTGCATTTTGTCTTAATCTGTCTGATGCTTATAATTAGCTTTGTGCAAATTCTTTCTAAAAAGTCTTGTAATTCGATTCCCTGAAACCGAATGAAACGCAATCCACCATGTGGCGTAAAGGGGGACTAGATTTTTTTGACCAGAAGAGGGGTTAGTTAATATATTCAAGCCCGTCAGTTCGTCAGGGAAAGCGGATCGGTAGTGAGGCCGCTCCTAGAAAAGTACATTATGTCGAAACCTTCCGATCCTATTCCACCGTCAGAATCAAGTGAACAAGACCGCATTCTTGTGCGTCGTGCCCTCGATGGGGATGAGTTGGCGTATAAAGAATTGATGGACAAGTACAGCAAAGCCTTGACGATGCATATCCAGCGTATGGTTCGCAAGCAAGGCGAGATCGATGATCTTGTTCAAGAAAGTTTTATTAAAGCATTTTCTGCGCTACCCTCCTACTCTGTAGATTATGCATTCTCTACCTGGCTGTATAAAGTTGCCACGAACCACGCGATCGACTTTCTGCGCAAGAAGAAGTTGCAGACCTATTCGATCGACAAACCGCGGGAGACCAAGGACGGGGAGTTAGAATTTGAGCTTCCGGACGCCACCTATCGCCCGGACAAACATATTCTCGCTGATCAGCGAAAACAACTTATTCAAAAAGCTATCGACGCGTTGCCACCTAAATACCATCGCGTCATAGTTATGCGTCACCAACAAGAACTGTCTTACGAAGAAATTGCTACTGAGTTGGACCTGCCATTGGGTACCGTAAAGGCCCATATATTTCGTGCACGCGAACTTTTAAACAAGTACCTACGAAATAAGCGCGGCTCCTTCTAGTTAGGATGAGGACTTACCCAAAATCATGATTGATCGATACACCCGTCCAGAAATGGCCAAACTCTGGAGCGAATACGAGCAGTTCCAGGCCTGGCTCGAAGTTGAACTTGCGGCCTGCGCAGCCTGGTCAGAGATTGGCGTGATTCCTCACCAGGATGTTGAGAAATTATACGACGAAGCCACGTTCGATCTCGACCGCATCCATGAAATCGAAAAAACAACCCGTCATGACGTGGTCGCATTCACGCGAGCCGTCAGTGAATCGCTCGGGGAAGAACGGAAGTGGATCCATTATGGGCTGACCTCATCAGACGTTGTTGACACGGCTTTATGCTTCCGCCTGAAGAAGGCAAACGCGCTTATCCTGCAACAAATCGATCGGTTGCTGGACGTTCTGGCGGCAAAAGCGAACGAGCACAAGTACACCCTGATGATGGGCCGTACCCACGGGGTGCACGCAGAACCCACCACGTTTGGGTTGAAGATGGCGTTGTTTTATGCAGAGATGCAGCGAAACAGGGATCGCTTTACCGAGGCCGCAGAGGACATTCGAGTAGGCAAGTTTTCGGGAGCGGTGGGCACCTTTGCTCATATACCTCCAGAAGTGGAACGCATCGCGTGCAAAATCCTCGGGCTTCAACCCGCACCGATCTCCACCCAGATTATTCAACGAGACCGTCACGCGCATTATCTGAGTATTCTTGGGCTCATTGGTGCAACGCTCGAAAAAATGGCCACGGAAGTGCGCGCGCTTCAGAAAAGCGAAGTTCGCGAGGTGGAAGAAAACTTCGCCAAAGGCCAGAAGGGATCCTCGTCAATGCCTCACAAAAGAAATCCTGTAGGCTCAGAAAACATCACGGGCTGCGCTCGTCTGCTGAGAGGTTATATGCTGACCGCCTTTGAAAACGTAGCCCTTTGGCATGAACGGGACATTTCACATTCATCCGTTGAGCGCGTTGTTATTCCTGATGCGACCACCATTGCTCATTATGCCTTGAACCGATTTGCTACTATCATGGACAACCTTGTGGTTTACAAGGACAACATGAAGCGCAATATGGACAGAACGTTTGGCCTGTATAATAGCCAACGGCTCCTGATCAAGCTTATTGACAAAGGCTTGAGCCGTGAAGAAGCGTATGACCTGGTTCAGCCACAAGCCATGAGAGCCTGGGAAGAGAGCAGATCGTTCAAAGAAATCGTTCTGGCACACGAAGGCATCACAAAACATCTCACACAATCCGAGATCAACGAAGCTTTTGACCCCACGTATCATCTCAAAAGAGTCGATTATTTATTCGAACGGGTGGGTGTACCTCAAAACAACTAAGCCTTCATATAGAACATTTCGGGGGATTTTCTAAAAATCTATTTTCTTTTTCATAATCTTCCCTTTATACTCTATCTGACCCCCCTAACTTTGTTAATATCCTCCAGTAATTTAAAATAGGCTCCACCACAAAGCCTTTTCACCAATCCCCCTTTTAATTTAACAGAGGGCTTATGAGACTCCTTTACGCATGTAAAACGATGCTATTCATCGTTTTGCTGATATTAAGTACCCCCCACAGCCTGGTATTCGCCCAACAAACGGCAACTATCGCGGGCGTAGTTACTGATGCCGAGAACGGTGAGGCCCTGGCTGGCGCTACCGTTATCCTAACTGTATCAGGCCAAACTGGTATCGTTGGGGGAGACGCCGCTGACGTTGATGGTTCATATTCCATCCAAAACGTGGCTCCCGGCTCCTATACACTCACTGTTCGGTATGTAGGGTACAATGAATCCCAAACCGATGTCACAGCAACTGCCGGACAAACAACAACGGTAAACGTTATACTGTCCCAAGGTGGCCTGGACCTCAACACCATCGTTATCTCTGCTTCAAGGCAAGCTGAAAAAGCACTGGACGCTCCGGCTTCCATTTCAGTTCTCGATGCAAGAGAGATTGAGACGGACGTTGTTCAATCCTCCGTTTCAGTGCTTCGTAACACAACCGGCGTCGACGTGGCCCAAACAGGTGTCGACCGTAATGAAGTGGTACTTCGCGGATTCAACAACGCTTTTGGTGGCTCTGCTTATATCCTTACCGATTACAGGCAATCTGCAACACCTTCCCTGAATGCGAACATCTATAGCATCATGCCTAACATGCCTATAGACGTTGAGCGCGTTGAGGTCGTTCGTGGCCCTGGTTCTGCGCTGTATGGCCCCGGTGTAGATGAAGGCGTGGTGCATTTTATCACCAAAGATCCTTTCAGCTATCCAGGTACTACTATTTCTCTAAGCGGTGGCGAGCGCTCTTTGTTAGGCACACAGTTTCGTCATGCTGGTATCATCAACGAGCAATTTGGATATAAAATCACGGGCTTTTACTCACAAGCCGATGACTGGGAGTTAGACCCTAATGATCCTATCGATCTAGCCTCTCTCTCAACAGAAGTCGAAGAACGGAATTATGACTTCAACAAGTTTAATATCAACGGGATGCTGCAGTACAGACTTAGCGAAGGTGTGTCTCTGACAGCAAATGGTGGAATTTCCCAACTTGATGCGGTGGTCCTCTCAGGGATCGGCACCTTGCAAGCGGATAACTTCCAAAACTCCTACGGACAACTCCGCTTACAGGCCAACCGCTTCTTTGCTCAGGCCTACTTCAGCACGAACGACGCCGGTAACTCGCTTGTTTATGGATCAGGACAAACCGTTGTTGACAAAGGGACGGAGTACAACCTGCAGGCACAGTATGACTTTGAGCTTGCTGATGAGCGCGTGAGAATGATTCTGGGTGCTGACTATCAACTCACTGAGCCGAACACTGAAGGAACGATTCTGGGGCGTAATGAGGAAGACGACACTATCGCAGAAGCAGGTGCTTACGTTCAGTCTACCATCGAATTGAACAACCAGTTCGATCTGACGCTTGCATTGCGTGGTGACTACAGTAATATCTTTGACACGCAAGTATCTCCAAGGGCTGCGCTTGTTTATAAGGCAACCCCTTCCAATACCTTCAGAGCAACCTACAACCGGTCGTTTTCTTCGCCGGGTGTAAACTCGCTCTTCCTGGACATCGTGGCGCAACGTATTCCTGCCTCGGAATCGCAACAAGTACTGTTCTATGGACGCGGATCTAGAAACGGAACCACTTTCGCTAATTTCCGCAGCACCAATGCTGCACAGATGTTCTTGCCTGTACCGGGCTTCTTCGGCGCAAGTGCGAATATCGACACACTGCCTCTGATTCCTCTGTATGCAGCTGCTGCCGGAGCTGGACTCGTTGATTTCTTACGATCTCCGCTTCCTCTTCCTGCACCGATTCCTGCTCTCACTGAGCAGCAACGGAATCTGCTGGCCGACCTGTTAGGATATACGGCTCTAAATGGTTCTCTAGGATTGGCAGCCTCTACAAGCCCTGGAGCTACCGTCCTTGGTATTCCAGATGCCAGTGATCGTGGGTTCAGAGAAGTCACAGGGCCGATTGACATCGAACCGTTGAGCCAGACAACCACTCAAACTGTTGAGGTTGGGTACAAAGGATTGATCAATAACCGGGTCCTCGTTGCCATTGACGGGTACTATTCGAACAAGAAAAATTTCACCGGCCCACTTCTTATCGAGTCGCCCCTGGTTTACACACAGGCAGGTCAACTTTCTCAAGATGTTGGGCTTGCATTGGGTACCATGTTTGCAACCACTCAAGATCCAGCCATTGGCCAGCTACTTCAAGGACTTGGCCTGACCGGGCTCGATCCTGCAACGGTTGCGGCTGTTCTTGGTGGCCTCGTGGGTGGCTCTCTTGATGACACCCAGGTTGCAGCTGTTCAACCGGATCAATCTGTGCTTCCTGAACCTGACGCCAATACAGTAGGCGCCTTCCTTGGATATCGTAACTTTGGTAACATCAATTACTGGGGTATTGATGCATCGTTACAGATTCTTGCCTCTGACGAGCTGTCTCTCTTCGGCAACTTGTCGATCGTAAGCGATGACTTTTTCGACAATGAAGAACTAGACGAAGCCAATACAGACCTCAGTCTTGCCCTAAACGCTCCGACGTTCAAGGCCAAGTTTGGCGGCAGCTACCAGCTCGACGCAGGACTCTCAGTAAACGCATCCGCGCGCTACGTTGAAGGATTCCCTGTTCTTTCAGGGCCTTATGTAGGCGATGTAGAAAGCTACTTCCTGGTTGACCTGGGCGCTGGATACAACTTCAACCAGTCGGTTGAAGGCCTTCGTGTTGATTTCTCTTTACAGAATTTACTCAACAACGAACATAGAGAATTCATCGGCGCCCCCGAACTAGGCCGAATGGGTATTCTCCGATTGACGTATACGATTCAATAAGTAATCAAAAGATTTCTTTTGATTACGTTTCAGGTTTCAGGTTTCAGGTTTTTTGCAAGTTCAGTTTAGATCAACTTGAAACCTGGAACGTGGAACCTGAAACCTATCGTTATTAAATAATTTTTAGCCAATTCTATCAATCAGGGCACTTTTCTGCGCCTCTTTTTCTGCAATTCAATTGTAGCGTTGGTACTCTAAAGTACGATCACATGTAATTCTGCCGAATTAATGTGATCGGTTTCGGGTTTCGAGTTTCGTGTTTCGGGGTATAAAAAGCACCCATTTGGCGTTTATAATAACCCGACACGCAGATGGGCATACCCATCTAGCTGATTACGAAGTGATAAACCCGAAACCAAACAAATAATTTAACATCTCATGATTCGATGCAAAGCCCCTTTATGTGCTTTGGTATTGTCTGGAAACATGCTGAAACACTCTTAGCAACTCTGCCTATCAAAAGCCTAACTGTCTTAATATGGTGCTTCGCTTTTTTTGCGACGAATGTACTCGCGCAGCAGCGTTTTGCTGAAGTGAACGGGCTTGTTACGGACGCGCTAAATGGTCAACCACTAGAAGGCGCTACCGTTTTCCTCAAACAGCCTGGCGTTGTAGGTATCATTGATGGCTCTTCCACCAACAGAACCGGGCAGTACCGGTTATCTCAAATCCTACCCGGTCAGTACGAACTGATCATTCGATATGTCGGATTCGATGAGGAGCGGTTGTTCGTCGATGTCGATGCGGGCGAACTAAAAAACATCGATGCTTCTCTTGAACAGAATCGCATCCACCTCAATACAGTCGTAGTTTCTGCATCGCGGCAAGAAGAAAAGATACTGGATGCCATTAGCTCCGTATCTGTGCTGAGTGATCATAACATCCAAAGTGAAACGTCTCTATCGCCCGCCTCCTCACTCCGTTATATCGCAGGCGTTGATCACGCTCAAACGGGGATTGACCGGCGGGAAATTTCTCTCCGCGGGTTTAATAACTCAGTAACAGGCGAAACGTACATCCTCAGTGACCATCGCCTTTCAACCATCCCGGGCCTTGCCGTGAATGCATACGGTTTGATGCCCATCCCTACGCTAGACGTCAGCCGAATCGAAGTGGTAAGAGGCCCAGGATCTGCACTGTATGGATCCGGGGTTGACCAGGGACTCATCCATTTTATCACGAAAGATCCGTTCTCTTATCCCGGCACAAGCATCTCTACAGGAGGTGGAGAACGCGGGGTCTTTGAAACCGAATTCAGACACGCGGGCACGTACAATCAGAACTGGGGCTACAAGATCGTAGGCGAATATGCAAGTGGTGATGACTGGGAACTGAACCGGGGTAATGAAGAAGACCTGGACATCATTCGTGTAAACGGTGACACGCTCAGAGACAATAGTTATTGGAAATATGGCCTGAACGGCCTGGTTGAATACCGGTTTAATCAACAAACAAAAGTCATTGCCAACGGCGGATACTTGTCCCAAAAGATGGCCCTTCTTACCGGCATTGGTGCAGCGCAGACGGACAATTTTTCCTACCTGTATGGACAGGTACGCTTTGAGTCGGGTCCTTTTTTCTCGCAGGTGTACGTTAATCAAAACGATGGGGGGAGTTCGTTTTATTACAATCCGACGACCATCTCGGGGTCCCGCTTCAACATTGTAGATCAAACCGTCCTTGTTAATGGGCAGATGCAATACGATCTCAACTTGTTTGATGGCCGCGAAGAGTTTTTAGCGGGGGCAGATTATAAACTTACCATCCCAAAAACAGAGGGGACGATTCACGGGAGAAACGAAGAGAAAGATCGTATTGAAGAATTCGGTGCCTATGCACAATCAACGACGATACTCACTGAAGATGTAACCCTCACACTGGCGCTTCGGGGGGATTACAACAACCTGTTTGAACAATTTCAACTCTCTCCACGGGCTGGCATCACGTTCAAAATCACCCCTTCCCATACGTTTAAGGTAGCTGCAAACCAGGCCTTTGGTGCTCCTGTATTGAACCCGAACTTTCTAGACATTCCTATTGCGAACGAAGTCATCAATGGACCTTTTGGATTCACACTACAAGGGCGTGGCGCTTACGATGGATTTTCGTTCAATCAATACAGGGAAAGCGGACAGATTCGCTACTTGCTCCCAGACCTCGGCGATCTTCAGCAACCCGACTCGCCGGCGTTCTTCGGCCAAATGGTACCCCTTGATCAATTGCCCATTCATCCGGTTTACGAATCCTTTGCAAGCCAGATCACTCAATTGTTACTCAATGGTGACCCTGTCAATGAACAACTGAACACGCTCTCGCTGTCTGAACGCCAACGCTTTGCCAGTCTTGTAAATCAGCTCGTCCCCTTTGTACAGGGCGAAACATCTGGCACGCTGGGTATACCCGGGCTCGATGGAGCAGCCTTCAGGCCGGTAAACAGCCCTGTGGATATCGCCCCGCTGGAGCAGACAAGAACGAGTTCGATTGAGATCGGCTACAACGGCGTGATTGGCCGGCGATTCATTGTATCTGCCGACGCGTACGTTACCCAAAAGAAGAATTTTATCGGCCCACTGGCCCTCGAATCTCCGTATGTGTACATGAGTGCTCTTGAGGAGGATTTGACCAATTTATTGTCCCCCATACTCGGCGACTTTATCAATGCGGACCCAGAGCTCGCGTCCTTTCTGCAGAGCATGAATCTCCAGAATGCCGAACAAACGGCCGCATTCCTCGCCACACTTATTTCAGACGGCCCAGAGCAGTTACCCGCTTATTCAAATACACGAGTCGGGGTTGTTTCCCCCGATCAACAAATATTACCAGACGGGACGCCTGCGAATATCGCTGGAGGCCTGTTCTCGTACAGAAATTTCGGGAACGTGACCCTTTGGGGAACAGACCTTGCAGTGGAGTACATCGCTTCAGAGAAGCTGCGTATGCACGCGCACATGTCGTATATTAGCGATGATTATTTTGACAACACCGAATTGCAAGAAGAAGGCAGCGAGTTGGCTGTTGCACTGAATGCACCAACGTTCAAGATGGGCATGGGCGCTGAGTATCAATTCCCCTTCGGCCTCTCCCTGAGAGCATCCGGAAGGGCCGTCAACGAATTCATTGTGATTACGGGCCCGTTTGAAGGGATGGTCGACGATTATGTTGTTTTTGATGCAGGGGTCGGTTATGATTTTGGCCGGCAAATTACTGGTTTGCGGATTGACCTGACAGCTCAAAACCTCTTGACGTTTGTCAACGGAAAATCAGTTTCAACACACCGTGAGTTCGTCGGCGCACCCCAAATCGGCCGCATCGTCATGGCCCGCGCCTTGTTTACATTCTAACGACAATCAAATATGTATATTTGATTGGTTTCTATGTTTCTGGTTTCTTGTTTCTCGTTTGTTTCACGTTGACTACGAGCAAATCCTGACCAACCAGAAACCAGAAACCAGAAACCAGAAACCAGAAAATGATCCTAGCCCCTTCTATTCTTTCGGCTGACTTTGGAAGGCTTGAGGCCCATTGCGTTGAAGCGCTCGATGCTGGGGCGGATTGGCTTCATATTGATGTGATGGATGGGCACTTTGTGCCGAATATTACTATTGGCCCTCTGATTGTGCGAGCGCTCAAACCCCTGTCTGAGCGGACCGGGGCGTTGTTGGATGTTCACTTGATGATTGAAAACCCAGAGTTGTATATCGATGCCTTTGCAAAGGCAGGGGCGCATCGGATAACGGTTCACGTAGAAGCGTGCACCCATTTGCACCGCACGATTCAACAAATCAATGAGGCGGGTTTGCTCGCAGGAGTGACGCTGAATCCTGCTACCTCTCTCCGGTCAATCGAAGAGATATTGCCCTATGTGGACCTGGTACTGGTTATGACCGTGAACCCAGGGTTCGGCGGACAAGCGTATATCCCTACCAGCACGGACAAAATTCGGCGGCTCAGAAAAATGCTAACCAACCGCGGCCTGTCTCCATTCTTGCAAGTCGACGGCGGCATCAAAGCAGACAACGTGCGAGAAGTCGTCCAGGCAGGCGCAGACACCATCGTTGCGGGCAGTGCCATCTTTGGCGGGCCAAACTCGGTCGCAGAAAACATCGCCGCATTCCGCCAGGCCTTGACTGTTACTGCCTAAAAAAGAGGCGCCCCAAAGAGCGCCTCCCTAAAATCAGGCCCGTTTCGGACGAGCACCAGATCCCAAGAACTTCCACTTCCTCCTCTTCTTCTCAATACTTCGGACTCCTGGCTCCGGGCTCCGGACTTTCCCCCGCTCCTGCGCCGTCCCATATCTCAGCACGATTACCACTGCAGACACCAGAAGAAGCGAAGCAAGAATAATCTGAGGTGTAATGGGCTCTCCGGCAAAGGCCCATCCCAGGTAAACAGCGATCACAGGATTAACGTATGCGTACGTGGATACCTTCGCCGGCGATGTGTTTTTCATCAACCAGATATACGCGCTGAAGGCGATAAACGAACCAAATATAAGGAGGTACAACCAGGCTCCCAGCGACCGCATGGTTAACATCTCAGCCGTAAAGGCGATGCGCTCTCCCATCATAGCTCCTCCAAGGCAAAGAATAACACCACCCATTGTCATCTGAATAGCCGTTGCCATGAACGGATCAGACGGTGTGTCTGCATCACGGCCATACAAGGATCCTACGGCCCAACAAACCGAGCCGCCCATGATAGCAATGATGGCGATCACCCCTTCCGTTTGGGTACCCAAAAAGGCTGAAGGGTCGACAAGAAGGAATACACCTATGAGCCCCATAAAGAAGCCGACAAAAAACAGCAATGTAGGCCGCGGCCCCTTCTTCCAAAGCCAATTTAAGAGAACCATCCACAAAGGGACCGTGGTAATCACGAGGGCTGCCAGACCTGAAGGCACATATTGCAGGGCGACTGCGACGGTGCCTGTTCCGGCAAATAGCATTAATCCACCTGCCATGCTGGCTGTACGCCATTGTGAGAATGAAGGCCATTGGACACCACGAAGGGTGAGCCAGGCTAACATGATGAGGCCAGCAACTCCAAATCGGAATCCAAGCATGGTGAGGGGTGGCATCGTTTCAATTGCAATACGAATCGCCAGATAGGTAGAACCCCAAATAAAGTATACGGCAATGAATGCCAGGATAAGTGTTGTGTACTTAGGGAGACGGATCATACGCGTTCTCGGTTAAAAGGTGACTTATTACTGCGCACGAACTAGTTCGAGGGGTGTTATGAAACTCTTTCGCATAAGATCCATTTATATTTTTAATCGAATCGATAAGTTTTTGTTATAGATATGACGAACGATCTCTCCATTGATCAATTACGCAGTTTAGTCACCATTGCAGAAACAAATAGCTTCACCCTGGCAGCTCAAAAACTGTTTCGAACGCAACCCGCCCTGAGCTTGCAAATCAAGCGACTCGAAGAACAAGTGGGTATGTCGTTACTACAGCGTAAGGGCAGAACCATTGAAGTGACAGAAGCAGGGCAAGTACTGGTCGATTACGCCCGGCGCATTCTCAACCTCAACGAAGAAGCAATCGCCAAGCTCTCCTTGACCGAGACCGAAGGGAAAGTACGGATTGGTGTACTGGAAGAGGTTGCTATCGGCCACCTGGTTGATCTACTGACCAAGTTTGGGCGGCTCTGCGCCAAGGTTGAATTGGAACTGGTTGTGGATACAAGCTGGAAATTGTCTGGGATGATTAAAAAGAACGAGTTGTGCCTGGCTGTCGCAAATCTTCAGTATGCGAACAGTTATACAACCCCGCTTTGGAACGAGAACTACGTGTGGGTCCATCATCAAGACTACGACTTCCTCAAAGAAGAATCTGTGCCTATTATCATTGACTCTACCGGATACCCTTGTATTATTCGAGACAAAGGCATCGAGTTTTTAAAAGCCCTGGGGAAGCCCTGGCATTTTGCGTTTAGCAGCTATAGCTTAACCGCGTTAAAGGCCGCGGTTCAGGCTGGGTTGGGCGTTGGATTTATCGCGGAAAGCGCTGTTACGGAGGACATGTGCCTGCTAGAATCTTCGGATATGCTTCAAAGTATACTCACCACCACGATCGGGATGTATCGTTCTGTTGAGGCAACCTCACCGGCTGTTGACACCCTAGCTGATTTTCTACTCGACCATCTTCAAGACCCTAAAACCAAAAACGCCAACCGCAAATAGCCCCCTACCCGCATGAAAGACAAGGTTTGTATTGTTACAGGTGCAAATGCCGGCATTGGACTCGAAACAGCGCGTGAGTTAGCACAACAAGGTGCAACGGTAGTTATGGTGTGTAGAAACCAGGAACGGGGTAGCAACGCGAAGGCAGAGATCGAGAAAAGTACAGGAAGTTCAACGGTCCACCTGCTCATCGCAGATCTGTCATCCCAAAAACAAATCCGTGAGCTTGCGGCATCGTTCCTCAGTGCGTTTGACCGCCTGGATGTCCTGGTGAATAATGCCGGGGTATTTATGCCCAAACATCAACTCACAGAAGATGGATACGAGGCAACGTTTGCCATCAATCATCTTGCCTACTTTCTGTTGACCCATCTTTTGCTAGATGTACTCAAGTCGACGCCACACTCGCGCATCGTGAATGTGTCATCGAATGCGCATCAATCTGCTAAAATTAAATTTGATGCCCTTGAAAAGGTGGGTTCATACAACGGGTATGTTGCTTATGGTCAATCTTAACTGGCAAATGTGTTGTTTACGTATGAATTGGCCCGCAAGCTTGAAGGAACGGGCGTAACAACCAATGCATTGCACCCCGGTGTTGTGGCGACGAACATTGCCAATAATGGCCTCAGTCTTTTTTCCTTTTTCTTCAAGCTCTTCAGCCCGTTCTTCAAGAACCCAAAGTCTGGAGCGGCCACGTCACTCTACCTGGCCACGTCTCCAGATGTAGCAGGCATTACAGGAAAATACTTTGCAGACAGCAAGGAGAAAGGGTCGTCTAGTATTTCATATGACCGTGCCGCAGCGAAGAAGCTGTGGGATATAAGTTGCACCCTTACCGGTATTTCTCAATAGCAGTACATAATGATAGCGCGCGTAGTTGTACCCATTCCTTTAGACAAAGCCTTCGACTATACTGTACCCGAAGCAATGCAATCCAGCATCCAGGTGGGGAGCCGCGTCGTGGTCCCTTTTGGAAGACGCATCCTAACCGGACTGGTTGTCGAGCTATCTAATGAGGAACGTGATGTAACCCGGCTCAAAGCTGTATCGGATGTCTTGGATACTCGTCCTTCGCTGACGGAAGAAATGCTTACCTTGACCCGATGGATTGCGGATTACTACATGTGTGGCTGGGGAGAGGTGATTCGCGCAACCTTGCCCTCCGGGATCGATTTCCGAAATACTTATACGGTCCACTTCAGCGCCACTGAAAACGCGAGCGCTGCGCTCAATGAATCAACGAAAGAGCTTCTCCACACGCTGAGAATGCATGACGGTAGTACCCTGGATGCGCTCCAAAAGATTGACAAAACCATCTCCCTGACTACCTTGAGGCGCCTTGAGCAGGCCGGTTATGTACGCCTTGAGTCGGCATTAAAGAAGCCGGCGGTACGCATCAAAAAAGCGAGGCACCTTACACTGGTTTCGTCGATTCCCAATCAACAAAGCCTGGAGGAATTAAAAACCGAGGTAAGAGGCCCACAACAACACGCGGTCCTGCATACGTTGTATGACCTTCAACAGGAAGGCAGCGAGATTCCTTCAGTGTCAGAAACACTCGCTCGATCTGGCGCAAGTAGCTCGACGGTGAAAAGCCTGGAGAAGCGAGGCATGCTGCGTATCGTAGAGAAAGAGGTACTGCGTACTCCCCTGGGGGATATGCCGACGAATCCCCCTAAGCCGCCTATCCACACCTTACACACTGCGCAAGTTCAAGCGCTGGAGCGTATACACACAGCCATTGCTGCTTCTCGGTTTGAGACGTTTCTTTTACACGGTGTTACGGGAAGCGGTAAAACAGAAGTTTATATCGCTGCGCTCAAGGACGTGCAGAAGCAAGGTAAGACCGGCATTGTACTCGTACCAGAAATTTCCCTGACGCCTCAAACGGTGACCCGATTTCGGGCCCATTTTGGCGATGTGATTGCGGTGCTGCATTCGAGGATGAGTCCAGGTGAACGGTATGATGCATGGCGAGCGTTGCGAAGCGGGCGTTTCCCGATTGTAATTGGTCCTCGTTCAGCCATCCTGGCTCCTTTAGAAAATATCGGACTGATTATCGTCGACGAGGAGCACGAGGGCTCGTATAAACAATTTGACCCAGCTCCTCGATACCATGCCAGGGATGTGGCCGTCATGCGCGCATCGATGAATAAAGCGGTTTGCATTCTTGGATCAGCCACGCCGAGCCTGGAGTCATTCTCGAATGCCAGGATTCAGAAGAAGTACACCTATCTTTCTATGCCAGAGCGCGTGCCAGTACCGGGAAAAACGGCAGCTCCACTCCCCGCAGTCCGAACCATCGATCTAACCCTGGAGAAGAAAAAGAAGCAGCTCACCGGGGTGTTATCCAAACCATTAAAGGAGGCCATTGGTCAGCGACTTGCTAAAGAAGAGCAGATCATCCTCCTGCAAAACCGCCGAGGCTATTCGTCTGTTTTATTGTGCCAGACGTGCGGGTGGTCCCCGATGTGTGATGATTGCGCTGTAACCCTCACGTATCACAAAGTACAACACCACCTGCGGTGTCATTACTGTGGCAAGACCCAGAAAATCATGCGCAAGTGTGGCAACTGTGGGGGCACTGATCTTTCAAGGCTTGGAGCAGGTACCCAACGTGTAGAAGAAGAAATCGAAGCCCATTTTCCTACTGCTCGATTATTACGAATGGACCTTGACACGACGTCCACAAAAAATGCCCACCATAAAATCCTCAGCCAGTTTGAGCGGCGGGAAGCAGACATTTTGATCGGCACTCAAATGGTTGCTAAGGGCTTAGACTTTGGGCGTGTCACCCTGGTAGGTGTCATCAACGCCGACGCAGGGATGTTGCTGCCTGACTTCCGAGCCGATGAGCGAACGTTTCAGTTGCTCACGCAGGTTGCAGGCCGAGCTGGACGGGCCAGCAGACCGGGAGAAGTATTGTTGCAGACGCGCAATCCTCAGCATCCTGTGTTGCAATATGCGATCAATCATAATTACGAGCTCTTTGCTAAAAATGCCCTCGAGCAGCGCAACACATTGCAATACCCTCCATTTGGCCGGCTTGTCAGAATTGAGTTCAAGGGGCCCGAGGAGGGGATGCTAGAGAAGCTGAGTGGAGAATGGGCAAGACACTTACCCCAAGTAGCAGGCATCCAGGTGCTTGGCCCTCAACCCGCCTTGATCAGCAAGATTAAGAAGCAGTACAGATTTCATGTCATTTTAAAGGCATCTAAAAAAATCACCCACAACACCCTTAGGGAATTGGTTGCTCAAGCCAGCAAGCGAGCCAAAAGCCTGCCGAAGGGGTATAGAATGGCTATTGATATAGATGCTGTTTCACTCTTCTGAGGTTCACGCTGGAACCAATTGGGGTTCATACTGTTTGTGACCCTTCATTTGCAGGCGCTGGTTCTGCAAAACATGGGCAAGTCCCGTACGACCAGCTCCCTCTGAACCCCGTCAGGACCGGAAGGTAGCAGCGGTAGGAGGTCGTAGCGGTGCGATACGGTAAGCTTGCCCTCTTTTTTTTCCACCGAACATTACAATCAAATAATTTTATTTGATTGGTTTCGAGTTTCTGGTTCCGGGTTTCGTGTTGGTTTCGGGTTCGTGCATCTTCAACCCGCAACAAGCCCGAAACACGAAACGCGAAACACGAAACAGAAAAAGCATGGCCTCCTTACTCCTAGCCCTATTCTCGGTCCCGCAGAGCCAATCTGAAGAGGTAAATCCGTTTATCAGCCCGATAGCGATTTTCCTTATTTTTATTGTCTTCTATTTCTTTATCATCCGCCCTCAACAGCGGTCACAGAAGAAAAAGGAAAAAGAGAAGGCAGACATGCTCGAAGCGCTGAAGAAAGGAGACAAAATCATTACGGTTGGCGGGCTTCATGGCACCGTGGTGCAGATGGGCGATACAAGCGTTACGATAGAGATCGACAAATCGGCTCGGCTTCGTGTTGAAAAAAGCGCCATTGATCGTTTAGAATAACTTCTTGAAACACCTGACATTTTTATTCATTCAGCTATTAGGCGATATACCAGAATAGGTAGTTCGCTGTATTCCATTTCACAAATCGTAATAGCGTATGTCGGATGTCCTTGAACCTCAGGATGATCACTCTTTCGACCGCATTGAAGATGCTATCGAAGCGATCAGGCAAGGCAAGTTGGTAATCGTCGTTGACGACGAAGACCGAGAAAATGAAGGCGACTTTGTTTGCGCTGCAGAAGCCATTACCCCGGAGCTGGTTAATTTCATGGTGAACATAGGGCGAGGCCTCGTCTGTGTCCCTATCACCCGTGAACGCATGGTCGAGTTGAATCTCGACATGATGGTCAGTTCCAATACCTCCTTGCATGAAACGGGCTTTACTGTTTCGGTAGACTATAAAATAGGGACCACAACAGGGATTTCTGCAAGTGACCGGGCTCAAACGATAAAGGCTCTTGCTGATCCTAAGGCAAGACCCAGCGATTTTGCTCGCCCTGGACACATCTTTCCTCTCCGATCCATGGAAGGCGGAGTATTGCGCCGTGCAGGGCACACCGAAGCGACGACCGACCTTGCTCGTATGGCAGGTTTCCATCCTTCGGGTGTACTGGTTGAGATTCTCAATGACGATGGCACGATGGCACGTGTACCCCAGTTATTGGAAATCGCGAAAGAGCATGATATGCGCATTATAACGATCAAGGATTTGATCGCTTATCGGATGCTCAATGAGAAATTGGTCCGGCACGTTATCGATGTCGAGATGCCAACTCGCTTCGGGAAGTTTACCATGACTGCATTCGAGGAGCGTCTCACGGGCGATGTCCATCTCGCTATGCACAAAGGAGAATGGAAAGAAGATGAGCCCGTGCTGGTCCGCGTACACTCTCAGTGCGTAACGGGAGATATCTTTGGTTCGATGCGCTGTGATTGTGGAGACCAATTGGCGCGCGCACTGACTCAGATCGAGAAAGAAGGGCAGGGAATGGTCTTGTATATGAAGCAGGAAGGCCGAGGCATTGGCTTGATCAACAAGCTAAAAGCCTACAAGCTGCAGGAAGAAGGGATGGACACCGTCGATGCGAACCTTGCACTAGGCTTTAAAATGGATCACCGTGACTATGGGATTGGCTGCCAGATACTGAGAGAGATGAACGTCCGTAAGTTGCGACTGATGACCAACAATCCTACGAAGCGCGTAGGGCTTTCAGGATATGGCCTTGAAATCGTAGAGCAAGTACCCATCGAAATTCCACCGAACGAAGTCAACGAAAAGTATCTATTGACCAAGCGGGACAGAATGGGACATACAATCCTTGAAGGACTCGACGAGCACGATCAGAAAGCGCTAAAGTCGATTCTATAAGCTCAAAGGAGGGTTTATTTGAGCTGTTTCGGGTTTTGGGTTGTTTATTTGGCCAAGGACCTTAGCTTTCAATAGAAACCAGGAACAAGAAACTAGAAACCCGTGAGATGAATCTTAATTCAGCGGGTTGAAACTTACGCTGCGCGATTCCGGATACTGCTTCTTCGGTAGATGCCTTCTTTGTTTACGTGGCCTACATAACGGCCGAGGATGCGGACCTCTTCGAACACATCAGGAGTGATGTATACGTCTGGATATTCATCGTTGGCCGGCTCCAATCGCAATCCGGCTGCTTCGTTGTAGATGCGCTTGAGGGACGTCTCTCCATTGTACATCACCGCTCCAATGCCGCCATTGGGAATGTCGTCATCGATGAGCAGCACATAATCGCCATCGTGAATATCTTCACCAATCATCGACTGCCCGGATACACGGATTGCAAACATTCGGTCCAGGCTTGGAAAGAGGGTCTCAAGTGTAATTGTGCCCAGATTCGCTTCAACCGCTTCTTGTAAGACACCTGCCGTAATAATACCTGTTATCGGAATACCGATGGGCCCCAATTGAGCACCCTGCACGACCATGCTTGAGATCTGGTAACCATCGTCATCCTTAACGAGAAACCCTTTTTTATGCAGTGCTTGCAAGTTCTGCGTCACACTATTCGGCGAGCGATAGCTAAATTCGTCTACCAATTCACGGTATGTCGGCCAGACGCCGTTGTTTTTCACATAGTCTTTCAGGTACGTCCAGAACGCATGCTGCTTACTGGTAAGATGCTTTCGGCTCATAAGACATCATCAATATCTAAAAAGGGCATTTTGAAACAGGATTTCCCTCTCACAGGCGAGCGATTACGTTCAATATAGAGGCAACGCACACCACTTTTGCACACATGTTACACAAATATAATAATATTCATAGGTTAAGTTCCAGTCCTTAACCATCCTTTTTATTAAATAGCTGCGCAATTACCTTGTCTGAACGTGTTGGCAAGGCTTCTTCGAGGTGATAACGGAGATAACTATCGACCAATACAGACACCTCGTGGTGTACCTGTTCACTCATGTGCATCCGCATAACCGTTTCCAGATTCGTTTTTGCCAAAACGGCAAACCCTCTCAATGCGCTTCGGGATGCCTTTCTCGCCTGCACCCCTGTGATAATCTGTGCATGAACCGCCCCAGTTTCCAGGGCAAGGTAGCCGTATTCCTGCGTGATGGATTCTACATCCGATTTCTGGATGTAGGGCTGAAACCCTAACGTGCTGGCCAACTGAATTTGAAAGAACGGCCAAATATTCTCGATGTGCTCCTCCTCCTGATCCAAGCAGTAAAGGGTTTCCAGGAGAAGGCGAAAAAGGGGTTCGTTTTCCTCTTCCACTTGCGCTACCGCATAAATCATCTCTACTACCTGTAGCCCAATGGCCAACTTTTCAAGCCCCGCTCCTAGTCCCGTAAACAAAGACAGATGGGAGGTTTCGCCAAGCGTTTGAATATCTCGCGTTGGCTTATGATACACCACAGCCTGAATGTGCGACATGGGTTGTAGCGTTGACCCAAACTGACTCTTGGCCTGGCGAGCGCCTTTCGCGAGTACCGTCAATTTTCCCTTCTCCTTTGTAAAGAGGGTCACAATTTGACTTGTTTCGCGATAATCCATGTTGCGCAAAACAATCGCTTCCGTTCGAAATATTTGGCCCATGAGGGTATGTTTTAGTCCGTTTAGGTGTCTATGAAGGTACACAAATCACCGACGTTAAGCACCCACCGTTGTGAACTGGAAAAAACGCATTACCTACACGTTATACAGAATACAACAGAAAGTGGCGATGACCCGGCAGGAATCGTATGCGCTGGCCACCATCTTAAGCCTCCTCCTTCTCGGCACGGTCTTGAAGTCTATTCAAAAAAGAACGCTCCTGTTTGACACGGACATCTATGCAGAAACAGATAGCCTGTTTGAAGCAGCCACATTGGAAATGAAGGAAAGAGCGCGCATCCAAGATAGCCTGAATGCCGTGGAAGCACATGCGGCTTCAGTCGACAGTGTCACGATAAAGGACGTGCTCTTTGCCGGCGGCAACATAAATATCAACACCGCTTCCCAAGAAGAATTAGAACGCCTCCCCAGAATAGGCCCCGCCATGGCCCAACGCATCCTCACCTACCGCCAAACCCACGGCCCTTTCAAAAACGTCGACGACCTGACAAATGTGAAAGGCATCGGCCCCAAAACTCTTGACCGGCTGAGGGACAAGGTGACTTTAGACCCCTCCGACCCTTAGGGCCACCTCCCCTGGAAGAGGAGGACACGCTTTGAGTATGGCTATACAGCTAACCCCAAGCGTATTCTCCCCTTCCAGGGGAGACGTCTCGAAGAGACAGAGGGGCTGCACTCATTCCCCAAGCTTCTCTTCCGTCCACTCCGCACTTAGTTTCTCTTCTTTCCGCAAAAACCGGTAAACCGGTACTAAAAGAATAGCCGCTAACGTGAAAAAGCCAACAATAGTAGCCAAAATTATGAGCGTATAGTTGTAATTCGGCATATTATCTAATAGAAATAGTATCGGTTATTCATAGATGGTTGCTATCTTCCTGTTGTAAGCTTTAAACTTACTACGGATTACAGGCAACAGGAATTCTGTGTGCGGGCCCCATTTAGGCCCCTGTTGACCCGCTCATCAAATGTTCAATGCGCAATGCCAGCCTCACGCATGCTGATTGTTGAGGACGACCCCCAGGTCGGTACTGATCTCGAAGACTTCTTCGTGGATCAGGGTTATGATGTACGTTGGACCAGAGAAGGGGTTCAAGCGGTCAAACTCCTGATCGCAATTCCGGGATTCGATGTTGCTGTTATAAACCTGGGGCTCCCCAAAAAAAACGGGTTCGATGTAATTCGTGAGGCTCGTACGCATGGGGTTACGACTCCCATTATCATTCTCAGCGGCAGATCTTCAGAAAAGGATAAACTCAAAGGGTTTGACCTGGGCGCTGATGACTACGTAACGAAACCCTTCAGCAAGGATGAACTGGCAGCCCGTTGCAGAGTTATTATCAAACGGGGCCAGAATAACCATAAAGAAGAGATCGACCATTACGTCTTTGACGACCTGGACATCAACTTCAGCAGTCATACCGCCTCAAAGAACGGCGAAGAACTGCAGTTTACGGCCCTTGAGTTCAGCATCCTGTATTATTTCATCCAACACCGCGGCCGCACAGTAAGCCGGCGCCAGCTCTTACGGGATGTTTGGGATATCAAAGAAGATATAGCAACACGTACCATAGACAGGCATGTTGCTTCCTTACGCAAGAAGATCGAAAATGACGCAACAGCACCAAAATATATTCAGACCGTCTACGGTATCGGATATAAGTTTACCGGCTAGTTGCGGCCTTTGTCTCCTTTGCCTCATCACCCTTCTTTCTGCGTGCAACCCCTTTGCCCCTGCTCTTGAAGAAGGCGACCCCTTTGGCACCCTCCTCGGCGACCCAGCTACCATAGACGGATTCTTTGCCAACTTCGAGGCCGCCTACGAACTCAGGGACATCTCGTTGTACGAGCAACTCCTGGACTCCACCTTTACCTTCACCTACTTCGATTTCGACATCCAGGTGGAAAAACAATGGGGCTTCTCACAAGAGATTGAGTCAACGCGCCGGCTTTTCCAGAACGCCGGCCTGATTCAGCTCCAATGGAATCAAATCATCTCCCAAACCCTCTTCGAAGATAGCACCCAGGCCCGCATCGTCCGCTCGTTCAGCCTCACCATCAACCTCGAAGGCGGCGACGTCTTCCGCGGCGACGGCAACGTAAACTTCATTCTCTCCCGCTCCGCTGAAGGGCAGGCATGGAAACTGCTTCGCTGGCGGGATGAAAGCGAATTGTGATTCGCTTTCTCCTCTCTAGCAGAGTTCATGCTCCATGCATCCAACAATTCTCCCCTTTTAAGGGGAGATGTCCCAAAGGGACAGAGGGGTCCAGAACGCTGAAAGACCAAAGATCCTATCTTAAAAACGAGCCTTACTCCTTAGCCCATTGTTAGTGGAATTTTGCAGGTACTGGATGAATCTGGCAGTTTTTTGCATTTGGATTCTGATCATCACGTAGACCTTGTCAAACTCTTTTTGGGTGATGTATTTTTCATCAAGGGCCAGGTAGAGTAAGCACAAAACTTCTCCAGCGGATCCTTTTGCGATCGAGAGGAAATAAACCATTTCTCTCCTCGCATCACGTTCAAACCCTTCTGCAATATTGGCATTTATTGAGATTGACGCACGTCGGATTTGATCTTTGAGGGCATAATCCTTTGAAAAGGAAGCATGCCGTGTCAGCCTATAGATTTCTCTGTTAATCTTACGTCCCTCTTTCCATATTTCTAACTCCTCAAATGATTTTATCGTAGCCACTATTTTTATTTTTTATATGCAACATTATCTTCGGACACCATTAATAGACAATTCAGCAACTACTTTCATAACCAGAAACGAGAAACTAGAAACCAGAAACCGAAGAATGTTATGCAAAGCGCCCTACAACACGCCTCCCACCACTTCCCTACCTTTGTTGAAGAGCTCGTTGAGTTGTTGAAGATACCGTCTATCAGTACGGATTCGGAGTATGCGGATGAGGTGCGTAGGTGTGCGACCTGGTTGGTGGATCATATGAAGGCGATTGGGGTGCAGAAGGTGGAGTTGATGGAAACGGGGGGGCATCCTATTATTTATGGTGAGCACATAGTGGATGCCAGTAAACCCACCGTTTTGGTTTATGGTCATTATGACGTTCAGCCTCCCGACCCCCTTGAGTTGTGGAATACACCGCCCTTTGAACCCCGCATCGATGAAAACGGGAAACTCTTCGCCCG